>JBKBSI010000022.1:0-25332 GCA_046291745.1 Pseudomonas sp. | reverse complement strand
AGTCCAGACCTGTGACCCACTCACGGTAGGCATCCAGACCGCCTGCAGCATAGATACCACCAACCACCGACCCCATCGAGCAGCCAGCAATACAATCTATCTTGTAACCCCGCCGCTCGATTTCTTCGATCACACCAATGTGGGCGTAGCCCCTGGCTCCCCCACTGCCCAGCACCAAAGCAACTCGCTGGCCCATGCCTGCTCCTTTCTACTGATCAAGATTGACGGCGGATGACTGTCTGCGCATCATGCCCGGATGTTTTCGGTTGCTTAAGGTTACCTGTGATCAATCCCCGTGTGCTGATTTCCTTGAAGTGGGCGCTTGGCCTCATCCTGCTGCTATCTGCGCTTGCCGCGGCCGCGGCCTGGGCGCTGTATGGTGCTCAGGCACAGCGCAGCGGCACGCTCGAACTGCCGGGCCTGCAAGCACCGGTAACCGTATTCCATGACCCCTGGGGCGTGCCGCATATCGACGCCCAGAATGACCAGGACGCCTACCGTGCCTTGGGTTATCTGCACGCCCAGGACCGCCTTTTTCAGATGGACATTCTACGCCGTATCGGCGCCGGACGGCTTTCCGAACTCTTTGGACCTGAGTCGCTGGAGACTGACCGCTTTTTTCGCTCAATTGGTATCAGTCGCTATGCCCGGCGCTATGCCGAACGCCTGAGAGCCGCCGAAGACCAACCCCACGTGGAATTGATCAAGGCCTATCAGGATGGCATCAATCACTATATTGAACAGGGCGGTCGGCCGCTGGAGTACCGCCTGCTGTTGACGCGCCCGGACTACTTCGACATTGAGGACATCGCCCATGTAATGGGTTACATGGCCTACTCCTTTGCCGAAGCATTCAAGACTGACGCCCTGGTAGACCACGTACGCGGCAAGCTGGGTGAACGCCATGCCCAGGATCTGGTGCCCGGCTGGCCAGACACCCTACCGCCGCGGCGCATTCCTGAGAACCAGAGCAGCGGTTTGCTAGATCCGTTGCTCAAGCAACTGGCCGAGGTCGAGCGCTCGCTACCCGCAGGCCAATTCATGGGCAGCAATGCCTGGGTGGTCAACGGCAGCCGCAGCCTTAGCGGCGCCCCGCTGCTGGCCAACGACCCGCACATCGGCTTTGCCGCACCTGCAGTCTGGTATGAAGCGCATATTCGCACCCCTGAACATGAAGTCTATGGTCACTTTCTGGCAGGCATCCCCTTTCCCTTGCTGGGTCAGACCCGTCGCCACGCCTGGGGGCTGACCATGCTGATGAACGATGAAGTGGATTTCTACCGTGAGCGTGTGCATCCAGAGAATCCCAATCAGGTCTGGGCTGCGGCGGACGGCTGGCAGAATCTCACAATCCACGAGGAAGTGATCAAGGTCCGCGGCCAGGAAGATCGATTGTTGCGGATGCGCAGCTCAAGGCATGGCCCGATTATCAACGACCCGGTTGGCGAACAGGCCCTGAGCGATCACCGCGAGCGCCCTCCTGTTAGCCTGTTCTGGAGTTTTCTGAACGCTGACAACGATGCCGCTGAAGCCTTTTACGGCCTGCCACGGGCGCAAAGCATGGAAGAATTCGAGGCCGCTGCAGCCCTGCACGGCTCTCCAGGCCTGAATCTGCTTTATGCCGATGTCGACGACAATATCGCCATGTGGGCGATCGGCATGCTCAAGCGCTGGCCCAACAGCAACAATAGCTTCACCCTGCTTAACGGTTCCAGCGGGCGTGACGACTTTGCCGGCTATCAAGCCTTCAGCGCCAACCCGCGCATCATCAATCCCTCTAGCGGACAGATTTTCAGCGCCAACCACCCCTACCCCAATGGCAATCCGCGCCGTCGCCTACCCGGGTATTACGCACCCAGTGAGCGCGCCGAACGACTGGGCGAATTACTAGCCGCCGAGCAGCAGTTTGACCTGGCGCAGTTCAAGAACATTCAGCTCGATACCAAACGACCACAGGCACTGGCCATGCTCGACGATGCCTTGCCGCTACTGGTCGACTCCCTGTTGGCCCCCGAGCTTCGCGCTCCGGCGGCACGCGCTACAGAGATCCTGAGCCAGTGGGATGGCACCTTTGGCCGTCACCAGGTCGGCGCCACCCTGTTTCAGCGCTGGCAGGACAACCTGATGGAGGCCCTGTTCGCCGATGAACTGGGCGACAAGTTCGAGGTTTTTCGTAATACGGATATGGCCGAAAAAACCCTTTACAGCCTGTTCTGGAAGCCCGCCTCGCCCTGGTGGGACAACCGTTTGCATCCGGTCATGGACGGTCGCCAGGCCGCCATCGAGCAAGCCTGGATTCGTACCGTCGAATCGTTGGTAGCGCAGCTTGGTGTGGACCCTGACGCCTGGACCTGGGATCAGGTCAGCGTGCTGCAACACCAACATCCGCTGGCCGCGCGTATGCGCCTCGGGGCATTCCTCAACAGCGAGCCAGTCGCCGTGGATGGCGGCTCTGAAAGCCTCAACAGCATGACCTTCGATAGCGGCGCAGACATCTACCGCATCAAGGCTGGTCCGTCCACGCGACGCTTGATCGACCTGAGTGAGCTGAATGGCAGTTTGGGTATCAATCCATTGGGGCAGTCTGGCAACCCTTTTGACCCCCACTATCAGGATCAGGCCAGCCTGTACAACGAGGGCCGCTACCGGGGCCATCTGTTTGATTGGCAAAGCATTCAGTCAATGCCTGAGCGGCTGGATATTCATCCCGGCCGCCGCAGGCGTTGAGGGCAAAGTCAGAGCTTTTCTATGCGTAGGCCCGTTGCGGGCAACGGCTCACCAATCTCCAGCCGCTGATCGCGAATACCCAGGTCAATCAACTGCTGCACTGCCTGGGGCGCCTGCTCGCCGTTGACGGAGACGCGCAAGCGGGTATCGGAGCGCAGCATGCGGTTGACCAGGTTCAACCAGGCCTTCGCTTTCTCAGGCTCTGCCTGCAGATCCAGACTGATCTGTACCGAACCATCAGCATGCAACACCTTCAGCAAGGTCGCGGGGGTCGGGTACAGCGCCTCCTCTATTGCCGACGCCGGGGTGAACTGATCCACGTGCAGATAAGCCCTTCGATTACCCCGGGTAATGGCATACAAACTGACAAAGCGCTGTGGCTCTTCGTCCAAACGCAGCACCAGATAAGCCTGGTTGTCCTCGGGTCCGTACAGCCTGGCATTGTCCAGCACCTGGTTGGCCCACAGGCTACTGCTGCCACACTCCCGGCCCTCGCAGAAAAACAGCATGCTGTTGGGTCGATCCAGGAGCTGTTGCTTGGCCTGCGCAAAGGCCTCGGCACTGGTATGGCCAGTGGGTATCTGGAAGGTGCTGCGCAGCAACTCACCGCGAGCTCGCACCTCGCGCTCTGCACGCAGCTGGTTATTGATACGGCGAACGCCACCAATGACCACCGAGTGGTCAATATCCCGATCAACCGAAGAATGCACCAGCTCGGCACGGGGAAAGGCTTTGAGGACCAGTTCTGGCTCTTCCTCGGCCTGGCTGGCGCCTGCCAGCAGCGCCAGCGTAAATGCGGACGAAATCAGACCAAAGGCAGGTAAAAAGGGCATTGGATCTCCTCTGTGCGGGCAACCGAGGGGTCGGATGCAAGTACTGCGTTTCAGTTCATTGCCAGATCGGCTTATTTTTGATCATTTGCCCGGCAGCTCCGGGGGTCAAGTCAACGACTTGAAAAAACTGTCAAATATCGTTGCAACCTCACCGGCCTGCTCCTCGAGGTGCAGGTGGTGACCGCCCTCCAGATAGTGCCGCTGGATATGGCTGAAACGCTCAATACGCTCAAGCACCTGGGGATGCTTGTGCATCACCCCCTGGTTAGCCAGTACCAGGCACGCCGGCGCCTGAATCGACTCGATAAAGGCCGCAGCGTGATCACTGGTGAAACGCAAGGGTGAGGGTAACATCAATTGCGGATCGGTTCGCCAGGTCCAACCGCCCTGCTGCGGCATCAGGCCGCGTTCAACCAGCAGATTCCCTGCTTCGCGGCTCAGCGGTGTGGTACCACCCAACACCCGGGCCAGCACCGCTTTCTCGACACTTTCATAAAGGGGTTTGCGTTTTTTACTCACTGCCAGGCTGGCAGCGAGAAAACGTGCCATCTGCTTGGGCGCATCCTCTGCTTCCGAGGTAAAGGGCAACAAACCGTCAATCAGACACAAGCCACTGATCCGATCCGGCAAGCTGCCGGCCAGAATGCCGCTGATGATGGCTCCCATCGAATGCCCCAGCAGAGCAAAGCGCTGCCAGCCCAGGTTTTCAGCCACCTGCAAGACTGTAGAGGCTTGCTGCCAGAGGCTGTAGCCGCCTGCTGGCATATGTCCGGACAGGCCGTGCCCGGGCAAATCCAGGGCTACCAGATGCACATCGTTGAGCAGCGGTGCAATACGATCAAAGGTCGCCGCATTGTCGAGCCAACCATGCAGACCTATTACCGGCAGACCCTGAGGGTTGCCCCAGACCTTGGCCGCGACCTCAAGCGTGGGAAGGGAAAAACGAACTTCGTGACTGCTCACTTGCATGAGAGGTTCCTGTAACAACGGGATGGGAGCGCTGCGGCCTGTGTAGGGCCAGACAGGAAAATCTAAGTTGTCTCGAGCACAGGCACAAGCAACGGGCAGCCCATGAATGCAGCAGCATAATCATCAGACTATTTGACTGGCACCACCGCCATGGTCAAGCGAGCTATGCAGCTGGCTTGCCCGGCTTCATTGTGCAGACGGATATCCCATACGTGGGTCGTTCTACCCAGATGCACGGCTCTGGCCACAGCCGTCACACGCCCGCCACTGACTGCCTTGAGATGGTTGGCATTAACATCCAAGCCCACGCAGTAACTGACCTCTGGATCAATACAGAGGTAAGAAGCGGTGCTGCCCAGCGATTCTGCGAGCACTACCGAGGCACCACCATGGAGAATGCCGTAGGGTTGATGGGTACGCGCATCCACCGGCATGCTGGCACTGATCCAGTCATCACCCCACTCCTCAAAACGGATATCCAGCAATGTGTTGATGTGCTCGCCAGGCTTGTTCAGCTCCTGCAGGTCCACCGCCCGCTGCCAGATCGCCGTCATGTTTGCTCCTTCAGTTTGATTGCTGCTGCCAGACCACCGCGTGGCCACTTACCGACCAGATCTCGAACTGATCCTGGTAAGTAGCCTCGACCACATTGCGCTTGATCTTCAGCGTCGGGGTCATAAAACCGTTCTCTACGCCCCAGGTATCCTCTACTACTACCACACAGCTCAGGTGTTCATGCCTGTTGAGTTTGCCATTCACGTCGTCAAGCAGCTCGACCAGGGTTTTCACCAATTGCTCACGCTGCTCACGTACGTCCTGCCAGCCCGCCTCCGACAATTGCACCAGCGCCAGCGGTTGGGCAAGATTGTTACCCACCACGCAGACCTGCTCAATGCGACTATGCGCAGCCAGCAGGTTTTCTATTGGCGCCGGTGCTACATACTTGCCCTTGGACGTCTTGAAAATATCCTTGATCCGGCCAGTCAGCCGCAGAAACCCTTCGTTGTCGATCTCTCCGACATCCCCGGTGCGCAAAAAACCATCCTCGGTCAGGGTCTCAGCGGTTTTTTCAGGCTCCTTATAGTAGCCTTGCATAGTCGCCTTGCTGCGCACCTGCAGTTCTCCCTCGTCGCTCAGGCGACACTCTACCCCGGGGTTGGGTAGACCTATCCAGCCTTGCTTGTAGCGGGCCGGTCGGCCGAGGTGCGAATAGCCGCAGTTTTCGGTCATACCATAGACCTCAGCGATGTTCAGCCCCAGGCGTCGGTACCAGGCCATGGTGGTATCGGCTACCGGCGCGGCGCCACAGACTGCATAGCGAATCTGATCCAGTCCCAGACCAGCCAGCACGCGACGGGCGACGACACGCCCGATCAAAGGTATCGCCAATAGCATATCCAGGACGCCAGCAGGCACCTGTTTGATCACGCCCATATGAAACTTGACCCAGATACGTGGCACACCGAAAAACACAGTAGGCCGCGCCCGCTGCATATCGGCGACAAAGGTATCCAGACTTTCCGCGAAGAACACCGTTTCCCCGGCCAGCAAGGAGGCAATCTCGACGAACTGCCGTTCGGCAACATGGCACAGCGGCAGGTAGGACAGCAATCGGTCCTCGTCACTGATATTGAACAGACGCAGGCAGTTGCTTGCGGAGTAGTACATGCTGGCAAAGCTCTGCATGACGCCCTTGGGCATACCCGTGGTACCAGAGGTATAGATAATGGTGGCCAGTTGTTCAGGGTCCGGCAAGGGCTCGCCCTGCATCGGCTCATTGGCCTGCAGCAGACATTGCCAGGACAGCAACTGCGGGTCTTCCGGCGCCAGGGGCATGCCCAGCATCGGCAGATTCTGCGGCACACCGGGGCGCATGCTGTCCCAGTCGTCGAGCTTGCCGACGAACACCGCTCGAGCCTCGGAGTGCTCAAGAATCTGCTGTACCGAGTCTGCGGTCAGGTTGGGATACAAGGGGACGGAAACATGCCCGGCCATCCAGATCGCCAGGTCGGCAATGATCCAGTGGGCACAGTTTTTGGAAATCAGGGCAATGTGGCTGGCGGCGGGCAGTTGCAGGCTCTGCAGATAGGTCGCCAGACGCCGGGCCTGATCGCCAACCTCTTGCCACGTCAACTGCTGCACCTGGCCACCAGCCAAAGGCTGAACCAGATACACCTTATCCGGGTGCAGCTTCTCGCGCTGATAAAATGCCTCGAGCGCAGAAGACACGGCTAGCCTGGCCTGCTCTCCCATGACGGTACCTCATGTTCTTTTCTTATTTTTCGAGCCGAGCAACAATTTGTTACTCACCTGTTCGGGTGATCACTATCCCATGTCAACACTGCATCTACAAGACAGCAAAACACCCGTGCTGGAGGGCATAGACGCCAAGCTGTCGCGGCACGGGTCAGAGCGCGAGCTGCGCGGGACTGGTCAATAACTGCAGATGGCCCAGACCCGCTGCGGGAAAGTCCATATCGATGCAGGCCAGACCTGCTGTGGGCATGGGATAGTGGGCAGAACGGTTGCCATCAACCAGCAATCCGATCAACTGGCTGACCAGTGGCTGGTGGCTGACCAGCAGCAGTTCAGATTCGCTGCGCTCGGCCAGGTAATCAAGTACCTGACGCGGATCATCGTCGGGTGTAAGCCAGGCAGCAGTAGCTATACCCCTGGCGTGTTCCAGGCGTTCACTTACCAGCTCGGCGGTTTGCTGGGCACGCACATAGGGGCTGGCGACAATTGCCTGCAGCCCTGCCCCCTTCAACTGGCTGGCCACCTCCAGCACCTCACGCCGACCCCAAGGCGTAAGCTCACGCTGTGGATCCGTTGCGGCCATGGCTTGTGCCTGGCCGTGCCGCAGTATCCAGAGCCTCATGAAGCCTGCTTCGGTGGCTGCTCGGGGCTTTCCGGCGTCTCCGTCGGCGGTACCACCTGACGGCGCTGCCATTCGGCATCAGCCGCTGGCCATTCGAGAAAAGGCCAGGGCTTCTGCTCGGAGGCACAACTCAAAAAGCGCCCAATCTGCCAGACATACTGGGAAAGACTATTGCCATAGCCGCTGAGCGTGGCATTTGGTGCTCCGGTAAACAGCTGAAAACCTACCTGCACAATGGCGATCAGCATCAGCAGCAGTTCGGCCACCTGCCAGGCCAGCGCCAGCAAAATGACGTAAAACAGACGTAACCAAAAGTCCGCCGAGGTGATGGATTGTTTGAAGCTATTCATTTCAGACTCCTGGCAAGGGGCTACAGGACATAAAAGTGGCAAATTCGACATCGTGCTTCTGTTCGGCACTCATCAAACGGTTGATCACCTTGGGCAGCGGTTGCTGTTCAAACAGGATCGCATGCAGACCAGCCACCAGGGGCATATACACACCCTCGGCATCAGATTTCTGCTTGAGTACCTTGAGGGTGTTGACCCCTTCTGCTACCTGACCCAGTTCGGCCACAGTCTGCTCAAGGTTCTTGCCCTGTCCGAGAGCGAAGCCCACCTGGTAGTTGCGCGACAGCGGCGACATGCAGGTGACAATCAGATCACCCACCCCAGCCAAGCCCAGGAAGGTCAATGGGTTAGCCCCCATGTGTACGGCAAATCGACTCATTTCAGCCAGCGATCGGGTAATCAGCATACTCCGCGTATTTTCACCCATGCCCATGGCTGCAGCCATGCCGGAAATAATTGCGTAGACATTCTTAAGTGCCCCACCCAGTTCCACGCCATACCTGTCCTGGCTGGCATAGACACGCAGGCGTGAACTGCCGAGCACTGCCTGAACCTGCGTACAAAGCGCCTGATCATCACTGGCAACCACTGTCGCTGTCAGCGCCCCGGCAGCCATCTCCTTGGCCAGATTGGGCCCCGAGAGCACGGCAACACGCGCCTGCGGCGCTTCTTCGGCAACAATATCGCTCATCATCAGAAACCCGGGCTGCTCGATACCCTTGGTAGTGCTGATCACACCCTTGCCTGCCAGAGCAGGACCTATTTCCTTGAGCACCGAGCGAAAGGCCGAACTGGGTAGGGCCAGAAACACCAGCTCAGCGGAGGCTACGGCTGCCTGCAGGTCGGTGGTTACCTGCAGTCTGGGGTCGAGCTGTACGCCAGGCATGTAGCGAGTATTCTCGCGGTTTGCAGCAATCTCCCCCGCCACTTTCTCGTCACGCAACCAGAGCGTTACAGGCACCCCCTCCGCAGCCATCAATGCGGCCAGCGTGGTACCAAAGCTGCCGCCTCCCACTACGCAAACAGGTGACGTCTTGTCAGTCATGCGGACTCCTCGGTGCCATGAAAAATACGTTCAATTATAAAGCGCCCTGAGCGGAAAAGGACTACCAGCCGGAAAACAGACCAGCATGGTGGCAATTTGTTTTCGCCCCGGTACTATGTTCTTACAATAAACAGGCCCGGTCATACTGCCATGCCCAATTGCTACTCGAAACGCTTTCTTGCCCTGGCCTGCATATCCGCCAGCATGTCCGTTCATGCCATGGACCCGCTGCTGCTTGGCGAAGCCGAACTTCCTTCGGTGCTTAGCGCCAGCCGTCTCAAGCAGTCCCCAGCCGAAGTGCCGGGTAGCATGACCATTCTGGACCGGGACCTTATTCGCGCCACCGGCGCCCGGGACGTACCTGAACTATTGATGTTGGTACCCGGCATGAAGGTCACCTACCGCCTGGGACACCGTCCCAACGTCAACTACCATGGTACCAACAGCACCGAAGCACGGCGCATGCAGGTGCTGGTAGATGGGCGTTCCGTCTACCGTCCCGGCCTTGCTACCGTGGACTGGACCGATATTCCGCTGGCAATCGAGGACATAGAGCGCATCGAGGTATTCCGTGGCCCCAATACCGTGACCTACGGTGCCAACGCGCTGATGGGAGTGATCAACATTATTTCTACCCGCCCGGAGCTGCGCCAGGGTACCCAGGTAAAAGTTACCCGCGGCACCCGCGGGGTCAATGATCTGTATGGCAGCCAGGGACTACAGTTTGGCGACAGCAGCGCACGCTTGAGTCTATTTGCCAAGGAGGATACCGGCTTTGACATCAACGACAAGGGCGAGGATTACCGGGACAGTCGTCGTTTGAATGCCTTCAACCTCCTGGGCGAGACCGCTTTGACACCGGACCAGACGCTGATCTGGCAACTGGGTGCAAAGGAAGGCAGTAGCCAGCAGAGCAATGACTATACGGTTATGGCTCAACCGACTGACCTATCCTTTACCTATGACCGCATGATGGCCGAACACGACGCCAACTCCGATACCAAGGCCCGCGACTACTTTGCCCAGTTGCACTGGAAAAACGACTTGTCGCCCACACACAGGGTGGAAATCAAGACCTACGCCCAGCACATGGAACGCTTGCGCAGTTGGCGCGCGTGCGACTCACCAATTGTTTTCTCCCACGAACTGCGCACTCTGTACGAGGCAGCGAACATTTACCCGCGCCGCTTCAACTATCTGTTGCGCAACCGCCACGGCTGGACGCCGGAGATAATGAAATCATTCGTGGGGCCGGAGCTGGCGCCCCTGGTCGATATCATCGTTGAGCAGCATAGGGCCGCGCGCAACGGCGAACCCACCTGCTGGGACCTGAATGAGAACCTGCGCGAAACCCGCTACGAAGTAGAGGTGCAAAACACCCTACAACTGAGCGACAACCTGCGCACGGTCTCGGGGCTTAGCCTGCGCTACGACGAAGCCAAGTCAGAGACTTTCTTTAGCGGCCGCGTCAGCAACCATATTGGCCAGGTCTTCGCCAATCTCGAGTACCGCCCTCACCAGCGCTGGCTATTGCACGCCGGTGCCATGGCCGAAGAAGACAAGCTCAGCGGCTTTTCTCTTTCACCGCGTGTGGCAGCTCATTACTTTCTGCAGCCTACCCACAGCCTGAGGTTGGTCTACTCAGAAGCGGTACGCTCGCCGGACATGTACGAAAACAATGCCCGCTGGACCTATGCTGCCGACAATTTCAGTGGACCACCCGGTGGCAGCGACCACTATTATGCCCTGGCAAAGGGTCCGGGAAACCTGAAGCAGGAGCGGATGCGCTCCCATGAGCTTGGCTATAACGGCTACTTCCACCAATTGGGCATTTCGGTGGACATCAAGGGCTTTTACGACGAAATATCGCAGATGATCAGCCAGCCCCTGCAGATCGTCAATTTCGAGCCCAACAATGACAGTTCAGCGCGCTTTAGCGGCGGGGAAACCCAGATTGACTGGTCGGTGACCACCAATAACCGCCTGCGTCTGACTTACGCCTATGTCGATTTCATGGCTACCAACTCACTCGACCAGCGCCTCACGGCGCGAAACAGCGGCTCCGCAGCCTGGTTGCGCCAATGGCCAGGCAACATCGAAACCAGTCTGATCTACTACGGTGCAGACAAACTGAACGAACGACGCTTCGAACGGTTGGACAGTAGAGTGGCAAGACGTTTCAACCTAGGTAGCCAGAGTGCCCTCGACCTGGCGTTGACCATGCAATACCGCCTGGACGACGAAGCACTGACCTGGCCACGCAACCAATACGATAGCCGCAGCCATTATTATCTCAGTGCTGAACTAAGCTTCTGAAATGGCATGTGCTTGGGCAAGCCCTATTGCTCGGCAAAAATTGACAGGGATGTCGCATGAACTGCACGAACAGACCGGCAACAGGATCATGAAAGCTCTACGCTTTTGCCTGTTCGGCTGGCTGATTATCTGCTCTGTCGCGGCCCAGGCTGATAGCATTCTGGTGGTGCTGCCTGGCCGCAGCGCCCTGACCGACGAATTTGTCGATGCCCTGCGCGCACAGCGCAGCAACGACGATATCGTCGTGCACCAACTAACAGACCCACTGCCTCCCGCTCCAGCATCGCTGGTCGTGACCCTTGGTCTGCGCGGTTTGGAATGGCGCCTCGAGCAACCCTGGGACACCCCAACCATCGCCACCTACGTCAGTCGTAGCAGCCTGAACACCTTGCCTGCCGACACATTCGATCAGAACATCCATGTACTCCTGGCCAACCCGCCACCACTACGCCAGCTACGACTGGCCAAACTACTGGTGCCACGGGCAAGATCTGTGGGTCTTTTGCACAGTTCGCGATACGCAGAACAGATACCCGAATGGCGACAAGCTGCGGCCCAGGTCTCGTTTAACCTGAATCTCAGAATTCTGCCAAACCAGGACAGTCTGGCGCGCCAACTGGTTGAGCTGCTGGACCAGAATGAAGTGCTGGTGGCGGCAGATGATCCCGAGGTGTACAACGCCGACAACCTGAAAACCATTCTGCTTACCAGCTACACCCGCAACAAGGTCCTGATCGGTCCCAGCGCGCCCTTCGTCAATGCCGGTAGCCTGAGCAGCACCTTCAGCTCACCCACGCAAACTGCATTGAGTCTGGGCCGTTTGATTGACGGCCCCTGGCAAGGCAACACCCTGAGCTACCCCCATTACTTTTCCGTTCTCAGCAATCCCCAGGTTGCCCGCTCGCTGGGCTTCCCACCGCCCAATGACCAGGCGTTGGCGGCTGAGCTCGAACGACAGGAGGCGGGTCAATGAGCCTGTGGAAATCCGGCAGCATACACAACCGCTTGATTCTCATTGCGCTGGCCCCGGCACTGATGCTGGGTCTGGTGGTTTTCGCCTACTTCGTCAATGCGCGTCTGGATGACGTCAACCGACAACTGCAGGAAACTGGAGAACTGATCGCCGAACAACTGGCGCCCACAGCGGAGTACGGGGTAATCAGCGGCAATCTCGGCACGCTCGAGAGCCTGATCGCCGGAGCCCTGGAAATCCCACATGTGCAGACCATTGAGGTGTTCAATAACAGCGGCCAACGCCTGTTGCGCCTGCAGGCCAGCGGACGGGTTGCGGACCCCGATGAGCTGGTTTTCTTTTCCGCCGACATCATGCGCCAGAGCATTCCACTGGAGAACGAACTGTACCTGCTCGACCCACCGCGCGCCTCGTCCGAAGCATTCCGCTACCTTGGGCATGTGCGGATCGGCCTGAGCAGCGCAGCCTTCAGCGACCGCCAGGCAGATATCCTGCTCGGCGCGCTACTGCTCGCCGGACTGGTGATGCTTGCCGCACTGGTGCTGGCCCTGCGTCTGGCCCGCGCCCTGTCCAGCCCCCTGGAACGGATGAGCCGTGCCGTGCAGGCCCTGCAGGACGGCGAACTGGAAACGCGTCTGGCTGAGGACCAGCATCAGGAAATGGGTGTACTGATGCACAACATCAACACTCTGGCCAGTACCCTGCAACAGTCTGCGCACGAGCAGAAGCTGGCCATGACCAGTATGGCCAGCGCGCGGGAAGAGGCAGAAGCGGCCAACCGGGCCAAATCCGATTTTCTGGCAATGATGAGCCATGAACTGCGCACGCCCATGAACGGCGTGCTGGGCATGCTGCAGCTACTCGACACCACCGAGCTGAGCCGCGAACAGGCCGAGTATGTGAAGATCGCCGGAGAGTCAACCGACCACCTGCTGCGGGTCATCAACGACATCCTTGATTTTTCGCGGATCGAGCGTGGCGTGCTGGAGCTGGAGGAGATTCCTTTCAACCTCAAGGACCTCATCCGTCACTCGGCTGCGGTATTCGAGCATACCGCCAAGCAACGGGGGCTGGAGCTGGCGACGCGGGCCAGAGGCACACCCGAGGATCCGGTAGTGCTTGGCGACCCCACGCGTATACGCCAGATTCTCGTCAACCTGGTTGGCAATGCGCTGAAGTTTACCGAGCATGGCAGTGTAGAAATCGAAGCCAGCTGGATTATCAGCGCCGAAGATGCCAACAGCATCGATCTGCGCTGTGAAGTCATCGACAGCGGCATAGGCATTGCCCAAACCCGCCTTGAAAGCATGTTCGAGGCTTTCAAGCAGGCCGACAGCAGCACATCCAGGCGCTTCGGCGGGACAGGTCTAGGCTTGTCTATCGCACGCACCTTCGCGCTGAAAATGGGTGGCAACCTGGCGGCGCAGAGTGAAGAGGGCAAAGGTTCGCGCTTTACTCTACAGCTAACACTGCCACTCACGACCTTTGCCACGCAGCAGGCCAGCGCTACCACCAGCCAGCCCGTAGCAAGTCGCAACCCGATATTGCTGGTAGAGGACAACCCGGTAAACCAGATGGTCATCGAGGGCATGTTGCGCAGCCTGTCACATAAAACTGTCACCGCCAGCGATGGCCAGCAGGCCCTGGCACTATTGGCCAGCAGCGGGCCCTTTTCAGCGATTCTGATGGACCTGCAACTTCCCGATATGGATGGCCTGACGGTCTACAAGGAGTACCTGCAACACTGTCACCAGTCTGGCCTGCAGCCTGTGACCTGCATAGCGCTAACTGCCAGTGCCTTCGAAGGCGACCGGCAACAATGCCTGGCCGTCGGCATGCAGGACTTTCTGAGTAAGCCGCTGTCGCGCAGAAGCCTGCAAGCGGCATTGGACAAGTGGTTAGCCGCAGGACAGGACGATCATTGACCAGGCTGATTGCTGCCTATTTCGCCGCTGGGCAAGGTCTCCGGGAGGGGTAATATAGGTGCTCGAAGCAAACCACCCCATAGCAATGAGTGTCCTGCCCATGTCAATAACCCTGGAAACGCCCTTCAGCCTGCTCCCCGAGTTGATTAGCCTGCACGCTAAAACACGCGGCAATCACCCTGCACTGATTCAAGACGGTCAGCAGATCGATTACCGGGAGCTGGATCGACAGGCGGATAGAGTGGCCGCTGCGCTGCAGCGTGACGGTCTGGCTGTGGGTGACAGCATCGCCCTATGCGGTAGCAACTCCATCCCCTATGCATTGCTGTATATCGGCGCCCTGCGCGCTGGCGTGGTGGTTGCGCCCCTGGCGCCCTCCTCTACACCGGAAGGCCTGGTTACCATGATTCGTGATGCCGACGCGAAGCTGGTATTCGTTGACCAGGCTGTGGATCAGGCCCTGCAGGCCACTGCTGAACGCCAGCAGATCAAACTTCTGAGTATGGACGACAGCCGCCCCGCCGAGGGCTTCAGCCAGTGGTTGAGCGACGCCACACCGCAGCCTGTCAGCATCACCGCCGACATGCCGTTCAACATCATCTATTCCTCTGGTACCACCGGCGACCCCAAGGGTATTGTCCAGTCCCACGGCATGCGCTGGTCGCATATTCAGCGCGGCATAGTGTTCGGCTATGGCCCTGACTGTGTAACCCTGATTTCTACCCCGCTGTATTCCAACACCACCCTGGTATCCTTTCTGCCAACTCTGGGGCTGGGTGGCACGGTAGTGCTGATGGCCAAGTTTGATGCTGCGCAGTACCTCAAGCTGGCCGAACAGCTGCACGTGACCCATACCATGCTGGTACCGGTACAGTATCAACGCATCATGGCCCGCGAGGATTTCGACAGCTACGACCTGTCCGCCTACCAGATGAAGTTCAGCACCAGTGCACCTTTCCATGCCGACCTCAAGGCCGACATCCTCAAGCGCTGGCCCGGTGGTCTGATCGAGTTTTACGGCATGACCGAAGGTGGCGGTTCCTGCATGCTGGCCGCGCACCAGTTTCCAGACAAGCTGGCTACCGTTGGCAAGCCGCTGGAAAATCACGATATGCGGGTTATCGATGAGGACGGCACTGAGCTGCCCTACGGCGAAATCGGCGAGGTGGTCGGACATTCACCTGCAATGATGACCGGCTACCTGAACAAGCCGGAGAAAACCGCCGAAGCCGAATGGTATGACGCCCAGGGTAAACGCTTTATCCGCACCGGCGATGTCGGCCGCTTTGACAGCGATGGCTTCCTGACGCTGATGGATAGACGCAAGGACATGATCATCAGCGGCGGCTTCAATATCTATCCCAGCGACCTGGAGCAGCAGTTGCGTCAGCACCCCGACCTGCTGGAGGTCACCGTCATTGGCGTACAGTCGCTTAGCTGGGGCGAAACCCCGGTCGGTTATGCGGTTCTGCGCGCCGGCGCACAGAGCGATGCGCAGGGGATCTGCCAGTGGTTCAACGAACGGGTCGGCAAGACCCAACGCCTTAACCGTCTGATACTGATTGATGAGCTGCCGCGCAGCGCCATCGGCAAAGTACTCAAGCGCGAACTGCGCGACCAATTCCAGGCCGAACACGGCGAACTGGATTGATCCAGAGCAAGACCACAGCCGCTGAGGGCAGAGAAACTTTGTCCTCGGCCCCCTTCGCGGGTATCCTCAACGCCTGACTCGCCAGTCCCGTTCCGGTTGTGACTCTGAACCGGCTCGGACTGTCTGAGCTTACGCTGGCGGATAAAACGACCAGGTACCGCAGAATTGAATCAATTGCACCCCACCGAACGGGGATTAGCAGGAGCCAACATGTCTAAACAGAATGCGTACACCCGGGAAGAGCTGCTTCAGTGCAGCCGTGGCGAGTTGTTCGGACCCGGAAACGCACAATTGCCCGCTCCCAACATGCTGATGATCGATCGTATCACTCACATCAGCGACACTGGCGGCAAATACGGCAAGGGCGAGATCGTTGCCGAACTGGATATCCATCCCGACCTCTGGTTCTTCGCTTGTCACTTTGAAGGCGATCCGGTCATGCCCGGTTGTTTGGGTCTGGACGCCATGTGGCAACTGGTAGGCTTTCACCTTGGTTGGCTGGGCTACGCAGGCAAGGGCCGCGCCCTGGGCTCCGGCGAAGTGAAGTTCTTCGGCCAGGTTCTGCCGACCGCCAAGAAAGTCACCTACACCATTCATATCAAGCGCACCATCAACCGCTCACTGACCCTCGGCATTGCCGATGGCAGCATGGCCGTCGATGGCCGCGAAATCTACACCGCCGAAGGTCTGCGGGTAGGTCTGTTTACTTCTACCGATAGCTTCTGAGGATTCTCACCATGCGTCGCGTCGTCATTACCGGAATGGGCATCATCTCCTGCCTGGGTCAGGACCTGGAGAGCGTTGCTGCCAGCCTTAAATCCGGCAAGTCAGGCATTCGCCATAACCCCTCCTACGCGGAAATGGGCCTGCGCAGCCACGTCTCCGGCAGCGTAGACATCGACCTGGATGCCGCCATTGACCGCAAGGTCAAGCGCTTCATGGGCGACGCCGCCGCCTTTGCCTACCTGTCCATGCAGCAGGCAATTGCCGATGCGGGTCTGACTGCCGAAGACATCAGCCACCCGCGAATCGGTTTGATCGCCGGCAGTGGCGGTGCCTCGACCCTGAACCAGATGGAAGCGGTCGATATCCTGCGCGAAAAAGGCGTGAAGAAGATCGGGCCGTACCGTGTTCCCCGCACCATGGGCAGTACCGTATCAGCCTGTCTGGCGACCCCGTTCAAGATCAAGGGCATCAACTACTCGATCTCCTCGGCCTGCGCCACCAGCGCCCACTGTATCGGTAGCGCCATGGAACAGATCCAGCTCGGCAAGCAGGACATGGTCTTTGCCGGTGGTGGTGAGGAAGAGCACTGGTCGCAATCCATGCTGTTCGACGCCATGGGCGCCCTCTCCACTCAGTACAACGACACGCCAGACAAGGCCTCACGCGCCTATGACGCCAAGCGCGATGGCTTTGTCATTGCTGGCGGCGGCGGCATGGTGGTGGTCGAGGAGCTCGAGCACGCCCTGGCCCGTGGCGCGAAAATCTATGCTGAAGTAGTTGGCTACGGCGCCACCTCCGACGGCTACGACATGGTTGCGCCGAGCGGCGAAGGGGCTGTGCGCTGCATGCAGCAGGCCATGGCAACGGTTGATGGCACTATCGACTACCTGAACACCCACGGCACCTCGACGCCAGTCGGCGACGTGGCAGAGCTCAAGGCCATCCGTGAAGTGTTCGGTGACAAGGCACCGAAGATCAGCTCGACCAAGAGCCTCTCCGGCCACTCGCTGGGCGCTGCCGGTGTGCAGGAAGCGATCTACTGCCTGCTGATGATGCGCGACAACTTCCTCACCGCCTCGGCCAATATCGACGAGTTGGATGAGACTGTGGCTGGTCTGCCGATTCTGCGTGAACGCGCCGATGAAGCCGCCAATCTGATGATGTCCAACAGCTTCGGCTTTGGTGGCACTAACGCCACTCTGGTCATGAAGCGCTGGACCGGCGTCTGATCTGCTCGTCCTGCACACTGCCGCGGGCAACGCCCCGCGTCAGTGAGCAGAGCCTGCTTACACTCCCCCGCTATATTGCCCCACTCCGCACCTGCCTACGCCTCGAAAACGCCCATTCCAGAGCAGCTCTGCACCATTGCGCAGCAAGCTGATGGTTGCTGATGCCGATTGCACCTCCTACTGAACGATTATTCTCGCCCTGCGCGATATGGCACTCAACTTGCTTGATGGCAAAGTGACAGCCAACCAATCAGGAGCGATCATGGGCCTTTTCAACTTTTCACGCGCAGACCGAGATGGCTCAGAGCAGCTTGAGCGTCTGTTCGAACAACTTGACCTGAGTGTCGAGATCCCCGCGCAACCCGGATTGATCGGCAAGATAGGCCAACTGACCCGTCGCCTGCAGCAGCGCGTTTCCACCAGCCTGCATGCCGCTGTCGGTATTGCTGGCCGCGCACCACAGCTGGCCAGCATCGCCAGGGCCACTGAAGCCCAGGGCCAACAGTTGGCGCAATCATCAGAGCTGATCGCCAGCGCGGTGGAGGAGATCAGTGCCAGCCTGGAGTCGGAACTGGTGCCCGGGGCCAGCGCTGTTGCAACCCTTGCCAGCGATGTCACCACCCAGTTACGCGCCTGTGAAACGGACAGCCAGTTGCTGCTCAGCCAGGTAGAAACCATCCAGACCACGGAACAGCTGTTGGCCAACGAAATCCAGACACTGAGCAAACAGATCGACGAGGTCAATCAGGTCATCAGCATGATCGCCAGCATCTCGCAACAGACCAATCTGCTGGCGCTGAACGCGGCCATTGAAGCAGCCCGCGCGGGCGAGCAAGGCCGCGGCTTCGCGGTAGTAGCCGATGAGGTCCGGCGGCTGGCAGGTCACACCACCGAAGCGACAGATCAGGTCAGCCAGATCATCGACGGCTTCCGTGGCGGCATGCAACGCCTGCATCAGGCCGGTGACAGCATGCACCTGGCCATTGCCGAGGGCCGCCAGGGTATCCAACGCATGGACCTGGGCCTGACCACCGCCACTCAGGCCATGGACCAACTGGACCAACGCGTTGCCGGTATGGCCAGCGGCACCGAGCAGATCGGCGCGGCTGTGCGTTCAGTCAGCGAGGATGTGCAGCGGGTCGCCGATGTAGCGATTCAGTTGCAGCGCCGGGCTACCGAAGTACGCGAGCACAGCGAAGCGGTACGCAGTGAAAGCGACAACCTGCTTGAAGGCCTGGGCCAGTTTCAATTGGCCATTCACCAGCAGATTCGTCAGCAGGTAGAAACCCTGGCTAGCGAGCCCGCATTGCTTAGGGGCGTGACAGAGGCGGAGCGGCTGATGGCCCAGCGAATTCAGCAGGACCCTCGCTTTGAGCTGATGTATCTGGTCGCCGCAGATGGTACACAGGCCAGCGAGAACGTCCTCGCGGCGGATCTGGCGGACACCGCCAAGGGCAGCGTACGGGGCAAGAACTGGTCCACTCGCCCCTGGTTCAGGGAGGTCAAGGAACAACAAAAGCCGTTTATCAGCGACGTATATCGCTCCTCGGCCACCGACGCCTTCTGCTTTACCCTGTCGGCCCCGGTCTTCGACGAAAACGGCACCTTGCGCTATGTTTTGGGCGCCGATGTGCGCCTCTCGGCCCTGCTCGGGCAGACCGCCGCGCCCTCAGTGCAGGCCACTGAAACGCCCATGCCTACGCGCCAGGCTGCACCTGCCTGGGCGTAGAATTGGGAAAATGGCAACCGGTTTCAGGTCGATTCTGTCTCGATATGCAACAACAGGCAGCACTCATCAAAACCGATGATAGTGCTTGCCTGCAGGCCTGAAGCTGCTACAACTCAGGTATGCAAAATTTACCTGATGGTCTGATCGTTATTCTCAAGCGCGCCTGCCCTACCTGCGCCCTGATCGAGCCGGTGCTGGCGCAGTTGGCTGTCGGCTCCCTGCCGGTCACAGTAATAGTCCAGGACAGCGCCGACTTTTCCGTGGGCAAGGCTCAACAGATTGCCGACACCGATCTTGAATGGTCCTGGCGACTGGATTGCGAAATAGTCCCGACCCTGATCCGCCGCGAACAGGGTGAGGAAACAGGCCGTACCTATGGCTGGTTCCGTGAGGACTGGGAGCAATTGAGCGGCCTCTCCGAGCTGGGTACCGAGCTACCCGCCTCACGTCCCGGCTGCGGCTCCAAGACCCAGGACCCGGGCATGGCCGAGAAGCTGGCGATACGCTTTGGCGCCGTGACCTTTCAATCCCGCGAAGTGGAAATCGGCGACAGCGAAGACCCTATCGAGGCCTGCCATGAGCGTGGTTGGAGTGACGGCCTGCCGGTGGTACCGCCCACGCCCGAACGGGTATATCGCATGCTCCTGGGTACCAGTCGCAAGGCCGATGAAGTACTCGGCCTGATGCCACCCGATCTGGTGCCCTGCACTGTCGAGAAGGTCGCCATCAATGCCGTCATGGCTGGCTGCAAACCGGAATACATGCCGGTAGTGCTGGCGGCAGTAGAGGCCTCACTGGTCGACGAATTCGGCATGCACGGCATACTCTGCACCACCATGTTTGCCGGCCCCCTGGTACTGGTCAACGGCCCGGTGGCCAAGCGCATCGGCATGAACTCAGGCATCAACTGTTTGGGCCAGGGCAACCGTGCCAATGCCAGTATCGGTCGTGCATTGCAATTGGTCGTACGCAACGTTGGCGGTGGACGCCCCGGCGAGATCGACCGCGCGACCATGGGCACACCCGGCAAATACACATTCTGTTTTGCCGAGGCCGAGGACAGCGAATGGGATTCCCTGGCCGTGGAGCGTGGCTTCAGCCCGGACCAGTCGGTGGTTACCCTGTTTGCCGCCGAAGGCGTGCAGGCCATTGTCGATCAGAAGTCCCGTACTCCCGAATCCCTGGCCCGCAGCTTTGCTCTGTCGCTGCGCGCAGTCGATCATTACAAGCTGGTCATGCACGGCGATGCCATTCTGGTGGTATCGCCGGAGCATTGCCGGGTCTTCACCGACGCCTGCTGGAGCAAGGCGCGTTTGCATCAGGAACTGGCTCGCCTGCTGACCTTGCCAGGCAAGGAGCTGGTCATGGGCGCGCAGGATATTACCGAAGGCATGCCGGAGAATTTTGCCGCTGCCGACCTACCCAAGTTTCGACCTGGTGGATTGCTGATCGTCAGGGCCGGTGGCCCGGCTGGTCTGTTTTCCGCTGTTATTGCTGGTTGGGCCGCTTCCGGCCCGACGGGCTCCACCCCGGTTAGCAAGGAGGTAACGGCATGACATCGCCAACCATACTGCTCGACCCGACCGCTGAGCGCTCGGCTGCCAGCCGCGCATTGACGGCCAGACCCGCGACACTCAAGGGCCTGACTGTCGGCTTGCTGGATATTTCCAAGTCACGCGGCAACGTGTTGCTGGATCGTCTGGACGAACTTCTCAGTGAGCGCGGTATCGAGGTAAAACGCTATCGCAAACCTACCTTTGCACGCATTGCCCCCACCGATCTGAAACAGAAGATCGCCAGTGAGGTCGACGTGCTGGTGGAAGGCTTGGCCGACTGAGGCTCCTGTACCTCGTGCTGTATGCATGATATAGGCGACCTTGAAGGCCGACAGATTCCCGGTGTAGGCATTGCTTCCAGCGAATTCGTTGAGGCAGCGGCGTTGCAGTCCAGGGCATTGGGCATGGACCCGAAGATGGTGTTTGTACCCCACCCGATTCAGGACCGAACCGATGACGAACTGCGTACACTGGCCGATAACGCCTTCGACAGCATAGTGAAGGCACTAACGCTGCAGGACTCGTGATAATGGCGGGCCTTGCGGCCCGTGCATAAGAGTTGATTGGCAAGATGGGGGTTCTGGGCAAATGGGGCACCCCGGTACAAGACACGCGGCAAGTACGTCCTTGTAGCTCAGCAATGCCATCCCTGGCATTGATGGTCTTGTACCGGGGTGCCCCATCCGCCCTTTTCAGCTTCGGCGTCCATCAACTCTTATGCTTCGCATTACTTCTCGAGGCTAGTGTTCCGTGCTGAATACCGACCTGACCACATCCAGCGATGTGCGCCGTACCCTGCCCTCCATTGACCAGATACTCAGCTGGCCAGTCATACGCCAGCTGACCGAAGACTACGGCCGCGAGCTGACCAAACAGAGCATCAACGGCGAGCTACAGCGGCTCAGAACGTCCAGCCAGCCCTGTGAGCCAGATCAGCTTGTTGAAAGGGTGCAGCAGCAACTGCAGCAACTACTGGCTCCGTCCCTGCGCAAGGTGTTCAACCTGACCGGTACCGTACTGCACACCAATCTTGGCCGCGCGCCGCTGCCGGAAGAGGCCATAGTGGCAATGTGTGACGTCGCGCGCGGCGCCAGCAACCTGGAATTCGATCTGGCTACGGGCAAACGCGGTGACCGTGACAGCCATGTCGAAGCCTGGCTGTGCCGACTGACCGGCGCCGAAGCGGCCACCGTGGTCAACAACAATGCCGCAGCAGTCCTGCTGACACTGAACACCCTGGCAAAGGGTAAAGAGGTGCTGGTTTCACGCGGCGAGCTGGTGGAGATCGGCGGTGCTTTCCGGGTGCCGGATATCATGCGCCGCGCCCAGGCCAAACTGATCGAAGTCGGCACTACCAATCGCACCCACCAGCGTGACTATGCCGAAGCCATCAACCCGAAGACGGGCCTGCTGATGACGGTTCACGCCAGCAATTACGCCATTCAGGGGTTCACCGCCAGCGTACCTGAGCAACAGATAGCCCAGACCGCGCACGACCAGGGCCTGCCCTATGCGATAGATCTGGGCAGCGGCAGTCTGATCGATATGCGCCAGTGGGGTTTGCCCTACGAGCCTACACCGATGGACAGCATTGCCAGTGGCGCGGACCTGGTCACCTTCAGCGGCGACAAGCTATTGGGTGGCCCCCAGGCCGGGATCATTGTCGGCAAGCGTAGCCTGATCGACAAGCTGAAGAAGAATCCACTCAAGCGCGCACTGCGCTGCGACAAGGTCACCCTCGCGGCTCTGGAAGCAGTACTCACACTTTACGCGCAGCCGGAAAAACTCGCCGAACGCCTGCCCAGTCTGCGCTGGTTAAGCCGCACGCAGGAGGAGATTCGGCAGCAGACCGAACGCTTGCTACCGGCATTTCAGTCCTGGGCGGGTGAGCAGACGGAGGTCACGATAATGAATGTCATGGGCCAGATTGGTAGCGGCTCGCTACCCATAGAGCGCTTGCCCAGCTGCGCCATCGCCCTGCGCCCCGCATCAAGCAAGCGCGGCAGCAACAGGCAGTTGCAGGCACTGCAAGCTGCGCTCAGGACCCTGCCGGTGCCGATCATCGGCCGCCTGCACGACGGCCAGCTTCTGCTCGATATACGCTGTCTGGACGAAGAAGCGCAATTGCTCAGCCAACTGCAGACGCAGCCCTACCGATGATTATTGCCACCGCCGGGCATGTGGACCACGGCAAGACTGCACTGATACGCGCACTCACCGGTCAGGAAACCGATCGCAGTGCCGAAGAACAGCGCCGGGGCATGAGCATCGAACTGGGCTACGCGCATATCGACTGGCCTGACGGCTGTACGGCAGATTTGGTCGATGTACCCGGCCACGAGAAGTTCATGCGCACGCTGCTGTCCGGGGTGAGCTGCGTCGAGGGCGTGATGCTGGTGGTCGCCGCCGATGACGGCTTGATGCCGCAAACCCACGAGCATATACAACTGCTGAACTTGTTGGGTATTCGCCAGCTTATGCTAGTCATCAGCAAGTGCGCCAAGGTCGCCCGGACACGACAGCTTGAAGTACAGGCACAGGTGCTGGTCGCCCTGCGGCTGGCGGACCTGCCGGAACCGCCAAGCTTTTTTGTCGACAGCCTGCAACCCAGCGGAATTGAAGAACTGGGCATGGCCCTGCATGACTGGGTCACCCGGCAGCCGCCCCGTCCGCGCGATGGACTGGCACGCATGGCCATTGACCGACATTTCAGCCAGCCCGGCGCCGGACATGTGGTCACAGGTACCTTGCTGGCGGGCATTATTCAGCCAGGCGACAGCCTGTTGCTGTCATCTTCGGGGCAGCCCCTGCGTGTGCGCAGTCTGCAGGTCCACGGTAAGCAGGTGACTCAAGTGCAGGCCGGGCAGCGCTGCGCTCTGGACCTGGTAGGTGCAGTGCAAGCACAGGAGCTGCAGCGCGGGGCCCAGCTACTGGCCGCAAGCGCCTGGGCACCGATCCGTCGGTTTGACTGCCAGCTGCAGTTGACCAGCCCTCTGCCGCGCCACGGCCAGGTGCAATTGCATATGGTCGGCGCCGTGGTCAATGCGCGCTGGCGCGCTGTGGGAGGAAAGGATAGCGGCTACGCCCAGTGGTTACTGGAGCAGCCATTGTGCTGCCGTCGTGGTGATCGACTGGTGGTGCGTGACCCTGCATCCCGGCGCCTGCTGGGCAGCGGTATGGTGCTTGATCCCTTTGCTGCAGATCAGCGCCGTCATCGCCCGGAACGCCTGGCAGCACTGGCAGCCTTGAGCCAGGAAAATCCCGAGCGGGCCTTGGCCGGACTCGCAAATAGTCTGACAGATGGCGTGGACCTGCAACGCTTTGCCCGCACCTTGCATTTGAGCAACGACCAGTTGGAAGGCCTGGTGCACGAGCTAAGTCTGCAGCAAGCCATGTATCAACAGGGCCATTGGCTGGCGCCACAACAGCGCCTGCTGACAACCTGTGATCTGTTGGTCGAGGCAACTCAAAGCTATCACCTACAGCACCCCGACCAGCGCGGCCCCAATCTCTCACAGCTAGCGCGCATCACCACCATGCCGATCCGCAGCAAACTGCTGCAACAGGCACTGCGCACCTGCCTGGACAACGGCGAACTAAAGCAAAGCGGCCCTTGCCTGCAGCGACCCGAACACCAACCGCTATTGCCGGAACCACTGCAACAGACACTGAAACAGCTCCGTCCACTGTTCGAAGCCTGCGCGCCCAGACCGCCAATCATTGGCGAACTGATGCAAAATCTGAATTTGCCACGCGAGCAGTTACTCGAACAGCTCGATCAGCTCGGCCACAAGGGTGAGCTGGTGCGCGTGGGACGCAACCGCTACCTGCTGCCTGCCAGCCTTGAGCAGCTATTACAGGTCGCAGCCGAGTCGGCCGCACGGGATCAGCACGGACGAATAGATACTGCTCTGTTCCGCGACCTCTCCGGCATAGGCCGCAACCACAGCGTGGCACTGCTGGAATATCTGGATGCAGTTGGCCTGACTCGGCTCAGGCCAGACGGGCGTCGGCTTGCCTGGCGTGGTAAGCCATAGTCACCACCAGCAGACCGCAACCGGTCATCACCGCCGCCAGCGGCAACGCCGTGCCGTTGTGCAACAGCCCGACCAATGCCGTGGTAATACCCGCAATAACAAACTGCATGGTACCCATCAACGCAGAGGCCACACCGGCCTGGTGCCCTTGCCCGGCCAGGGCGCTGGCCGAAGAGTTGGGCAGTACCAGCGCAACCACCGACACACAGCCAAACAGCGGCACCATCAGTACCCATAGCGATGCCGGCTGTAACAGCGCAGCCAAGAGCAATGCCAGAGTACAACCCAGATAAAACAGCGTGGTCAAACGCAGCAATGCCACTGGTGGACGGCGCCGCAGCAGGCGACTGTTGAACTGGGCAAAGAGAATAAAGCCCGCCGCGTTGGC
>JBKBSI010000229.1:0-5316 GCA_046291745.1 Pseudomonas sp. | reverse complement strand
ACTGCGTAACATACGTGTAAAAAGAAAGTACTTCATGAGGTTGCTTCCAGATTCAAGGGTTGATGAGCAGATTCTAGGTAACTGAGTTAGGACGGTCTATGATCATGGGTGTGGAAATATTGATCATTCGTCCTAATCACCATGGTTCTCTCTATGCAAACTAATTCAAGTGAGCTCATTAACGAATTGCTACTCGGCATGCGCCTTAACGACGTTCTATTCCGCAGAATAGAAATCCCAGAGCAGGGGGGTGTTGGCTTCAGCAACGAAACGGGACGAGCACAATTTCATTTTGTTGGGCGTGGGCCCGTCTGGCTGCGCCGCCCTGGCACAGATCTGTATAAGCTCGATAGCGGGGATGCAGTGCTCATCCCTCGCGGAGGGCAACATGCGGTGTTGTCCGCTGAAAACACGCTAGTAGCAGAAATAAAGCCGCTTGCACTGGATGTAACTATGAAGAATGACCGCCGCCAGCAGGTTGTTACTATTGAGGGTAACGTGCAGCACGATGCGATTATTTTCAGCTGCTGCATGGAAATGGAACTTGGCGGGATGCAGCCGCTCGTTGCTTCGATGCCGGAAGTTCTACTGGTGAGCACTCTACTTGAAACATCACCCGAGATTCGCCCCATGCTTGACGCCATGGAGAGGGAATCGCTTGCACTACAGGCTGGGCACATTGGTATTTTGGCACGCCTTGCCGAGGTGGTTGCCGCTCTTATGGTACGCAGCTGGGCCGCAGGCGGCTGCGGTAGTACTACCGGATGGTTAGGCGCGTTACAGGACCCTCGCTTGAGCAGGGCAATTGCTATGATGCACAAGCACCCTGGGAGAAACTGGACAGTGGCTATGCTTGCAGACGAGGCTAGCCAGTCTCGGTCGGTTTTTGCGCAACGTTTTCTTTTGGTAACAGGCGTTTCCCCGCTTCGATACCTGACGGACTTGAGGATGCGTCTGGCTTTTCTCAGCTTGAGTCGCGAACATCAACCTATTGAAACTGTTGCCAGGCAACTAGGGTACGGTTCATTAGCCGCCTTTAGCCGCGCTTTCAAACGTTCGGTGGGCTTGTCTCCAGGTGCTGTTCGCGCCACGAAAACCACAACGATTAGACAAGTTCAGAATGACTTGATTATTCATGACCTTTCGTATGGGGCACCAACTCCGTGATTCTGCTTGAACACTGCACAGGCTATGGGTCAGTGCGTCCCTAAATCTGCTTAAGGCGTGGGCAAGTAATCTGGAAGTCGGGATTCCCTTGTAGATAATCTGCGTCTTTAAAAGGAAGGAAATCGGGGTCAGATAAAAGTTTCGAGGCAAACGTGGACGTATTTTCTTATCAAGCTCTGGCACAAGCTATTGCGTTCGACCTAGATAAGAAACGTGAACTCCGAGAGCATTCGGGCTGTATCGGGTAGCTGTT
Source organism: Pseudomonas sp. (assembly GCA_046291745.1). Lineage (GTDB taxonomy): Bacteria > Pseudomonadota > Gammaproteobacteria > Pseudomonadales > Pseudomonadaceae > Halopseudomonas. Next base: position 3,896 of record JBKBSI010000229.1, on the reverse strand, counting down.
GCTGACGTAGTTTGTCGATGTATTCGCTGGCGTTCATCAAAAAGCCCCTAAGGGGGGCGGGGTAAAGAATGTTCGCATCATAAAAAGCAGTAAAAGGCGAACACCTCATTCGTAACCCATCCCAAGCTCCTGAGCCTGGGAGGTCAACTCGTTCAGGGCTGCACGACTTGTCTGATCTCGCTGGGCCTTATACACCATGAGGTCAGCAAACTTAACCCGCCGGTGACTTCCAATCTTCGTATGCGGCAATTCCCCAGCGTCCAGAAGCTTCACCAGGTGGGGCCGAGAGACATTGAGTAGGTCTGCAGCCTCCTGCGTGGTCAGTTCGGCATGGATCGGGACGATCTGGACAGCATTCCCCAGAGCGAGTTCGCTAAGAATGTCGCCAAGCAAGCGCAGTGCAAAGGTAGGCACTTCAACAACTTCACGCTGCTGCGCCTGATCAACCAGCTCAATGCGCTGGGTCTCGAACTTTGTAGAGAGGAAAACTGCGATCTGGCGGCTCGATTCTACAGCCACCGCAATTTCTCTATCATCAGGGAGGACTGTACGAGCGCGATCAGTGGCGGTCATGACTATCTCCAAGAGCAGCAGGTCTGCTCAAATGGTTGGCAAATAAAACTATGGAGCACTTATAAACGAAATAAACGAAAAGCACAACAGTCGAAATAAACGAAACGGTAGGTGAGGTGACTGGAAAAAGGTGACAGATTTATTTTTTAGTTCTGAGTTCTGGGCGTGACAGTTCTACGCTCACGCATGCACAGCGTCTTGTTCCTAGCGAAGATGCACGTTCTAGCCTTCACCGCTTTTTCGCCAACAATTCAGAACGACCAATTACCTCACCTCTAGACTCAGGCTTGCGTGGCCCTGAGAAGCCAGCTTCTGTGATGGCATTATCCAGACCACGAAACTGGGGTGCTGCCTTGGCGCTGCGTAATGTTTCCATTCCTGCATTCCAGGCATGCACCATATGTTTGGCTACATCGCGCCAGGCTGGTTCGTTCTTCGATGCTTCAATCACCTCTTGCCCAACTTCCACCGCTGACTGACAGAGTTGCTCAACCATCGCAGCGTACTGCGCTGGTGGAATGCTCAGCACCGATTTGAAAAAGGTTTCCAGCGAGCGGCCCGGCGTCCAGGTTTGCTTGCCGCCGATGGAAAGCCCTGGTGGACTGGCAGCGAATCGAGGGTATGCCTGCGTGGTTACCAGGTCATAGACTGGGGTAAAGCCGACATCAGCCTGGGAGGTGTAATACAGCGCGATATTTTTTGCGTGGCAATCTGCGTTGCGCACCACGTAATTGGTCAGTAGATGCCAGCCCAGATGCTCGCGTTGTTCGCGGAGGCGATCTGCGCCTATATAAGATCGGGTTGCATTCCACACTTGCTCGACTGTGGGGCGGTATTTTTCGTGTGGCGGCAAGCCGAGCAGCCCGCACGCATCTTCCAGGCCATAGCGGGGGATGCCTTGCTCATCAACGTCAAAGCGGTCGACTACCAGAACCCTTCCATCCTCAGACATCTGGCATGTGGCAACGGGCACGACATTTAACCGTTCCAGTACGCGCATGGTGTAGAACTCGTTGAAGCCGAGAAACGGGGTGTTGTCATCCGAGCCTTTGATGATATGAAATCCGGTCCTCAGCGTCGGCTTACCCAGCGGCTGCTGGTTGTGGAAGGCATCATTGGCAATGAACTTGGGTACGACCCCAGAGATGGCCACCCGTGCGTACTGGCGTACCAGCTCGGCAAAGTGTTCTGGGGTGTTTTCCGCCTGAAGCATATGGGTTATTTCCAGAGGGTCCATGTCGATACCGGGCTGGACGCCTTCAGGCGTAATCGAGACTCTACCGATGCCTGTACCGCCCACTAAACCCAGGAGTGACAAGTCGGTGCCATCCAGCATTGCGCCGAACTCTTCACGAATAACGCCGAGCAAATAACCCTCGGGAAGGTTCTGCCGGAAAAACGGAAACAGATCGCGTGGCCAGCGCCAGGGCTCTTCACGAACGGGCATGGTCAGGCTGACAAAGTCTGTCAGTTCGGTGCCTGGAAGGTATTTCAGGACGTATTCATCTCGCTCGCGATAGAGCTTGGCCACAAGTCTTCCGCTAACCTGTACGTCGAGCATCATGGTTAGCCCCTCGCGGAGCGTTGTTCGTTGAGGATGTCCTCAACGGTACGACCGTGACCGACTTTGACCAGCTTCAAGTCATACCCTGCGGCCTCGAGCAGGCGAACCAATGCAGAAACGCTCATATCGCCTTTGGCCAATGTTTCCATACGGGCCACTGTGGAGCGTGATACGCCGGCACGGCTGGCTATTGCTTCCTGGCTCAGGTTTGCGTCATGGCGCGCCTGTTTGAGCATTTCGGCAACGTCGTATAGTGAGGACATTTGTGGCTCCTGGGCGACAAATTTGGCTGATATGCCAAATAATGTAGCCCTCAGGCTACATTTGCACAAGCGCGCCTACAGGTTGTTGTGGCTTGGGGAGCACAATATTGCCCGGTTCGCTATATTCTGTAGCTCCTGGGCTACTGTCGCTAAAGATAAGGCGAAGCCCCAGCAGTACGACCACTTCCCGCCAGATAGCAGAAAGGGGTCATCTGTCTGATCGATACGCAGCCCGTAATGGCTGCCTGCAAAACCGTAGGCTAGTCTCAGGGAGTGCGCCTTGCGTTCTGACTTGCGCCAATCCAGGGGTAAGCATATTGCCCGCATCGCCTTCTCACAGCTCGCATTGAGAGCATAAATAAGGACTTCCTGGAGATTACATCTATGGCCAGCCCTTCCCGCCTTCGTGCTTTAGTTGTCTCGGCATTGATTGGCTCTGTTGGTATGAGCTCGGTTGCCTTGGCCTGTACTTCACTACTCTATTCCGATGCCAAAGGCGGATTTTATGCCGGCAGGACCATGGAGCTCCCCATGGAGCTACCCTACAAGGTGTCCTACTTCCCAACTGGAACACGCTTTGGTTCCAAGGCGGACAAGCACCATGTGCTGGAGTTTACCGGTCAGCATGCCTTTATCGCGGTCACCGTCCCTGATCCTGTTTCACATGATGTGAAAGTGACGGAAGGAGTCAATGATCAGGGCCTTAGTTTCAGTGTGCTCGCCTTTGCTGACACCAAAGGCCCCGTTTCTATGGTTGATAACACCCACGCTGTTCTAGCTGCCATTGACCTGGGTGCCTGGGCGCTGTCGCAGTTCAGTTCGGTTACCGAGGTCAAACAGGCTTTGGAGAAGCAGCCGGTTATGGTTACCGCGCTTTTGCCCCACGGCCTGATGGAGACGCCATTTCATTACACCCTGCACGATGCCATGGGCAAATCCATTGTTATCGAGTTTTTTGCCGGGGAGCAAAAGGTCATTGATAATCCGCTGGGCGTCATGACCAACGGGCCGGAGTTCTCTTGGCACATGACCAATCTGAACAACTACACCTTTTTGAGTAATGTTGATCAATCCAAACTGGAGCTTAATGGCTTTGAGCTGGTGCAGCCCGACTCCGGCATTGCCACGGCTGGCCTGCCTGCGTCGAATACATCGGTCGGTCGTTTTGTCCGTGCGGTTTATTACTCGCAATTCGCAGAAAAAGCTGATGACTCAGCTGCCGCGATTTCTACCTTGTCGCGGGTCATGAACAACTTTGATCGTAGTATCGACAACCGGTTTCACGACCAGATCGCCAATATCGCTGCGCCGGGAGTTAATCAAAATCGCGTTTATACATCCGAGTACACTTCCTGGACATCCCTGATTGATCTGAAGAACCGCCACTTTTATCTGAGGACCTACGATAGCCTCAATTTCATTCACTTTGACTTGAGCTCTTTGGCGCAGATCAGCGATATCCGTCACGCTGAACTCAAGGACATTGCCCACGACCA
>JBKBSI010000228.1:0-5349 GCA_046291745.1 Pseudomonas sp. | reverse complement strand
ACTGCAGCTGCGGGAAATAGGTATCACTGCTGAGCGACCCTGGTTTTTTCCGTCGCCTGATCAGTACCGGGAAATGCTTACCCAGGCGGGGTTTGAAGTAGTGAATATGACGCTTATCCCAAGGCCCACGCCACTGCCCGGAGACGTGGGAGGCTGGCTCAGAACGTTCGCCCAGCCGTATACCAACTTGTTGCCGGAATCTCAGAGAGATGGCTTTATAGCCAAAGTTGTCGAGAAGTTAAGGCCCAGCCTGTGTGATGAGCAAGGAAACTGGACTGCAGATTACGTGCGCCTGCGATTTGCTGCGGTTAAGCCAAGCAGTCAAGACTGAGAGCGGCTTCGAACTGGTAGGAGCCGCGGCCCCGCGGCGAAGGTTTTCCGTTCGCGACGGGGCCGTTGCTCCCACCTGGCCCGGCAGTACCACAAGCCCTGGTGCTTTCGAGCGCATCCTTCAAGCGGGCTCAAGCTCCTTTGCAGCAGCCCCGACTGTCGTCGTTAGTTCAACTGCCAGAGACTCCACCATGCGGTGTGCTTCGGCAATCGAGTCAGCCAACAACGCGCCGCCTGTTTCCTCCTGCTCAATGGCAATGCAGTGGATGTGAGCTATGCCAATAAACTCGAGTGCTGTGCTTAGCGCGGGCTCAAGATGATTCATATGTTGTAGTGCCCCACCGGGGCCGAATCCCGCGCCTCCTCTGGAGGAAAGGATAACCGCGTGCCGTGGCCGGTCGGCTAGCAGGGGGGTGAAGGGATTCTCCGGGGTATTCGGATCGAAGCTTACCGTACGGCCAACGCGCACTATCTGGTCAACCCAGGCCTTGAGCGCCGCAGGCATGCCGAAGTTGTACAGAGGCGCGCCTATCACCAGAATGTCGGCGGCAAGCAGCTCATCAACCAGCTCATCGCTTTCGGCCAGTACCTCTGCCATCCAGGGCTCCTGTTTTGGCACGGGAGTAAAGGCTGACTGAATCCATTCCCGGTTGATAAAGGAGGGCGGGTTCTGGCCTACATCGCGATAGGTGACAGTGTCTGCCGCGCGCAGGGCCTGCCACTGACGGACGAACTGGTGAGTAAGGTTGCGACTGTGTGACCCGTGATTGTCAGTGCCGGCAAGGCCGGGTCTGGCGCTGGCGTCGATATGCAGAATATGTGGCATGAGGAGTCTCCTTTGAGAGTTGAATTCATCTGTATTTCACAGCAGACTCAGGCTAAGTCCGCGCAGTAAGCGCGACAAACGATCTTTTCTTTATGATATGGATGAGTTGAGCTCACTTATGACGCATCGTCGCCTTCCCTCTCTTTCGGCACTCCGCGCCTTTGAAGCGGCGGCCCGGCATGAGAGCGCCAAGCAGGCCGCGCAGGAGTTGTCGGTTACCGCCACGGCTATCAGCCACCAGATTCGCGGGCTGGAAGAGGCGCTGGGCATAGCGTTGTTTTTGCGTAAACCCAGGCAGCTTGAACTGACGTCCCAGGGGCGTGAATTACAGCAAGTGCTGGAAACTGCTTTCGACAGCATCAGTCAGGTGGTTGAACGTATGAGTGCCGTACCCCAGCGCCAGGCGGTCACGCTCTCCACTACCCCCGCGGTCGCGGTGCGCTGGCTGCTGTCCTGGGTCTGCATGCTGCGCGATACTCATCCGAACATTGATTTGCGCATCCATGCATCCCACGAGCCGGTAACCCTGGATGGCGTCACGGCTGACCTTGCGATTCGCTATGGCGACGGGCGCTGGCCCGGGTTGATAGCGGAAAAGCTGTTTGATAACACCTTTGTCCCGGCCTGCAGTCCGCACCTGGGGTTGCATGATGTGGCGCAACTGCCCTCACATCCGTTGATTCACTTCCGTCCGCAGGGCATAGCGAGTGCGCCGCTGGACTGGTCTACCTGGCAGAAACAGGCCAAGGTCCCAGGGCTGGATGTGAACGCCGGGCTGGTGTTCTCCGATGAAACCCACGCCATTTCCGCCGCTGTCGGCGGCCAGGGCGTGGCGTTGATGGGGCGGGAATTGATCGAGGACGAACTGAAGGAAGGGCGCCTGGTACAACCCTTCGGGCCGGAGCTGGTAGGTAAGCCGTTCTATCTGGTCTATCCCGAAAGCCGCCGGGATGACCCAACCATCTTGGCGATCCGTGATTGGGTGCTGGCGGTACCGGGTGGGTTGTGTACGCTTTCGTTCCCAGGTGTTTAAGGCAGAGCGAGCGGCAGGCGGGAAGCGTACAGGTGCTTCTGTTACACTCCTGCTGCTCCCGTGCCAAAGCCCACTGCGGCTTATCCGCCTGCTGGCGCAGCCAGGGCGCGCCCGGTACCGCTGCTGGTGCCACCCGTCGAGGTCGCTTTTGCAGACAAACGCTCCCTCATAAGTCGTTCATCGAACATGAGAGTACACATGACCGAAACATCTTCCTTTACTCCCAATACCCTTTTTCTTGAAGTATCCGGTTCTGGTTTGCCGGAAGTGGATGGCCTGTTCATACCGTCCGAGGCGCCGCCGACCACCTCCGAGTCGGGCGTTGTCTCCAGTCCCGGATATTGGAACGGCAAAATGGCCTGGGACCGTGCCGACGGCAAGGCGGCTAGAAGCCCAGCCATTTCCTATTCCAATAGCTACAAGTCCTGGCGCATCAGCCGCCTGGATGGGCACCTTGCTTACGAGATCACCTGTGAAGACGAGCTGCCACCGACTGACCGCGAATGGAACGTGTACAAGATGGGCGTCGCCCCGGCTCCCAAGGTAGTGATTCACCACTGCGATCCGCGGCTGCCTTGCCCCGAGCCCAATGTAGTCTTTGTGCTGGGTGGTCCCGGTGCGGGCAAAGGCACCATGTGCGAGCTGGCAGAAATTCAGCTTGGCTGGACGCACCTCTCCACCGGTGATCTGCTGCGCGCCGAGCCGGAGACAGGTGGACCAACCACCGCAATCATCAAGGAATATATCGCCGCCGGTAAGCTAGTGCCCAATGAGATCGTGGTACGTCTGCTGAAAGACGCCATGGAGCGCACCACCCGCACCACCGGCAAGCGCAACTTTCTGATCGACGGTTTCCCGCGTTCCCTTTCCAATCTGGAAGCATGGTACGAAGTCTTTGGTCGAGAGGCCGAGCTGCCCACCATGCTGTACTTCGAGTGCCCCTTCGACGTGTTGGAACAGCGCATCCTGGGTCGCGCCAAATATTCCGGCCGAGCCGATGACAATGTTGAGGCCATGAAGCTGCGGTTCGATACCTTCAAGGAGGAGACGCTGCCGACAGTTGAGCTGTTCAAGGGTAAGGGCAAGTGTGTCGAGCTTGATACCAGTCAGGACCGTGAAGCGGTATACGCGCTGCTGCGCGAGCAACTTGCCAGCTACACCGAACAACAGCTGCTGGACCAGCCTCTGACCGAAAAGTCGGAAATGCTGTTGGGCCTGCGACCTTACCCCAGAGAGGCCTGAGCTTTAAACGTACATGCTCGTGTGCTGAGTTCACCGCCCGGGGCCGGGCTTTCGGCCCCGGACAGTGAAATTTCCTGCCTACCCCGGTAGAATCGCGGTTCTTTTTTAACCAGAGCCGGATACCGCCCAATGAAACTGCTTCACGAACTCATCCACCCAGAGCTTGCCACCCGTGAGGGCAGGGCGCTGAGGCGGCATGCTGCGCGTGGCATAGTGCTGCGTGAGGACCGGATTCTGCTGCTGTTTACCGAGCGTTACAACGACTTCAGCCTGCCCGGCGGCGGTATTGATGAGGGTGAGGATATTGCCGTGGCGCTGGTGCGTGAGCTGGAAGAGGAAACCGGCGCGCGCGATGTACAGGTCAAGGAGCATTACGGCTTTATCGAGGAATACCGCCCCTACTGGAAGCCCGACTACGACCTGATGCACATGACCTCGCACTTCTTTGTCTGTGACGTTGCCCCGGAGCTGGCCGAGGTACGCATGGAGAGCTACGAGATAGCCAACGGCATGAAGCCGGTCTGGATTTCGATAGATGAAGCCACACATCACAACCGCCAGGTCATGACCCGTCAGGAAAAGACCATGGGCCAATCCATCCAGCGTGAAACCTTCATGCTGGAGAAAATCTCCAGAGAGCTATGCTCTGGATAAGTTGGTCTTAGCCCTATCAGGGGCGGCGGCTTGTCCGTATTCCAGAATGCGGATAGCATGAAGCTGTTATCAAGGATGTATAACTAATTATATTTTCAGGGATACGAGGGAATAAAAATGAGCAAGGATGACGAGCTTAAGGGTTTGGGTGGCTGGCTGATTTTGTTAGGGATAGGATTGGTGATCAGTCCTATTAGGCTACTGTTTGTTTTAATTCCCACATATAAGCCCATCTTTGAAGATGGCACATGGGAGGCGGTGACTAATCCGGCGTCCATCGACTATATTCCCCATTTGGCGGTGCTTCTGATAGGGGAAATGGCTGCCAATACAGTGGTGATACTTGCATTTTTTTATCTGATCTACTTGTTTTTCTCCAAGCACTACCTTTTCCCAAAGGTATTAATATGCGTTGCTGCGGTCTCCGTTATAATGATTCCTCTAGACGCTTGGCTAGTTACTAAAGTATTTCCAGATGAGCAAATGTTTGATCCGGAAACAACCAAAGAGTTTTTGCGGTCACTTGTTTTTGCCGGTATATGGATCCCGTACATGTTTCTTTCAAAAAGGGTCCAGCAGACTTTTGTAAAAGAGGTGCCCGATAGTCAGCTTCAGGCAGCTCAAGGCTAAGGTTGATTTGGCTCCGGGGCCCGCTGCCAACGCACTCTAGTCTGCGCCGCAGCGGGGCCGAAGCCGACTAGTCATCTGCTGCAGGTACCCCGCGCAATAGTCTCGACCAAGTCAAGCCCCACCCGGTTCTTGTCACTTTTCACGAATACCTGAGTGCTACAGGCTTCCGCGATTATCTCACCATGCACGTAGTAGGACTCACCCTCAACAGGAATAAAACTCATCGAAGGGTCACAGCTGTAAGTGACGTTGTAGCCTTGCCATGTGAAGATGCTTCCCACGGTAATGCGCGAGCCGGCCGGAATAGTTACCAGGCCCGCTTTCGGCGACTTCACGCTTAGGCGAGTGCTATGGATGCATATCCACGGGTCGGGCAGCGATGATAAGTCAATTTGGGCTGTCGGGCCCTGAGGCTGGATGTCATAGTTCTGATAGGTTTGGCAGCCAGTCAGACCCAGCGCTAGAATAAAACAGATAAAGTTTTTCATTTCCTTGTTCCTTTCACTTCATCTGTGTATTGCGCGATGATGTCGTTAGCTGAAAAAGAGTTTTCACGTGCCGAATCTTCCAGCAGAACAAAGACTTTCGCCGTAGGTTTGCCGCCAATGCTTGATATATAGCTGCTGCCTTCCGG
>JBKBSI010000227.1:0-5357 GCA_046291745.1 Pseudomonas sp. | reverse complement strand
AGGCCTGGCTGGGTAAGCAGATCCGCATTGGGGACATAAACATTACATGCACTGCACCCGCCCCACGCTGTGGCGCAATCACCCAAGCTCAGCGCCACTTTGATTTTGACAAGCGCATTCTGCGCAGCGTCGTTCGCGACGCAGAGCAGAATCTCGGAGTGTATGGCGCCATTGAGGGCGCAGGGAGCTTGCGAGTGGGGGATGCGGTGTTGGTTGGGTAAAAGGCTTTCTGTAGCAAAAGATGGCGCACCCGACTGGATTCGAACCAGTGACCCCTGCCTTCGGAGGGCAGTACTCTATCCAGCTGAGCTACGGGTGCATTACAGGGCCGCAATAATACGCATGGATTGGGTCGGCGTCCATGCCCTTGGCGGAGGATGGGTGTTGTTGGTGGTTACAGATGCTATTTTGTCGGTCGCTGTTTTACCGGTATACTCGCGTCCATTATAGGGGCATAGCTTCCAGGCCCGATTAGTTAGCCATGATGAGGAAATTTAGGTGATGACTGTGAAAAAACTTCTGACCGCCTCGGCGGCTATGCTGGTTCTGGTTGCCGGTGGTGCCTTTGCTTCTGCGGTGGAAAATGCCATTGCCGAGCGTATCAAGCCTTACGGTTCCGTGTGTCTGGCAGGCGACCCCTGTGCCGAGGACCTGGGTGGTGCGGTGGCTGCGGCTGGTGGTGAGGGCGGTGCTGCGCGTTCTGGCGAGGCGGTTTACAAGCAGTTCTGCACCGCTTGCCATGGCCCAGGTATTCTGGGTGCGCCCGCCACTGGTGATGATGCGGTATGGGCTGAGCGCTTGACCGCTGCCGGTAGCCTTGAGGCGCTGACCACTTCTGCGATCAACGGTATTGGCGCCATGCCGCCGCGCGGTACCTGTGCCGATTGCTCGGACGAGGAAATTCTCGAGTCGATCAAGTTCATGTCCGGTCTGGAATAAGCCGGTCCTGAACTGAAAAAGCCACCTGCGGGTGGCTTTTTTGTACGTGTCATTCAGGTTTTCAGGATTTCGGTCCGAGCAGGCTGCGGATATCCGACAGGGCGGTATTGCCGCGCGCCTGTTTTTGTTCCGGCGGGGCGTCTTCGGTGCCTTCCCATTCCAGGTCGTCGCTGGGCAGCTCGTCGAGGAAGCGGCTAGGTAGGCAGTCGATTACTTCGCCGAACTGGCGTCGTCTTGCGGCATAGGTGAAGGTCAGGGTGCGCTGGGCGCGGGTGATGCCGACGTAGGCCAGGCGCCGCTCCTCTTCAACGCTGTCGGCCTCGATGCTGGAGCGGTGTGGGAGGATCTCTTCCTCCATACCGATGATGAATACGTGCGGGTACTCCAGACCCTTGGAGGCGTGCAGGGTCATCAGCTGTACGCGGTCGGTGTCTTCTTCCTCTTCATGCCGTTCGAGCATGTCGCGCAGTACCAGTTTGGCGATGGCATCTTCGATATCGGTCTTGCCGGTTTCGTCGCGTTCGATGGTGTTCTTCAGTGCTTCCACCAGAAACCAGACGTTGCCCATGCGTTTGGCGGCGATGTCGTCGCTGGAGCAGTTCTGGCGCAGCCAGTTCTCGTAGTCGAGGTCGTTGACCATGCCGCGCACGGCTTCGATCGGGTCGCCCTGGGTGCATTGCTTGCGCACGCCGTCGAGCCAGGTGGCGAAGCGTTGCAGGCGTTCGCAGTAGCGTGGCTCCAGTTGCTCGGCCAGGCCCATTTCGCTGCAGGCCTGGTGCAGGCTGATCTGGCGAGTGGTGGCATAGGTGCCGAGCTTTTCCAGGGTAGCCGGGCCGATCTCGCGGCGCGGCACGTTGATCACGCGCAGCAGGGCATTGTCATCGTCCGGATTGACCAGCAGGCGGAAGTAGGCCATCAGATCCTTGACCTCCTGGCGGGCGAAGAAGCTGGTGCCGCCGGACAGGTGATAGGGGATCTGGTGGTGCTGCAGCTTGAGCTCCAGCAGGCGCGACTGGTGGTTGCCGCGGTAGAGAATGGCAAAGTCCTTCCAGTCCCTCTTATGTTTGAGGTGCTGGGTCTGGATATCGGTGGCGACGCGCTCGCATTCCATTTCTTCATTACGGCAGCGGATCACCCGGATCGGTTCGCCATAGCCCAGTTCGCTCCACAGCTGCTTTTCGAATACGTGCGGATTGTTCGCGATCAGGGTATTGGCGGACTTGAGGATACGGCTGGTGGAGCGGTAGTTCTGCTCAAGCATGACTACCTTGAGGCCGGGGAAGTCTTCCTTGAGCTGTGCCAGGTTTTCCGGGCGCGCGCCGCGCCAGGCGTAGATCGACTGGTCGTCGTCGCCAACCACGGTAAAGCGCGCCTCGTTGCCAACCAGCATCTTGACCAGCAGATACTGGCTGGCGTTGGTGTCCTGGTATTCATCGACCAGCATGTAGCGGATACGGAATTGCCACTTTTCCAATATGTCGGGATTTTCGCGGAACAGGGTTACCGGCACCAGAATCAGGTCGTCGAAATCCACTGCGTTGTAGGCCTTGAGCGTGCGGTTGTAATGCATGTAGACGCTGGCGGCGGTTTGTTCCTGCGGGGTCTTGGCCCGGGCCAAGGCTTGGTCGGGCATGATCAGGTCGTTCTTCCAGCTGGAGATCTGCGCCTGAATGCCCTCGGTGCCATCATCGGCGCCGTAATCGCGGTGCATCAGGTCGGTGATCAGGGCCTGGGCGTCCTGCTGATCAAAAATCGAGAAGCCGGGCTTGTAGCCCAGGCGCTTATGCTCCTTGCGGATGATGTTAAGGCCCAGGTTATGGAAGGTGGACACCGTCAGGCCGCGGGCTTCGGTGCCCTTGATCAGCAGGCTGACGCGCTCCTTCATTTCGCGCGCGGCCTTGTTGGTGAAGGTCACGGCGACGATGTTTTGCGCCTTGATCCCGCATTCGCGTACCAGGTAGGCGATTTTGCGCGTAATCACGCTGGTCTTGCCGCTGCCGGCACCCGCCAGCACCAGCAAGGGTCCGCTGATCCAGTTCACGGCTTCCTGTTGTCGGGGGTTGAGCCTCGCCACCGCTGTAATACTCCCGCGTCGATAATGTCGTGAAATGACCCCGATTGGGGGTAGATATTCAGGTAATGGCTAAAAGCTAGCCTTGGTTATTGCTGATTATTTAGATATAACCTACCTTATAAAAGCGATCTATATATCTAATTTATATGGATCATTGGGGGAATGATCTTGATGTCTGAGCGCCAGTCGTTGCGCATTCTATTGCTCGATCCAGACCAGGGGGCAGCTGTTCAGCTGTCCCGTCGTGTAATGTCTGTGCGATCAAACCCCTTTGAACTGGTCCGCGTTGGCAGTTGGGACGAGGCCCGCAAGCGCCTGTTAACCGAGGACGCCAAGGCCATTCTGGTACGCACTGCCTTTCTACCCGGTGATGCCGAATGCGATCTGCCCCTGGTGCACCTGACGGCTCAGCCCGAGTTCGACCAGCCGCTGGCTCAGACAATTGACAGCATCTGGGATCAGGCCAGTGCCAGCGAACTCATCCGTTGTCTGCATTATGCCATTGAGCGTAACGCCTTGAAGAGCGCTCTGAGCCATGCCGCCAGTTACGATCCGCTGACCGGTGTGTGCAACCGGCACATGATTCAGGACCGCCTCAAGCTGGCCATGCGCCGTGCGCTGCGGACCAATCAGCCGCTGGCGGTGATGTTTGTCGACCTGGACAACTTCCGCCACGTTAACGATACGCTCGGCCATGGTGCCGGGGACGCGATCATACAGGAAGTTGTCACGCGCCTGCGGCGGATTCTGCGCAATACCGATACCGTCGGACGCATGGGCAGCGACGAGTTTGCCCTGATTGTCGAGGATTACGCCCGCCCTACCAATCTGCTGCAGATCGCTCAGAAACTCACCAGCGAATTGGCAGAGCCGTTTTTTGTCGAGGGTGAAAGTCTGCTGCTGGGTTGCAGTATCGGGATTGCCACTTACCCGGAGGCGGGCCAGACCGTAGACACCCTGATCTTACATGCGAATATGGCCATGCTGCAGGCCAAGGGTCAGCGCGGTTGCCACTTTCATTTCTATGATGATCGGATCAATCTGCAGGCCAGCAGTCTGATCGAGTTTGAGGCCGAGCTGCGCCATGCCCTACGGCGCAACCAGCTTGAGCTGCACTACCAGCCCAGGGTTAGCCTGAAGACCAACAAGATTGTTGGTCTGGAGGGCTTGATCCGCTGGCGCCACCCGGAGCGTGGTTTGCTGGGTCCCGACGCCTTTATTCCCCTGGCTGAAGAGACGGGCCTGATCATTCCCATGGGTTACTGGGTGATTGCCCGCGCCTGCCATGACCTGGCTCAGTTGCAGCGACGGCGCATGCCGCCGATCCACGTCGCGGTTAATGTGTCCTTCCGCCAGTTTCAAGACAGCCAGTTGTTACCCACGGTGCAGCGCCTGTTGGACAAGACCAGTATTGATCCGCACTTGCTGGAGTTCGAACTGACCGAGACGGCGGTGATGCAGAACCCCGATCAGGTGCTGCTGACCATGCGCGGCATGGTCGATCTGGGGGTGCGCTTCTCGCTGGATGATTTCGGTACTGGCTTCTCTTCGTTCATGCACCTGCAACGTTTGCCGATTGACCTGCTGAAGGTCGACCGCAGCTTCGTTCACGGTATCGCCCGCCCTGGTTCGGACCGGCAACTGGTCAGCGCCATGATCGATCTGGGCCATAGTCTGGGTCTGGAGGTGGTAGCCGAGGGCGTGGAGCACCGCAGCCAGCTCGACTCTCTGCGGCATATGGGCTGTGATCAGGTGCAGGGCTTCTATATCAGTCCTGCCCTACCCCTTGAAGAGCTCTGCTATTTTCTTGATGCCTACAACGTCGGCCGCGAAGACCAGCGCAACGGCTCCTGACTCGTCCTTAGCTGGGGCTACCCGCGCGGATTAGCCGTTGGGCCGTCGGTCCAGTTGCCGGTATTGCAGAGCTTCGGCCAGATGAGCGCGCTGTATCGCCGCGCTACCTTCCAGATCCGCCAGGGTGCGGGCCACCTTCAAGGTGCGATGACTGGCCCGGCGTGACAGGCCTAGGCGTTCGATAGCCTGTTCCAGCCAGCGGCTGTCGGTTTCCTGCAGCAGGCAATGATCCCTTACCCCAGCCAGGTCCAGATGTGCGTTCAGGCAAGCCTGACGCTGCTGCTGAATAACTCTGGCCTGCTCTACCTGGGCAGCCGCAGTGGCGCTATCTGGTGTGCCTCGACCTCCGGTGGACATGCTGAAAGGCTCGTTATGCATGGCCAGGTGCAGGTCGATGCGGTCCAGCAGTGGACCGGACAGTTTGCTGCGATAGCGTTGAATCTGATCAGGCGTGCAGCGGCAGCGGCCTGAGGGGTCGCCCTCGTAACCG
>JBKBSI010000226.1:0-5364 GCA_046291745.1 Pseudomonas sp. | reverse complement strand
GCATCAGCGAATCAGCACCAGCCTCCAGCGCTTCAACGTGCGCACGGGCGCGTGGTAGCAGACGCTTGAAGTAGAACTCCTGCGTAGCCAGTTTGGCCTTGTAGAAGTCTTCCTCAGTAGTGCCGGCGTCCAGAGTCGCCTGGGCAGCCACAGCCATCTTCAGCCAGAAGAATGCCAGGGTCACATAGCCCGAGTACATCAGGAAATCCATTGCCGCTGCACCCACTTCCTCACGGTTCTGCATGGAGCGCATGGCGATCTTCTGCGTCAGCTCGCCCCACTCGGCGTTCAGCTTGGTCAGCTTGGCAACGTACTCGCCCAGCGTCGCATGGCCTTCGTTGGCCTGACAGAACTTGTGCACTTCCTTGGTGAAGGCGCGCTGCATCTTGCCCTGGCTCATCAGCACCTTGCGGCCCAACAGATCCAGTGCCTGAATACCGTTGGTACCCTCGTAGATCAGGCCGATGCGGCAATCGCGAACCTGCTGCTCCTGGCCCCACTCGCGGATATAACCGTGACCACCAAAAATCTGCATACCGTGGTTGGTTACTTCGAGACCGGTCTCGGTCATGAACGCCTTGCAGATCGGCGTCAGGAAAGCCAACTGGTCATCGGCATTGGCGCGAACCGCCTCATCCTTGGAATAGTGAGCCTTGTCCAGCAACTGCGCCGTGTAGTAAGACAGCGCGCGGTTGCCTTCATTGAAAGCCTTCATGGTCAGCAGCATGCGGCGCACATCAGGGTGCACGATGATCGGATCAGCAGCCTTCTCGGGCGCAGCCGGACCAGACAACGCACGCATCTGCAGACGATCCTTGGCATACACGATAGCGCTTTGATAGGACGCCTCGCCGTGACACAGACCCTGCATACCAGTACCCAGACGTGCATGGTTCATCATGGTGAACATGCAGTTCAGACCCTTGTTGATTTCACCGATCAGGAAGCCGGTGGCACCATCAAAGTTCAGCACACAGGTAGCGGAAGCCTTGATACCCATCTTGTGCTCAAGCGAACCACACTTGACGCCATTGCGCTCACCCACTTCACCGTTCGCGTCAGGCAGGAACTTGGGCACGATAAACAACGAGATACCCTTGGTACCAGCAGGCGCGTCGGGCAGCTTGGCCAGAACCAGGTGCACGATATTCTCGGCAAAGTCATGCTCGCCACAGGAGATAAAGATCTTGGTACCGGTGATTTCATAGGTACCGTCTTCACGCGGCACAGCACGGGTCTTGGTCAGACCCAGGTCGGTACCACAATGGGGCTCGGTCAGACACATGGAACCGGTCCAGGTACCGGGCACCAGCTTGTTCAGGTACAGCTCCTTCTGCTCCGGGCTACCGTGAGCGCGAATAGCTGCCGAACAGCCCTGGCTCAAACCGGGGTACATGCTCCAGGCATAGTTGGCAGAGGCTGTCATTTCCGCCACAACCAGACCCAGGGAAGCAGGCAGACCCTGCCCGCCGTACTCGACCGGACCAGTCATCGAACCCCAGCCGTTGTCCACGTACTGCTGATAGGCTTCCTTGAAGCCCTTGGGCGTGGTTACGACGCCATCATCAATGTGGCAGCCCTCTTCATCGCCCGAGCGATTCAACGGTGCCAGCACCTCACCGGCAAACTTGGCGCTTTCCTCAAGCACAGCGCTGACCAGGTCAGGGGTGGCGTCGGTCAGGCCGTGGGCTTCGTAGCCAGCGGCGAAATCAAAAACTTCGTCCATGACGAAGCGCATGTCACGGAGGGGGGCTTTATAGTCAGGCATGATGTTGTCTCCAAAAAGGTAACAGGACCATACCTGTCACCACGTATTCATACGGTCGTTTGAACACTACGACTAGGCGGCCCACAGGGTCAAGCTGTCGGCCCCTGCATTACACTGCTTGATACAATGTCATAAGGTAGTCTGAACGCCAAAGGAGACCTCGACTATATCCCTCTCGATACAACTCCCACAGCTCTGCATAGGTGCATTGAGTGCACCGACAGAACCCACCTTTGGCAGCGACAATCAACGCCTTGTAGCGCTCCTACTTATTCCAGAAAAGAATATATAACTTCGCTTTCGTACTTGGACAATTAGCATAGTGCCTTTTATTGTGGCGGCCTGACGGGTTCCTGGAAACGGAGCCGATACCTCACCCGAGATTCAGGTTGCCGATGAGCTGGGATTCCCTGCCAATGATTGGTGTTGCCGCCCTGCTGTGCTGGGTGTTCTACGCCTTTGCTCGAGAAAAGTTCAGCCCCGATGTGGTGGTTGGCATTGCTGTGGCCGTACTACTCGTCAGCACCCTGATAACCCCCGCCGATGTACTGGGCGTCCTTTCCAACAGCGCACCCATCACTATTGCCTGCATGTTCGTACTCTCTGCAGCCTTAGAGCGTACCGGCTGCGTGGACGGGCTCGGCAAGTGGCTGTCGCAACTCGGTGGCGGCAGCCCGATGCGCACCCTGTTCAGCCTGATGCTGACCGGTATGCTGCTCTCGACCTTTATCAACAACACCCCGGTGGTGGCGATCCTCACGCCCGTTGCGGTGGCTTTGGCAGCGCAGGTGGGGAGCAAGGCATCGAAGATGCTGATTCCATTGTCCTATGCCACCATCCTCGGCGGCACCATGACCATGATTGGTACCTCGACCAACATCCTGGTCGATGGTGTAGCGCGGCAGAACGGCATGGAACCCTTCGGCATGTTTGATATTTTCCTGCCCGGCTTGATCATGGCCGGCATCGGCCTGGCCTACATCATGCTGATTGGTCATCGCCTGCTGCCTGACCGGGAAAGCCTGTCCAAGACCCTGCGCCCGGATCAGGCCCGCCCGTTCATGACCGAACTGCTGGTCCCGCACGACTCCCCGGTGATCAACCAGACCATCAGTGATGCCAAGCTCAACGGTGGCAGCGGCATCCAGGTGCTGAAGATCTTTCGTGGCGACGAAGAGCTCTCTACTCCGTTAAACACCACAGTACTCAGTGCCGGTGACCGCTTGGTACTGCACGCCAACATGCACGACTTCATGGAGCTACGGCAGAACGGCCTGCTGACCTTCAACCGCGAACAGGCGGCCAACTTCGAGACCATCTCTACCCGGGACGTGGTGTTGGCCGAGGCGATTGTCGGACGCAACTCGCGCTACAGCCACCGCCCCATGCGCGACTTGAACCTGACCGCACGTTATGGCATCCACGTACTGGCGATCCACAGGCACAACGAAAACATCCAGGACAACCTGGACGAGTTTCAACTGCAGTTCGGTGATGTGATGCTGGTGGAAGGCACGCCGACGCAGATCAAGAAGTTTGCCGACAATGGCGATCTGATCAGCCTGAATACCGTGCAGGAGCGCGCCTACCGGCGCAACAAGGCGCCCATCGCGATTGCCGCGATCCTCGCGGTTATGGTGCTGGCTGCATTCAAGGTGATGCCCATCGAAGGGCTGGCAATGATTGGTGCCGCGATTGTCATCGCCACCGGCTGCCTGGACACCGAAGACGCCTACAAGGCCATCGACTGGCGCATCCTGACCATTATTTTCGGCATGCTGGCGATCAGCATTGCGATGAACAAGGTCGGACTGGTTGATACCGTGGTGGCACAGGTGATGTCCCTGTCACCGCTGCTTGGCCCGCTGTTCATGCTGTCGTTTATCTATTTGCTGACCTCGGTGCTTACCGAGATCGTCAGCAACAATGCCGTAGCAGTGTTGCTGACCCCGATTGCCATGGGCGTCGCCTATCAACTGGGCGCTGACCCCCGGCCCTTTGTCGTCGCCGTCATGTTCGCCGCCAGCGCCAGCTTCGCCACGCCCATCGGTTATCAGACCAACACCTTTGTCTACAGCGCCGGCGGCTACCGCTTTACCGACTTTATGCGCATCGGCATACCGCTGAACCTGATCATGTGGGCCACTGCTACGTTGATCATTCCATTGATCTGGCCGCTGTTCCCCGCCTGAAGGCTTGAAGCAGCTGCAAGCTTCAAGCCGCAAGCCTTAAGCTTCAAGCGGCAAGCGGCAAGCTGTCAGTGCAAACTCAAAGCTCATTCATCATCTACAGCCACATCGCTGCCGGATAGCAAACTCCACCCACTAGCCAACTCGGACAGCTTGCAGCTTGCAGCTGACTCAAGCGCTTGCCACCGCAAGCGCCTGAGTCAGATCCTCCAGAATGTCGTCGATATGCTCGATGCCGATCGACAAGCGCACCATATCCCGCGGCACCCCGGCCTTGGCCAGCTCCTCGTCGTTCAACTGGCGGTGCGTGGTAGTGGCCGGGTGGCAGGCGAGCGATTTGGCGTCGCCAATATTCACCAGCCGCACAATCAGTTGCAGCGCATCGATAAAGCGCGCACCGGCTTCCTGACCGCCCTTGATCCCGAAGGACAGGATCGAGGCGGGTATCCCGCCCATATAGCGCTGAGCGAGTTCGTGCTCGGGATGATCCGGCAGGCCGGCAAATTGCACCCAGTTGACCTGCGAATGCTGCTGCAGATAGTGGGCTACCTTCAGCGCGTTTTCGCAATGCCGCTCCATGCGCAGGGACAGGGTTTCCAGGCCCATAAGGATCTGGAAGGCATTCATCGGTGAAAGCGCCGCGCCCATGTTGCGCAGTGGTACTACCCGGCATCGGCCGATAAAAGCCGCCGGACCGAAGGCCTCGGTGTAGACCACGCCGTGATAGGACGGGTCAGGGCTGTTCAGCAACGGAAAGCGCTCGGCATTGTCTGCCCAGGGGAAACGACCACTATCAATCACGATACCGCCGACCGTAGTGCCGTGACCGCCGATGTACTTGGTCAGCGAATGGACGACTATGTCGGCGCCGTGCTCGATCGGCCGACACAGTGCCGGTGTGGCCACGGTGTTGTCGACTATCAGCGGTACACCATGGCGATGCGCAGCAGCAGCCAGCACAGCGATATCAATAATATTGCCCGAGGGATTACCGATCGACTCGCAGAACACCGCCTTGGTGCGCGCATCAATCAGGCTCTCCAGCGCGGCGATGTCATCATGCGCGCCAAAGCGCACTTCGATACCCTGACGCGGCAGCGTATGGGCGAACAGGTTATAGGTGCCGCCGTACAGCTTGGCTACCGAGACGATATTGTCACCAACTTCGGCCAGGGTCTGAATCGCATAGGTGATGGCCGCCATGCCCGAGGCCACAGCAAGCCCACCGACACCACCTTCCAGAGCAGCAACCCGCTGTTCGAGTACATCGTTGGTCGGATTCATGATCCGCGTGTAGATATTGCCCGGCACCTTGAGATCAAACAGATCTGCGCCATGCTGGGTATTGTCGAAGGCGTAGGAGGTGGTCTGGTAGATCGGTACTGCCACTGCTTTGGTGGTCGGGTC
>JBKBSI010000225.1:0-5396 GCA_046291745.1 Pseudomonas sp. | reverse complement strand
GCCACCACTTTTCAAGACTCTGGAGATTTCGTTAAATACCTGAAATGGCTCAGGCACATGTTCTATCACTTCAAGACAAATAACCGCATCAAATTGTTTGTCATTAAATGGTAAGCGAGAAGCATCAGCAAAAACAGTAGGTTTGGCACCGTATAGGTTATGCCCTGTAGCAGGATAATCTAGAGCGATATATTCCGCACCTTTTGGCAATTGCTTTTCGATCCAACGATCGGCCGCGCCAATATCAAGCACCAAGCCGCTAATTTTTTCTATTCCCTCTGGAAGCTTCTTTTGACCAAGTAGCCACTGAGGATGTATCGGCAAACGCCTAAACGATCTAGCTAGTTTTTGTAGCGATGACATAATGAGCATGCTGACTGTAGTAGTTGTGCTTTGTCGTAAATAGTTTTGAAAGCACAATTTCTTTCAGCCAACCCTACCTCCCTATCCGTTACTGGTTTTTCCAAGTTGCGTGTAATGCCAGAAGTTTGCATGCAGTGCTGCTGGGCTCTTTCAGGCTGCGATGACATCGCTGCTTTCTCCGAGCATTCCACGGGTATTTCAATAGTGCATGATTACGCTGACTCTCGTAATTCACGCTATCATGATCGGTTGCCAGGACAAAGCAGTCACAACTGGATATTGTCTCTGGCGTAAGCTTCAATGATAGGAGGTCGATGCGGTAATCGCATTTCTGGGGGAATATTGGTATAGGGGTGACCGAAGGAGCCATAGCACTCCTTTCGTACAATAGTGCCATGATTCCAACAGTCGGCGATTTGCAGATATTTTCAGTTTTCTTCTTACAGGCCAAGTCCAGTGTCATTATCTGACTAGCTTTTATTACCTTCCCATGCTCATTCAATCCAGGTTCAAGGGATAGACCGACATAGCCCAACTCGTATGTAACCACAGCGACCTTTCTTTGCTGGATGCGATTACGAAGCGCTTGCAGGGCAGCCGAAAAGGGCGGTACCGAGGTGGTATGGACAGGGATTTCAGGCATTCCCGAGATTTCCTTGCTGACCGGCTATTGAGACTTTTGATCATTGCAAATGCAGGGGTAGGACGCAAGGAACGTGGCCTTTGGCAGTTTTTTGAGCATGTTTTTTCTGATATTGGGCGCTTGAGCCCCGTCCAAACAAATAACCTTTGAACACTCCCCCTGAATCACAGTCACTTATTAACAGAGTGACCCACATTGATGGTTATGACTTCAGGAGAACGTGCGATGACTCAGTTATCAGGCAAAGATCTATCCAAGAATGTACCCAATTGGGAACGTACCGTTTCGGTACTCGGCGGCTTGGCGCTTGCTGGTCGTGGTTTGAAGAAGGGCGGCTTGAGCGGCATTGTGCAGTTGGCCATGGGTGGTATGGCTGTTGCGCGCGGCGTAACCGGGCATTGTGAAGCCAAGCGTCTGCTGGATGAAAGTCTGCAGGATCGGGCCAGTGACAACCGCCAGGACAAGGCTGCAGTAGATCAGCGCTACAGCCACATGCCAATGGATTCCGAAGTACATAGCCCGGACTTTGAAAACCCCAAGACCAAGCTGCCGGATGCCACACCCATGGGTAACGAGGCGGTAGCCCCGGCCGGTAACCGCCGCCCAGGCAACTGACCGGATGCTGAAGGCGGCTCGCAAGAGCCGCTGGTTGTACTGTCTTCCATCTCTTATCACTCCTACATGCGAACACAGGCCCAATTGAGTCTGCTGCCGCCTAAATCGGCGCGAGCAAGCTTGTTGGGAAATACGACACTCTTTGTTACAGTTGCTCCCCGGCCACGTATTGATTGGCTTTGGCATCTCTCACCCGCGGTTGCCCGCACTTTTTTTG
Organism: Pseudomonas sp.; assembly: GCA_046291745.1. Classification (GTDB taxonomy): domain Bacteria; phylum Pseudomonadota; class Gammaproteobacteria; order Pseudomonadales; family Pseudomonadaceae; genus Halopseudomonas. Next base: position 3,558 of record JBKBSI010000225.1, on the reverse strand, counting down.
GAATGCTATGGACCGTCAACAACACCTGGAGACCTCGTTTTCTGCGGAAAACAAGTACCGTCTCCTGGTCGAAGCCGTCACTGATTATGCGATCTTCATGCTTGATCCACAGGGCGTTATCGTCAGTTGGAATGCCGGTGCTGAACGGCTCAAGGGTTACACCGAGGCTGAAATAGTCGGCAGCCATTTCTCGGTCTTCTATTCCGAGCGTGATCGCGCTGACGGCCTGCCGGAAAACAGTCTGAGTGTAGCGGCCCAGCAAGGCCGGATTGCCCATGAGGGCTGGCGTATACGCAAGGATGGCTCGCAGTTCTGGGCGCATGTGGTATTGGACACTATCCGTAGCCCTGAGGGCGAGATTGTCGGTTTTGCCAAGGTCACCCGTGATTTGACCGAGCGCAGGGCGGCGGAAGAGGCGCTGCGCAAGAGCGAGGAGCAATTGCGGATCCTGGTGCAGGGCGTTACCGACTACGCAATCTATCTGGTGAGCCCGGAAGGCTTGGTCACCAACTGGAACGCCGGTGCACAAAAGATCAAGGGCTACCTGCCCGAGGAGATTGTTGGTCGACACTTCTCCTGTTTCTATATTCCCGAAGAAGTGGCCATCGCCAAGCCCGCTGCCAATCTCGCTCTGGCTGCTGCGGTTGGGCGCATGGAGGAGGAGGGTTGGCGCCTACGCAAGGACGGCTCGCGCTTTGTGGCGCACGTGATCATCGACGCTATTCGTGACAGCGATGGCATCCTCACAGGCTTCGCCAAGGTTACACGGGATATTACCGAACGAATCGAAAGTCAGCAGGCGCTGGACGATGCGCGTGAAGAGTTGTTTCAGGCGCGGAAGATGGAAGCAGTGGGGCGACTCACTGGCGGCGTTGCTCATGATTTCAATAACTTGCTTACCATAGTTCTAATCAGCCTGAAGATGGCGCGCAAGCGTCTGCTCGATGCTCCAGATACTTTGCGCTTTATCGACAATGCTATTCAAGGCGCCGAACGCGGCGCCACCATGACCCAGCGCATGCTGGCTTTCGCCAGTCGGCAGCCCTTGCAGCTGGAGGTGTTGTCGCTGGTTGAACTTGTGCAGGGCATGCGTGAACTGCTGCAGCGCTCCATTGGCCCAGAGACGCGGATAGTGACGCAGACGGTTTCGGCGCTGCCCAATGTGCACGCCGATGGCCATCAACTTGAAACACTGCTGCTGAACCTGGTGCTCAATGCGCGCGATGCGATGCCCGAGGGTGGGGACATCACCATCAATACGCGCCTACCGAACCCAGACGAGATGGCTGGCCTGGAGCAAACTAACACTCCCGCCTGGGCGATTTTAGAAGTTGCCGACGTGGGCGAGGGTATGGACGCTGAAACCCTGGCGCGCGCAACCGAGCCCTTCTTCACCACCAAGGGCGTAGGCAAGGGCACCGGGCTCGGATTGTCGATGGTGCATGGCATTATCGAGCAGTTGGGCGGGAAGCTGAAAATACACAGCAAAGTAGGCGAGGGCACCAGAGTGCAGCTATGGCTTGCTGCCTGCCAGGACGATGCGCGGCCAACGGATAGTACTGATCGCCCAGCCTCGGTTATACCTACCGCGGCACTGCGTATTCTTGCGGTAGACGACGATGCGCTGGTACTGACCAACACCTGCGCACTACTCGAAGAGATTGGGCATCAGGCGCAACGTGCAGAATCCGCTGATGCGGCACTTGCGATGCTGCGCGAGCAGGAGTTTGACCTGGTTATCACCGACCACGCCATGCCAGGGATGACAGGCAGCCAGCTGGCCGAGCAACTGCGGATCGAATACCCGCTATTGCCGGTGATTCTTGCTACAGGTTATGCCGAGATAACTGACAGCATCAGGGAGCGGTTTGGGGTGCTGACCAAGCCCTTTGACGAGCAAGGGCTGGCTCGTGTAGTGGCTGAGACAGTGGCTTGGCGTCAGTCCGGGCGATAGTTCGGGTTAATCCCTGGAACGCTTGACGTTGTCACTCATCAGAATCCCCGCCCAGCGGGTTTCGGGTGATGCGTCCAGGGCTAGCTTGGCGATCATGGTCAGCGGGATCGATAGCAGCATGCCGATGGGGCCGAAAACGTACCCCCATATCAATAACGACACCAGGACTATCACCGGCGACAGTCCCAGGCTGCGGCCCATCAGGCGGGGCTCGATAATGCTGCCGATGGCGGTATTGACCACCACATAGAGCACCACCACCATCAGCGCTTCAGAAAAGCCCAAGCCCAGCAGAGCAATCAGTACGGCAGGGATGCCGGCGATGATCGAGCCGATGGTCGGGATAAAGTTAAGCAGCCCGGCAACGATGCCCCACAGTATCGCAAAGTCGACGCCGATAAAGGCCAGGCCAATGCCCACCAGCAAACCGGTCACGGTGCTGGCGGCGGTCTTGATCAGCAGGTAGCGATAAACCGAGCGCAAAAAGCGCCGTGCCCGCACCCGAGCGCGTCGACGGTTGGGGAAGGCGGCATCCAGCTTGGCCGACAGGGTGCGCTCTTCCAGCAGCAGAAACATGAAGGCGAGCAATACCAGCAGGGTACTGGCGGTGAACTGGCCAAGCCCACCAGCGATTTCACGCGCGGCGCCGGTAATGGTGGCGGTAGCGGGTAGGGGCACTGCTTCAGGCAACAGGTCCGCAGGCCAGCCGCGCTCGGCGATCATTTCTCGTAACTCGATCATCCAGCCGCCAAAGCGTGCCTGATAGAGCGGTGCCTGTGCTGCCATGCTTTCAGCAGCGCCCTTGAGCGCCAGAAACAGCAGAAAGAACGACAAGCCCACTATGGAAAACAGCACTACTACTGACAAGGGGCCGGGTACGCCACGACGCTGCATCCCAGTCAGTGGTGGGGCGCAGATCACTGCCAGAAAGGCCGCCAGCAAAAACGGCGTGACAATATGGCTGATGGCTTTCAGACCGCCGAGCACAATCACCAGCGCTGCAGCGCCGAGCAGCCACTGCATACCGGAGCTGATGCCGCGAGGAGAGGTAGGAGTCGAGGAGAGCATGGTGTTCCTGAATCAGAAATTAAAATCGGCCACGGGCTGACGGCCCGGTATGCGCGCATGATAAAGGGAAATGCGGGCCGGCTACAGTCACTTGAACGGGCGATTAGCTAAAAAATCCGCCTGACGGCGTTTTATATATGCTACTGATAAAGCACGCTTGGCAGGGCCAAGACCATGAATCAGAACCAGGGAGTTGAGTATGGATGACTTTATGCGCGCCACCATAGATGAAGCCAAAGCCGGGTTGGCCGAGGGCGGTATTCCTATCGGGTCGGTGCTGGTACACGACGGCAAGATCATCGGTCGCGGGCATAACCGCCGGGTGCAGCACGGCAGCGCCATTCTGCACGGCGAGATGGATGCGCTGGAGAACGCCGGCCGTTTGCCTGCCTCCGTTTACGCCAACTCGGTGCTCTATACCACGCTGTCTCCGTGCCCCATGTGCAGCGGTGCGATTCTTCTCTACGGCATTCCAAAGGTGGTGGTCGGGGAGAACCAGACTTTTATGGGCGAGGAGCAATTGTTGCGTGAGCGGG
>JBKBSI010000224.1:0-5457 GCA_046291745.1 Pseudomonas sp. | reverse complement strand
ATGGGTACGAAGGCTTTCAAGCCCCAGGCTACGCCGTAGGTATTAACCCCAACGACCCACTCCCAGTCAGCCTGGGTGTTCAACCACACCGGGCCGCCGACACTGACGCCAGCATTGTTGAACAGCAAATGGGCTCCGCCAAAGCGGCTTTTGGCCAGATCGGCAAAGGCCTGGACCTGCTCGAGCTTGGACACGTCCAGACGCATGGTCGCCGACTCGATACTGGCATCCAGAGCCTTGACCTGGTTCAGGGTCTCCTGCATCCCGGCCTCATCCACATCGCCGAGCACCAGCTTCATGCCTCGCGCCGCACAGCGCAATGCCAACTCGCGCCCCAGGCCGCTGCCACCACCGGTAATGACTGCCACTTTGCCCTGTAAACTCTGCATATCCGCTCCTTTTCGCTGCTGCCCCGCCACGGAGGCTTGCTTGACTATAAATTTGGTGAATAGAATGCCTGCACTGATAGTGGCAAGCCATATTCATTGATGCCGGTGATTTGCTTTTATCAATCTGACTCCCGAACCAGCGCTGTTCAAGGAATGAACTATAGTGAAAAAAACAGTATTCCACCGGAAGGAATCCGCCGTCATGGGCTTAGCTCGCAGGGCGCTGCTGATAGCATTGGTGTGCATGGGAACAGCCGCAGCCGATGCACATAAAGCACCCATCATACTCAACACCGACATATTTCCACCCTACCAGGTGCGCGAAGGCGACGAATTGCGTGGCACCGCCGTAACGGCCCTTGAGTGCATATTCAGCGCCATGGATCTGCCCTTTGAGATACGTGTCATGCCCTGGGAGCGGGCCATTTTCGAGGTCAGCCAGCAGCGCGCCGATGGTTTTTTCTCCGCCACCAAAATGCGTCGCGCCACGCCCTTTGCCATGCTCTCCGCGCCGCTGGCGCTGGAAAAGTGGTATTGGTACAGCAACCATGCTGAACAGCCGCCAGGCCCCTCCAGCAACGCCACCCAGGTTGCGCGCATCGGCGCCATAAGAGGCAGCAATCAGGTTTCCTGGCTACTGGAACGCGGTTACAGCGTCGACCATCAGGTAAGCAGTACCGAGCAACTGCTGCGGCTCCTCGAGCGCGGACGTATCGATGCTTTTCTTGCCGACCAGCGCACCCTACGCACCGAACTGACCCGCTTACCCTTGGGCCTGCGGCCGCAGTTCGAGCACTTTCAGCAATACGCCAACCTGGGAGTGTACTTTTCCAGCCATTTTCTCCAGCAGCACCCTGACTTTCTGAGGCGTTTCAACAGCTCCATCTATCATTGCCTACCCGAACTGCATACTCTGACCGCCGCCGAACTGGAGCAAATCAAAAGCCTACACGCCGAGCTGTTCAGCGACTGGCCGCACCAGCCGCAAATATTAGAAGCCGTCAGAGCACAAAACACGGCCCACCAAAGCCTCGAAGTGCCAACGATACTGCAGTTGGACAAGCAATGGATCGGCGAGGTCGCACAGCAGCAACGCCCATTGATTGATTCGGTACTGGCAGCGCCGCTCTCAGTCTGGCTGAGCAAAGCTCAGGAACAGAGCAATGGGCTGATCACCGAGATCATGGTTACCGACCGTCTGGGTCTGAATGTTGCGGTCAGCGAAGTGACCACCGACTACTGGCAGGGTGATGAGGCCAAGTTCTCGGACGCATTCTTCAACACCTTTGCAACGCGGATTGTTGGCCCTTTGGAGTATGATCAGTCAGCGCAGAGCTTTCAGGTGCATGTCAGCAGCCAGATTCATGATCCCGACACGGGCGAAACCATTGGCGTCTTGATTATTGGCCTGGATATCGAGCACGCTTTGCAAATGAACTGATTGGAACGGGGATACCCATAATGCGTTTTATCCTGGCCCTGGCCTCAGCTATGACCATCGCCACGATAGCGACAGGCTGCACCACCCACACCATCGAGCCCCTGGCCGAAAACCAGACGCGGATAAGCCTTGAAACACGCCCGGCTGACCAGCTCAGCGCCTATCGCCTGAATGGCGAGCTGGTTCGTGGCTTGCGCTTTCCTGATCTTTCCCCTGGTGAACACAGCCTGCAAGTGCGCTTGCGCTATGAGCGGCCTGGATCTGGACAAACGGGCAGTCTGTTCGGCGATCCGCAATGGCGCACCTGTATTCTGGGCCTGGAATACAAGAATTTTCGCGGCGGCGGCGAATACCGCCTGTATGCAGAACAACGCGGCCAACGCAGCATCGGCTGGCTGGAGTCTGCAGACGGCGAACGCCTAGCCAGGGCTGAGATAATCCGCTGCGGACCAGCCGCCTGATCTGCTCTTTCGCTCCCCCCCTGCAGCAATCATCTCCACCCTACCCTGACTGGTGCCTACTCCACCACGCCGGGTGAAGGGCCATGCTACACTGCCGACCTGCCCCGGTCGGATTCGACACCCCTCCGGGAGTCTTCCGCTATTGAACCGGAGAAACACATGTCGATGATCAAACGCCCACTGGCCGTCCTGGCCGGTATGAGTCTTGTTGTTGCCGCACTATTGAGTCCTGCCAGCGCTTTTGCCGAACAAGCCGTGCTGCGCGTATCAGCCATCCCTGACGAGGCACCCACTGAGCTGCTGCGTAAATTCAAACCACTGGGCGAGTACCTGGAGCAGGAACTGGGTATGCAGGTCAGCTTCCAGCCAGTTTCCGATTACGCTGGCGTAGTCGAAGCCCTGGGTGCCAAACGCCTGGATCTGGCCTGGCTTGGCGGCTTCACTTTCGTCCAGGCGCGCCTGCGTACCGGCGATGCCATTCCGCTGGTACAGCGTGAACAGGATGCGGTCTTCACCAGCACATTTATCACTGCAGATGCCAACATCAACAGTCATAAGGATCTGGAAGGCAAAAGCTTTGCCTTCGGCTCAGTATCCTCCACATCTGGCCACCTGATGCCGCGCTACTTCATGCAGCAGGAAGGCCTGGACGTAGACAACTTCCTTGGCCGCATCGGCTTCTCCGGCGCCCATGACGCCACCGTCGCCTGGGTTGAATCCGGCCGTGTCGATGCCGGGGTACTGAACGCATCGGTATGGGACAAGCTGGTCGAGGATGGCAAGGTCGATACCGACAAGGTCCGCGTGTATACCCGCACACCCACCTACTTCGACTACAACTGGACGGTACGCGGCGATATGGACCCGGAGCTGGTCGAGCGAATCAAACAGGCGTTCCTCAAGCTGGATCCGGAAAACCCCGAGCACAAGGCGATCCTCGATCTGCAGCGCGCCAGCCGCTTTATCGAAACCACGCCGGAAAACTATGAAGGCATCGAGCAGGCAGCGCGCGCAGCCGGCCTGTTGCAGTAAGCGATGGCCATACGACTAACGGGGGTGGACCTGGTTCACCCCGGTGGTTTCCGCGCTCTGCAACAGCTTGATCTGCATGTTCGCCCCGGTGAGCGGGTAGCCATTATCGGCTCGTCGGGCGCGGGCAAGACCAGCCTACTGCGCCTGTTAAGTACCGGTCTGCTGCCCAGCAGCGGGCAATTGCAGTTGCTCGACAGCCAACCGTCCGAGCTGTCCGGCCGGGCGCTAAGACGCCTGCGTACACGCATTGGTCTGATTCACCAAAGCCCGCCGCTGCCACCAAGACAGCGGGTGGTGACAGCAGTCTTGGCAGGGCGGCTTGGACAATGGTCGCTGGCACGCTCATTGATTTCCCTGTGCTATCCCCTGGACATCCCCGGCGCCCGCGCCGCATTGCAGCCGCTGGATCTGGCAGAGCGGCTGTTCTCGCGCTGTGATCAGCTATCCGGTGGACAACTGCAACGGGTAGGCATTGCCCGGGTGCTGTATCAGGGTGCCGAATTACTCCTGGCAGACGAACCGGTATCCGCCATGGACCCGGTGCTGGCGGACCATACCCTGGGTCTGCTCAATAGTCTGGCTCAGCAACACAACATGACCCTGGTCGCCAGCCTGCATGCGGTGGACCTGGCGCTGCGACACTTCCCCAGAATCATTGGCCTGCGTGAAGGCCAGATACTCTTCGACTGCGCGGCTGATCAGGTCAGCCAAGCTGATCTGGACCGCCTATATGGCAACACCAGTCTGCAGAGCGGCCTGCCGCCGGAGGCAAGTTCGTCCATTGGTGGGACCCGTAGCAGTAGTCCGCGATGCCTCTGAAAACCCTCGGCCGCAGTCATCCGCGCGACCCTGCTGGCTTGCCCAGATTATTGCTCACCGGTCTGGCGCTGCTGTTGCTCTGGCCTGGCCTGGTACTGACCGAGTTCAATCCAGGCATGCTGCTCGACCCGCGCAACCTGGATACCTTCAGCCGCTTTCTGGCGGGCTTCTGGCCACCGGACCTGTCCCGCGAGTTTCTCGCCATGCTCGGCAAGGCGACCCTGGAAACCCTGGCGATGGCCACTGCGGGTCTGGCCCTGGCGCTGCTGTTGGCAGTACCACTTAGTCTGCTGACCAGCCGCGCACTTTCGGTTTCAGCCTTGCTCAACGGACGGCCCGCGCGCTGGGCCAGCATCGCCCGCTACCCTCTGCGCATGCTGCTGATTCTGCTGCGCAGCATTCCTGAAATCGTCTGGGCCTTGCTGTTTGTGCGCGCCGTCGGTCTTGGACCCACAGCTGGCGTATTGGCTATAGCCATCACCTACAGCGGCATGCTCGGCAAGGTCTATGCGGAGATCTACGAATCGGTGGACCAGCGTCCGGCACGAGCGCTGATGCAGGCGGGCAGCTCCCGACTGGCAGCATTCTTCTACGGCATTTTGCCCAGCGCCGCGCAGGAACTGACCTCCTATACCCTTTACCGCTGGGAGTGCGCAGTACGCGCGTCGGTCATCATGGGCTTTGTCGGCGCGGGGGGCCTGGGTCAGATGATTGATCTATCCATCCGCATGTTCGCAGGCGGTGAGGTGGTCAGCATACTGTTGACTTTCCTGGTGTTGGTTCTGCTCGCTGACCAACTCAGCACCCTGCTGCGCCGGAGGCTGGCATGAGCCGGCGCCTGGAGGCACTGCTGTGGCTAAGCCTGATACTGGCGGCGTTGGTTGCCTCCTTCGCCTATCTGGGGCTGGATTTGCTCGGACTGGTCCGCGGCGACAGCCCGGCGCAGATGGCGACCTACGTGCGCTCATTTTTTCCACCGGACACCTCCGCCAACTGGCTGAAGCAGATCAGTTGGGGCGCACTGGAAACCCTGGCGATTTCCGCCATCGGCACACTGCTGGCTGCGCTGGCGGGCGCGCTGCTCAGTTTGCTGGCGGCGGGACGACTGGGAGCACTAGCCAAACATCTGGCACGGCTACTGCTCAATGCCCTGCGTTCGGTACCGGAGCTGGTGTGGGCTGCGCTGATGGTGTTAGCCGCTGGACTTGGGCCCTTTGCCGGGACCCTGGCAATTGCCCTGCACACCACCGGCGTGCTCGGCAGACTCTTCGCCGAAGCCCTGGAAAATGCACCGAGGGAGCCGTACCAGGCATTA
>JBKBSI010000223.1:0-5498 GCA_046291745.1 Pseudomonas sp. | reverse complement strand
TCAAGACGATTTCCGAATCGCCGGTTGCCGGGATTTATCAGGTGCAACTGGACAGCGGGCGTATTCTCTATGCCAGCGCCGATGGTCAGTTTCTGATTCAGGGTACGCTGTTTGATGTGTCCGGCGAGCAACCGCGCAATCTGACCGCGGTCGAAGAGGCAAGGGGTATTGGTGAGGCGATTAATGGCATTCCCCGCGATGAGCTGGTGATCTTTGCCCCGGCCGAGCCCAAGACCCATGTCACCATCTTTACTGATGTTGACTGCGGTTACTGCCGCCTGCTGCACAGCGAGGTAGACCAGCTTAACGATCTGGGTATTGAGGTACGTTACGCCGCCTTTGCCCGCAGTGGTCCTGATCAGCCGACGGCCAAGGTCATGGAGTCGATCTGGTGCTCCGAGGATCCGCTAGAGGCAATGACCAAGGCCAAGCTTGGCGAAAAGATACCCAGTCTTAGCTGTGACAACCCAGTGAACAAGCAGTACGCGCTGGGCCAGCAGGTCGGCGTGCAGGGTACTCCGGCGATCTTTATGGCCAACGGCGTGCTGGTGCCGGGTTACAAGCCAGCCAAGGCGCTGGCCGAAGAGGCCCTGGCCAACCAGTAAGCCAAGGCCAAGGTATTCATGACATTACATTTGATCAAGTGGGGATCTACGTTTGAAACCGGTTAAAGTGGGAATCTGTGGTTTGGGCACCGTTGGTGGTGGCACTTTCAATGTCCTGCAGCGCAATGCCGTGGAAATTGCCCGGCGGGCCGGGCGTGGAATTGAAGTGGCGCAGATTGCCGCACGGCATCTGAACCCGGCCTGCGACGTGGGCGGCACGCCCGTCACCGATGATGTCTTTGCGGTGGTCGACAACCCCGAGATCGATGTGATTGTCGAGCTGATCGGCGGTTATGGCGTGGCCCGGGAAGTGGTGCTGCGCGCCATCGCCAACGGCAAGCATGTGGTCACCGCCAACAAGGCGCTGATTGCCGTGCACGGGAACGAAATTTTTGCCGCCGCCAGTGAAAAGGGCGTCATGGTCGCCTTCGAGGCCTCCGTGGCCGGTGGTATTCCGATCATCAAGGCGGTGCGTGAAGGCCTGGCGGCGAACCAGATCGACTGGGTTGCCGGTATCATCAACGGCACCGGCAACTTCATTCTCACCGAGATGCGCGACAAGGGCCGTACCTTTGACGACGTGCTGGCCGAAGCGCAGGCGCTGGGCTATGCCGAAGCGGATCCGACCTTTGACGTTGAAGGTATCGATGCGGCGCACAAGCTGACCATTCTCGCTTCCATAGCCTTCGGTATCCCTCTGCAGTTCGACAAGGCTTACACCGAAGGTATCAGCAAGCTGACCACCTCCGATGTTAACTACGCCGAAGCCCTTGGCTACCGCATCAAGCATCTGGGTATTGCCCGCCGCACACCCAAGGGTGTCGAGCTGCGCGTGCACCCCACACTGATCCCGGCGGACCGCCTGATTGCCAATGTAAACGGCGTGATGAACGCGGTTATGGTCAATGGTGATGCGGTGGGTTCCACGCTGTACTACGGTGCTGGCGCGGGTGCCGAGCCTACGGCTTCCTCGGTGGTGGCTGACATTATCGACGTGGTGCGTACCCTGACCACCGATCCGAACAACCGCGTTCCGCACCTGGCTTTCCAGGCGCATTCGTTGTCGGATCTGCCAGTGCTGCCGGTGGGGCAGGTGGAAACCGCCTATTACCTGCGGATTCAGGCCAAGGATCGCCCTGGCGTGTTGGCCAAGGTAGCGACCATCCTCTCCGAGCGCGGCATTAACATTGAATCCATCCTGCAGAAGGAAGTCGAAGAGCAGGACGGTCTGGTGCCGATCATTCTGATGACCCACCGGGTGCTCGAGCAGAAGATGAATGACGCCATTGATGCTCTGGAAGCGCTGGATGAGATCGCCGGACCGCTGATGCGTATCCGGGTTGAACAACTGAACTAATAGCGGCAAGCCGCAAGCGGCAAGTGGCAAGCACACCGGAGTATGACCGGTTTCTTGCAGCTTGCCGCTTGTGGCTTGAAGCTCATATCGAAGGTTTGCAACGATGCGCTATATAAGCACCCGCGGCCAAGCACCGGCCCTGAATTTTGAAGACGTATTGCTCGCTGGTCTGGCTACTGACGGTGGCCTTTACGTGCCTGAGAATCTGCCGCGCTTCACCCAGGAAGAGATTGCCTCCTGGGCTGGGCTGCCCTACCACGAGCTGGCCTTCAAGGTCATGCGGCCCTTTGTGGCGGGCAGTATCAGCGATGCGGATTTCCGGCGCATTCTGGAAGAGACCTACGGGGTGTTTCAGCACCAGGCTGTGGCACCCCTGCGGCAACTGGGCGCCAACGAGTGGGTGCTGGAGCTGTTCCATGGCCCGACCCTGGCATTCAAGGATTTTGCTCTGCAATTGCTCGGTCGCCTGCTCGATCACTTCCTGATCAAGCGAGGCGAACGCGTAGTGATTATGGGCGCGACCTCGGGTGATACCGGCTCGGCGGCTATCGAGGGCTGCAAGCACTGCGAGAATGTCGACATCTTCATTCTGCACCCGCACAACCGTGTGTCGGAAGTGCAGCGTCGGCAGATGACCACCATCATGGGCGACAACATCCACAATATCGCCATCGATGGCAACTTCGATGATTGCCAGGAGATGGTCAAGGACAGCTTTGCTGACCAGGGCTTCCTCAAGGGTACGCGGCTGGTCGCGGTGAACTCGATCAACTGGGCGCGGATCATGGCGCAGATCGTCTATTACTTCCATGCTGCGCTGCAGCTGGGTGGACCAGCGCGCTCCATGGCCTTCTCGGTGCCCACAGGTAACTTCGGCGACATCTTTGCCGGTTATCTGGCACGCAATATGGGCCTGCCTATCAGCCAGTTGATTGTCGCGACCAACCGCAACGACATCCTGCACCGCTTTATGAGTGGCAACCAGTACGACAAGGACACGCTGCACGCCTCGCTGTCACCGTCGATGGATATCATGGTGTCCTCCAACTTCGAGCGGCTGCTGTTCGACATGCATGGGCGTAACGGTCTGCAGGTCGCTGAGCTGATGGCCAACTTCAAGGCTACTGGCAAACTGTCGGTGGAAGAGGAGCGCTGGACCGAGACGCGCAAGCTGTTCGATTCGCTGGCCGTGGACGACGAAGCGACCTGTGCGACCATCGCCGAGGTGTTCCACGACTGTGGCGAACTGCTGGATCCGCATACCGCCATCGGTGTGCGCGCGGCGCGTGAATGCCGTCGCTCGATGTCGCTGCCGATGATTACCCTGGGCACGGCGCATCCGGTCAAGTTCCCGGATGCAGTACTCAAGGCAGACGTTGGTGAAGCGCCGCACTTGCCCGCTCACCTGGCTGACCTGTTCGAGCGCCCGGAGCGTTTTACGGTGTTGGCTAATGAGCTGCAGGCAGTACAGGGTTTTGTTGCCGAACACGGGAATCGCGGCAAGCCCCTCTGATCCCGCCCGCCGTGCATGGGAGACGCAGATGTCCGAGGAACTGAATAACCTGGAACAGATGCTCGATCATGTAGGCGGCCTGGCCGAGGAGGAGGGCGAGGTCTCGATGGGCATGGTAGTCGAGTCCGTCGGTGACCGGTCCTTTGGTCCCTTGTTGCTGCTGATGGGGTTGACGCTGTTCTCCCCACTCAGCGGCATTCCCGGCATGGCTGTCTTTGCCGGACTGTTCGTCATGCTGATTGCTGTGCAACTGCTGTTCGGGCGCAAGCATTTCTGGTTGCCGAAGTTCATCCTGCAGCGCTCGCTGACCCGCGACAAACTGCAAAAAGCCCTCAAGTGGTTAAAGCCGACTGCGCGACGAATTGATCGTTTGATCAAGCCCCGTCTGAACTTTATGCTGCATCGCTCCTCTACTTACCTGATAGCCGGGCTTTGCGTGCTCATTGCTGCAGGTTTGCCATTTCTCGAGCTGGTGCCCTTTTCCTCGTCGATCGTGGGGTTTGCACTGGCTTTACTCGGCCTGGCTCTGGTTGCTCGCGACGGCCTGCTGGTTCTCATCGCCGTAGCTGTTGTGCTTACGGGTGGAACGCTGCTGCTGACCAAGCTGCTGTAATGCCGTAACGCCGGGCCTCGCACCATGCCTACAAGGAGTTGCCAAGGCGATGCTCTGGTTTCTTGTTCTACATATAGCCTCCCTGTTGTTCTGGGGTGCCTGCCTGCTGTATCTGCCGGCCCTGATTGCCGGTGTCGCTCGCTCCTCTTCAGCGATTGAGGAACCGCCCGCACCCTTTGACTCCATTTCCCGCTTTGTCTTCACCCGTGTGGCTACGCCCGCAGCGCTGGTAGCGATTATCGCTGGCAGCCTGGTGTTTGTTATCGACCATACGGTAACGGTCTGGCTGATTGCCAAATTGACGCTGGTGGTTGGGCTGGTGTTTGTACACACCTTGATGGGCATGCTGGTGCTGCGCATGGAGTCGCGCAATGGCAAGCCAGTGCGCATCTGGTGTCTTCTGCTGGGGCTGGCGGCTTGCGCCTTGATGGTCGCGATTATCTGGCTGGTGCTGGCCAAACCTCCGTTGGAGGTCTGGCTATGAGATATTCAGGGTTCTTTGTACTGCTGAATCTTCATGTTGCGCGCGACGCGCTCGGCGGTCTTTTCCGGGGCGATGCCGACCGCGTGGTCGTACACCAGTTGGCCGCCGAGGAAGCTGGCCAGAGCGATCAACAGCCCGCCGAGCAACGACAGGTACAGGCCCCAGGGCAGAATCAGTGCTTCCGGGCTACCGATGCGTGTCAGCCAGTTGAGCGTGGCCACCGACAGCAGCATGACCGCCAGAATGGCATGGCACCAAGCTGTGATCAGCCGACGTATCTGTTTGACGATGATCAGATCAAGCAGGCCGATGGTGCCGGAGAGCCAGCCGCCAATCACCCCCACGCCTGCCAGCCACACCCCGGCCCGCGCCCAGAAGAAATCGCCGGTGAATATGTAGGCAAGGTCGGTACCTATCAGGCCGAGCAAAGCGGCCACCGGAAAGTGAATCACCATCGGATGGATCGGGTGCCCGTGAATCGACATTTTGCTGATAATGGAAGCGGAAGCCATCTTGATCCTCGACGTTTGTTCGGTTCAGGAGCCTTTGCATCAGGCCTTGCTCTGCCTGGGAGGTTAACAGCCGCAGCCCTGCTTGGCACTCCTTTGCTGCTCAGCGGTTGCACTGGGCCCATGTCGGCGCTTGAGCCAGCGGGCCCGAGCGCCCAGGTCGGAGCCTGGCTGTGGTGGGGCATGTTCGGCTTTTTCACCCTGGTGTTGCTGGCGGTCATAGCCCTGTGGCTGTATGCCATGCGCCGTGACCCCGGGCAGGTGAGCGAGCAGCAGGCGCAACGGGTGCAGAACCGCTGGGTGGTCTGGGGTGGGCTGGTACTGCCGATAGTCAGCATCGTGGTGATTCTGGCTTTTGGCATACCGCTGGGTCAGCGCATGCTGCCGCTGCCCCCGGCCGAGGGGGAAGCGCTGCGT
>JBKBSI010000222.1:0-5508 GCA_046291745.1 Pseudomonas sp. | reverse complement strand
AGTCCTGCCATTGACTGAAGTCCAGTCACATAGCCTTTAACAATGAGACTAGGCGTAAACCACGCACTTGTACAGATTTTGCTGCATAAAAATGTACAAATTTGTAAATCTGTACAGCTTTTATGGCTAAAACTCAGGTATCCAGCCGACCGCCAAGCACTCCACGCATCTTCGCCGTAACCCCAGCGCCGCTATCACCCAGCGCCAGGATACCTGCAGCCTGTAACTCCGCAGGCTGCGCCTCGGACAATGCCCCGAGCATGGCTACCGGACATTCCAGCGCTTGTTCCAGACGCGGCAGGTGCTTGAGCAGCAGTTCGCTGTCTGCGGCTTTTGATCCGTAAAGCACCAGCGCCGCGCAACCAGAGCGCTGGGCCATATCACCCAGCTCGGAAAAGGTTGGCACTGCGGGCACATAGGTAATATTGGCTCCCGCAGCCAGTACAAAGCTGGCAGCCATCAGCACCTCGAACTCCTCATGCACACCTGGCAAGGTAACCAACATCACATCCGGCAGACCGGGCTGCGTGTAACTCATGCGCTGGAACAGCCTGCCCCGCAGGAAGGCGTCGAGAAACGACCATTGCCCACTGCTGACGCCCGCTTCGCCGCCCTGGCGGAACAACTTCCAGACGGGCAGGACAATATCCTGGAACACCACAGAGAGTGGAAAGCTGCTATGCAATTGGCCATAGAGATGATCAAGCGCAGCGCGATCAAAGGCGTTGACCGCATCAATCAGGCGCGCCTGCCACAGCTGCCAGGTTTCATCTTCCGGGGCCTGCGCAGCAACGCCCGCATCGGCCGACCGCTCCTGCGCCACAGCTACCTGGCGATCAATAATCGAGGCTACCTTGCTAACCGCAACGCCACGCTCGATCCAGGACATGACCGCGCGGACGCGCTCGATATCAGCCATGGAATAGAGCCGATGTCCGCTGGGCGTGCGATGCGGGACCAGCAGACCATAGCGCCGCTCCCAAGCGCGCAGGGTAACCGGGTTGACCCCTGTCATGCGCGAGACTTCGCGAATGGGGAAAAGATCTTCCTTGCTCAAATCACCAGTACGCTCGGCAGGAGCTTTATCTATGGTCTCGGTCATATCCGTTTACAGTGAAGGTGCGTATCAGAGCCTGTTTCCGTTGTGGAAATCCATTCCAGCCCGTTTAATGAGGCTATTGTACAGAAGTTAGGCAATAGCAGAACCCTGTACATCAGCTTCCTATCGGCTATTGAGGCTCCACGCATGCCATCCGTAACACCCACCTGGCCCCTGACACTCTATTACGATGGCGAGTGCCCCTTGTGTCTGCGTGAAATTCTCATGTTCGAGCGCCGCAATCAGGCCCAACGCCTGATACTGATAGACCTCACGGATGTAGAGAACCCGGTACCTGAAAAGCTGGTTCGCGACGACATGCTGAACCTTCTGCACGCGCGTTTTGACGATGGCCGCTTTGTTACCGGAATAGATGCGACCTACTGGAGCTATAGCGCGGTGGGCTTGGGCTGGCTGGTAAAGCCCCTGACCTGGGCCTGGGCCCGGCCCTTCTGGCTGTGGTCCTATCGGCAGTTCTGCAAGGCCCGTCCGATGCTGGCGCGACGCATCCCCATGCCTGCACAAGCAGCCTGTAACTCAGGCCGCTGCGCGATCCGCAATTCGGCAGCAAACCCAGCAGACCATGACAAGCGTTAGCGGCCTATCACTTCATCCTGGGCGACACTCACCTGCAGGGCGACGTTATCAAGACCCTGTCCGTGCAGCGCGCGGCGCACTTCATCCAGCGCTCGCCAATAGCGCGGCTGCCCCTGGTCGTCTGTCAGCAGAAAAGCACACCCTGCCCGGGGAATGACCTGCACCGCATAACGTCCCAGGCCACTCAGCGTGATAATATTCACGGTGCGCAACTCAGCATGACGGTAGACTTGGCCCAGCTGTGAAATATGCATGCTGCTTCCTCAATCTATGTTCAGGGTGGCCTGGATATGGAATGTACAAATATTGAAACCCTAGCGCAGATTACTAATATCGTTATTTATTGATTAATTTCATAGCTATAGGCAAGAGAGAAATATTTACTCATGACTGCCTGCAACTATAAATTGTACAATATTTTGGATTAGTATAATTTTCGCAAAGGATTTGGCAATGCTTGCCATTGCCGCGGTACCCCGGCCGGTCATTGTCAGATCCTTACCCCTTTTACGAGGCCCCGATGAGCCACAGACAGACCATCCTGATTACCGGAGCAGCCCAGCGAGTCGGCTTGCACTGCGCCAAGAGACTGGTCGCTGATGGTTATCAGGTGATACTCACGTGCCGCCACTGGCGTGAAGAATGGGACAGCAATCCATTGCCCCACACGCAGGTGATGCTCGCCGATTTTTCCAGCCGCCAGGGTATTGAGCTGTTTATCGACCAGTTGCAGGCATTGCAGCCCAGCCTGCGGGCAATCATTCACAATGCCTCGGCCTGGCCGCCTGATGATGGTCGGCCGGAAACCTTCGAGATGCTATTCATGTTGCACATGCAGGCCCCGATGATGATCAACAACGCCTGTGTCGAACTGCTGGACCCGGCACAGACCACCGACATCATCCATCTAACCGACTTCAGCGCCCAGCGCGGCAGCAGCGCCCATATGGCGTACTGCGCCAGCAAGGCCGGGCTGGAGAACCTCAGCCTGTCCTTCGCCAAACGTTTGGCACCAAAGGTCAAGGTCAACAGCATTGCCCCGGCGCTGATCATGTTCAACGACGGCGACAGCGCTGAGTATCGCGCCAGCACCCTGGCCAAATCGGCGCTGGGTATCGAGCCTGGGCCCGAAGTGGTCTATCAGTCGATCCGTTATCTGATGGATAATCCCTATATTACCGGCACCAGCCTGACCCTTAACGGCGGCCGGCACCTGAAATGACACCCAACGAGATGCCAGAGATGAGCCTAGACAACCTGACCCGGAACTATCACGAGATCCTGGCCAACCTGGGTGAAGACCCACAACGCGAAGGGCTGACCGGTACGCCACTGCGCGCCGCCAAGGCCATGCAGTTCCTCTGCCGCGGCTACGATCAATCACTGGAGGAGATCGTCAATGGCGCGCTGTTCGAGTCCACCAATGACGAGATGGTGATCGTCAAGGACATCGAGCTTTATTCGCTGTGCGAACATCACTTGCTGCCCTTTATCGGCAAGGCGCATGTCGCCTATATCCCCACCGGAAAAGTGATTGGCCTGTCCAAGGTCGCGCGCATCGTCGACATGTTTGCCCGCCGTCTGCAAATTCAGGAAAACCTGACCCGACAGATTGCCGAAGCTCTGCAGTCGGTCACCAATGCCAAGGGTGTAGCTGTGGTCATCGAAGCCCAGCACATGTGTATGATGATGCGTGGCGTGGAAAAGCAGAATTCCTCCATGCACAGCTCGGTGATGCTCGGCGCCTTCCGTGAATCAGTGAATACCCGCCAGGAATTCCTGCAACTGATTGGCCGGAGCCGCTGAGCATGCCGCAACTCACTCCAGGCATGGCCCGCATAAGAGTCAAGAACCTGCTCCTGCGCACCTATATTGGTATCAAGGAGGAGGAGATACTCAATACGCTGGACTTTTTGATCAACCTGACCTTTGTCTACCCGGAAACCATGTCGGTGTAATTTATCGAAATCGACAAGGCCTTGAACTACCGAACCATTACCAAGGCCATCATCAGTCACGTGGAAGACAATCGCTTCGCCCTGCTCGAGCGCCTGACCCAGGAACTGCTAGATCTGGTCATGGCCTACCCGCAAGTACGTTACGCCGAGGTAGAGGTGGACAAACCCCATGCCCTGCGCTTTGCTGAGTCGGTATCCATCACCCTCAGCGACAGTCGACCAGCCTGAACCCATCGCAACGATTGCCGCTATGCCGGGCGCCCAGTATCATCCGGCGTGCAAGTCCACTAGGCGGAGTTGACCATGACCAAGCAAGAACGCATTGAACTGGAGGCTGCCGCCTTCAGAAACCTGCTCGCCCACCTGAGCAGCCGTAAGGACGTACAGAATATCGACCTGATGACCCTGGCTGGGTTCTGTCGCAATTGTCTGGCCAAGTGGTACAAGAGCGCGGCCGACGATATGGACATCGCCGTCAGTCTTGATGAGGCACGCGAAGCTGTTTACGGCATGCCCTATGCGGAGTGGAAGGCCAAGTACCAGAAAGAAGCCAGCCCGGCCCAGCAGGCAGCCTTCGAGAAAGCCAAACCGCAGGACAAGTCATGACCCCGGAAGACTTTATCAGCCGTCTTGGTGACGGCCAGCTAGCCTTTGCCGATACCCTGGCCTTTATCGAAGAGCGGTACAGCTACCAACCCAGCGCTTTTGGCATCGGCCCCCTAACCAACGCCGCAGACCAGAATCAGGGCTCCTGCAAGGTGCTGGCCATGGCCCTGGACCTTGGCCTGGACGACACCCAGGCGCTGCAGTGCTTTGCCGAGCATTACCGCGCCGTGCTTGAGGACCCTGCGGGCAGCGCCCACGCCAACATCCGTGCATTGATGCAACATGGCCTAGGTGCCGTGCACTTCGAGCAAGACCCGCTCACGCGCCGCTAAGCGGCGCTCTTCCCTGACGATTTTCCGGAGCTTTCATGCAGCCCAAGCCACTCCAGCCCAGCGGCGAATTTGCCCCAACCAGCCTGACCAGACGTCTGGCAGCCGCTGGCTATGACCTGTTTCTGCTGGTCGCCCTGTGGATGGTCGCCACCTTTGCCTATCTGGGATTGCATGTGCTCTTCAGCAGTCAACAGCAGGTCCAGGAGCAGGCCGATGCGGGGATGTTTATCGGTGACTACCTGCTTACCCTGGCACTGCTGACCATCAGTTTGCTGTTCTACGGCGCCTTCTGGACGCGCAAGGGCCAGACGCTGGGTATGCAAGTATGGCGCATCCGCGTCGAACAACCGGGGGGCTTTACCATCACCCGCAAGCAGGCATTGGTGCGCTTTGCGGTCGCCCAACTGGCCTGGTTGTGTGTCGGGCTGGGCTGGCTGTGGATGCTCTGGGACAAACAGTCGCGCACCTGGCAGGACATTGCCTCGGGCACGCAACTGGTTACCTTGCCCAAAGGCACCTTCAGGGACTGAAGGCGCCCAAGCTATCAGCTTGCGCGCCGCATCAGCACAGTGCCCAGCAGCAGCAATACGCCCACCGGCACCAGTACGGCAATCAGCGGCGAGAAGCCGAAGACCAGACTCGAAGGCCCGAGCAAGTCCTGAATAATGCGGAAACTGAAGCCCACCAGCACCCCGGTGAATACCCGCTGCCCCAGGGTGACCGAGCGCAACGGACCGAAAACGAAGGAAATCGCTACAAACACCAGTGCTAGCGTGGTCAGCGGTTGCAGCAGTTTTTTCCAGAACGCCAGCCAGTACTGACTGTTGTTCAGCTCCTGATCCGCCAGATAGCCTTGGTACTGCCAGATAGAGCGCAGCGGCAGTACATCCGGATCAAGCATCACTACGCGCAACAG
>JBKBSI010000221.1:0-5641 GCA_046291745.1 Pseudomonas sp. | reverse complement strand
CGGTCAGCAGCATAAATAGCCAGAATACCGGAGCCGTATAGGCGACCATGGCGCTCAGGCCGTCACCACTCAGGGTACCGAGCAGTACTAGCAGCAAGGTAATCACGCACTGCACTGCCAATGCACGGGAAGGCGTGGCACCGCTGTCATTCCAGGCCCCGAGCACGCCCAGTGCAGGGATGTCGCGACCCAGAGCGTAATACACCCGGGCGCCAGTCAGGACACTGGCATTGATAGTACTCAGCGCTGCGATACAGATCATCAGGCTCAGCAGGCTCGCGGCCATGGGGCCTGCGACGATACGCATCAGCTCGGCGCCAACGGCCTCGACCTCGCTCAGCCCCTGCAGGCCAAAGATACTCAGGTAGGCCAGATTCGCCAGCACATAAACAGCGCTGACCAGGGCCACCCCAATCAGCAGCACCCGGCGCATATTGCGCTGTGGATTACGCAACTCGCCGGAAAGGTAAGCCGCTTCATTCCAGCCACCGTAGGTCAGCAGCACGAACACCATACCCATACCCAGCGCCGCTGACAGGGGTCCGGAGGCAGATGGCTCCGGCACCGAAACCGCAGCGGCCACCTGCGGCTCGGCGTACCAGAGGCCGACAGCTATCACCACCAACAGCAAAGTTACGGTAAGACCGCTAAACCACCATTGCACCCGTTTGGAGTGGCGAACACCGCGCATGTTCAGCGCCGTCAGCCCCAGCACCGCCAATAGCGCATGCAGACTGGTGCCCCAGCGGCCCAGAGGCACCAATTGCTGAGCATAATCCCCATAGATAAAAGCCACAGCGGCGATAGACCCGGTCTGAATAACCGTGCCCCTGGCCCAGGCAAACATCAAACCCACGCCAGAGCCCCAGGCCCGCTGCAGAAAGTGGTACTCACCACCCGCATGCGGGTAAGCCGAGCCCAGCTCGGCGTAACACAGGGCGCCCATCAGCATTACCAGTCCGCCCGCCACCCACAGGGCCATATAGATCCCTGGACTGGATGCCTGTTGTGCCACCAATGGTGGAAAGCCGAAGATCCCGATACCAATGACCACACCCACCAGCACGGCCACCCCATCCAGCACGCTCAAACTGGCCCGCGGCGCACCCAGCATTGAAGCAGTTTGCGAATCAGAGGCGACGGGCATGCCAGTCCTGCAGACCCTCTGATGAAGCCACCGGCACTATGCGGTCGCCTTCAACCTGGCCTATATAGTCGTCACGACCAATCGAAAAGCGGATTTCCGCACCATGGATCGAAGCGTCAATCAATGCCCCGGGATTGCCCTCCAGGTCAGCACTGGCATGCAGCTGCTGGAAGCGCTGCTGCAGCATCATGGTCAGCTCTTCACCGTCCGGGGTGGTCAACTGCCACAGACCGCCAACCTGAGCCGGCACCGTCCACATGTAAATACTACTGCCGCCCAGGGTATCGAAAGCATCCGGCTCCCAAGGCCCCATATCGAAGGCATGGGAAACGATACGGGTACCTGGTGCCATGGTTTCCAGAATCACTGGCCGCAGCCGCGCGTTGACCGCGCTAAGCAGATACATGGTGACTACCGTGGCGTCGGACAGGTCCTTGTCAAACAGGTCACCCTGTTCAAATTCGACCTGACCCTCAACGCCCTCACGCCGTGCATTCTCGCGCGCCTCTTCGACCCGCTCAGGATCCAGGTCTATGCCCCTGGCATTGCGTACACCCCAGTCACGCGCGGCAGCGATAACGATGCGCCCGTCCCCCGAACCCAGGTCTATAAGATGGTCGTGCGGCTGCACTTCAGCCATTTCCAGCATGCGCTGGACCACATCAGGGGGCGTGGCGACATAGGGTACGTCCAGTCTCGGCGCGGCCTGAGCCAGACTGCCCGCAACGACCAGCGGCAAGGCCAGGCTCAGATGGCCTATACCTGTACCTATGGTGCGCCACTTTACTTCGGAGAGTCGTGATTTGGAGATAAGGGAAAACATGCGCCGCTCCTTCGCAGTTATCGATGTTAAAAGCCAGCCGCCAACTACCTTCTAGCCTAGGCAAGGATCTGAGACGCTGACAAACCAATCACTACAACGGACAACAGCAAGGCGCGCGCGCAGTTGGTCGGAATCCCAGCACTCCCAGTTTCGAGCCCTGTGATCCGGCCAGGTTCCCTGCGCGCAGGCTGTTCAAATATTAACGGATGTGAATGCCAGCCAACCGGCGTATAGCGCCATAAGCAGAAATGCCAGCGCAGCCACACGGCGGATCAGATCCAGCGGCAACCTGCTCGCTGCGGCATTCCCCATGAACACCACTGGCACATTGGCCAGCATCATACCCAGCGTAGTGCCCAGCACTACCCATAGGTAGGCATCAAACTGCGCGGCCAGCACCACCGTGGCTATCTGCGTCTTGTCACCCATTTCGGCGATAAAGAATGCCACCAGGGTAGCCAGAAAGGCACCATAGCGGCTGATACTGGAAGGCTCATCGTCATCAAGTTTGTCCGGTACCAGCGTCCAGGCCGCAACGGCGACAAAAGACACCGCCAGCAGTGAATACAGCCAGACGTCACTCAAGACAGCGCTGACCAGTTGGCCCAAGGCGCCTGCCAGAGCGTGATTAGCTACGGTCGCAACAAAGATACCCAGGACGATCGGCCAGGGCTGACGAAAACGCAGGATGAGCAACAGGGCCAGCAGTTGGGTTTTGTCGCCGATCTCTGCCAGCGCAACAATCCCGGTTGAAACTAAAAAGGCTTCCACGGAGTTTCCAGAAAGGGCGGATCAACAAACCAATGACATACGAACACCTCCGCCCTCGGCTGGTGTGCGCATATCATAGGTCTCGTCAAACCGGAGCCGTTAGCACGACTGCAGGTCGCAAACGCCATGGTCTGTGGACCAAGTATGTTGACGTTCGCCATGCTGGCAGTGGCTGCCAGCGAGAGAGACTACTCCCCTAAGACGGACGGGAATATAACCCGCACTTTGCCCAGGGTCAACCGGGGGCGATGGCCGAGTAGACCTTGAAGCGGGTGTTTTCACGCAGCACCAGACAGGGCCCGATATGCGCTTCTATCAGCGCCGGGTACTTGAGAAAGCCGTTGGCAACAATCCGCATCTCACCGCGCGGCAACAGATTGCGCGTAACCTGCTCGAAAAAGCGCTCGGCGATACTGGTGTCATGCTTGATGCCGGTATGAAACGGCGGGTTGCTGACCACCGCAGCCAGGCGGCCATGTACGTCGCTGAGCCCGTCCGATGGATAGACCTCCGCCTTTACCCCGTTGCGCTGCAAGGTTTGCGTCGCACAGTAGAGCGCCAGCGCATCCACATCCACCAGCTCGAATTCAGAGTCCGGATTGCGCCGCGACAGCACGCAGGCAAGCACTCCGGCGCCACAGCCAAAATCCAGCACCTTGCCCTTGGGCAGTGGCGCTGTTTCTTCCAGCAGCAACTGGCTGCCCTCGTCCAGCCGGCCATGACTGAAGACCCCGGGCAAACTCACCAGTTCCAGACTCTGATCAGCCAGTTCAAGACGGGAATGCTGCTCCCAGTCAGCCAGCTCGAAGGGCGCAGCCTTGCCATCCACCGGCATGCGCCACAACTGGCAGTGCCGAGCCGAATCGAGCTTTTCGGCAGCGCCACCATAGGGCTGCATAAGCTTTTCCGCACGGCTGATGCCACCCTTTTTTTCCCCGACCAGTACCAGCGGACAACCTGCCTGCAGCAACGGGACCATTTGCGCCAAGGCATATTCAGCTCGCTCCAGCGCCTTGGGCATCACCAGCACCGCCACATCCAGCCCCTCTATGGCCCGACACAGGTGGGAAAAACTCAGATGGGCCTCATCCAACTGGCCTTTCAGCCCGCGCCAGACCGCGTAATCCCAGGTCCACACATGCCAGTCGGCGGGCAGTACCTGGGTCAGACTATCGGCGGGCGGATTGACCAACAGCACGCGCTTGCCGGCAAACAGCTCGGCGCTGCGTTCAAGAATCTGGCTGGTATTGTCCATCGGCGGCTCCGGAGGCTGGGCGGGTTGGCGATTGTACGTTCTGGCCACCTGGCTGCAAAGCCTGCACTGGATAGCCGAAGGCTTTGGCCAGGACACTTGCAGCTACGCTCAGGTTTTGCGTGGCTTGGCCCGGCGGGTCGGCTCGGCCTGCAGCGGGTCGTCGGGCCAATAGTGCTTGGGGTAGCGACCCTTCAAGTCCTTTTTTACCTCGGCATAACTGCCGCTCCAGAACCCGGCCAGGTCCTGGGTTATCTGCACTGGCCTCTGCGCTGGCGAGAGCAGGTGCAACTGCAGCGGCTGGCGGTTGTGCGCCACCCGTGGTGTTTCGGTGCTGCCGAACATTTCCTGTAGACGCACGGCCAGCACTGGCGGTGTTTCGCTGTAATCGATACGAATCTGCGAACCGGTGGGAACTGTCCAGTGGGTGGGCGCCAGCTCTTCCAGTTGCCGCGGCAGGGGCCAGGGCAAGAGCCCGGCAAGTATCGAAGCCAGATCCAGATTGGCAAAATGCGCCAGCCGCCGCACCTTGTCCAGATATGGCGCCAGCCAGTGCTCCAGCGAACCCAGCAGCGCGGTATCACTGACATCCGGCCACTCGCTGACGCCGCTGGCCGAATCCAGTCGGTGCAACAGCATTACCCGGGCCTGCCACTGGCGCAGCGCGGGCGTCCATGGCAGCAGGCTCAGACCCTGGCGCCGCACTACATCACAGAGGGCGCGACTGCGCGCTGCGGGATCCATATTCGGCAAGGGATCGCGACGGAACACCAGGGCGCCAATACATTGCTGCCGTTCAGCCACCAGACTCTCGCTACGGGCATCCCATTCCAGGGTATCTTTGGGCTTCAGCAACTCAGGCAGATGGCGTACCAATAGCTCGGCATCCAGTGCCGCAGCCATAAAAATCCGCACATTACGCTGGCTGGCATGGCCGCCCAGGGCAGCGACCACCAGCCACTCATGCTTGTGCAAGGCATCCACGCCAGCAAAGGCCGCCGAGCGGCCGTTCGCCAGGCGGTACTCGCTTCCCCCCTCACTGCGGCGCCGAGCTATACGATCGGGATAGGCCAGGGCCAACAGAATTCCTTGCCAGCCTTCATCCTCAGGATTCGCCACCGCAGCGCTGGGCGGCTCAGTCAACAGCCGTTGCCATTGTCCTGCCAGTTGCCTGGCGCGCTGCAGGGCACCGCGGTCCACTGCCGCATCCATTCGTGGCTGGTCGAACAAGGCCAGCCTGAGCGCCACATCGGCATCCTCTGCGCCGCGCAGCAGATCGCGCTCACCGGCGATGGCGGCCAACCGACAGGCCAATAGACCCAGACCCATGGCCTGGCCACGCAACAGCATATGCGCCAGCCGCGGGTGCATCGGCAGAGCCAGCATCGCGGTGCCATGCTCGGTCAGATGCCAGCCCTCGCCATTGCGCTGCAAACCACCGAGTTTTTCCAGCAACTCCCTTCCCTGCTCCAGGGCAGCAGCGGGTGGTGGATCCAGCCAGTCCAGATCGGTCGGGTCCTGCACGCCCCAGCGCGCAAGCTGCAGCGCCAGCGGCGCCAGGTCGGCCTGGAGGATTTCCGGCTGACCCTGGGCGGCCAGTTGCTCCTGCTGACTGGCTGACCACAAGCGGTAGCAGACACCCGGCTCG
>JBKBSI010000220.1:0-5676 GCA_046291745.1 Pseudomonas sp. | reverse complement strand
GCGGGAAATCGAAGAAATATTGATGATCAGGCCCTGGCTGCCCAGTTCTACCATCTTGGCCGCCACTTCGCGGGTACTGAGGAAGACGCCGGTCAGATTCACGTCTATCACCGACTGCCACTGTGCCAGGCTCATCTTCTGAATCTCGCCGTCGCGGGCCTTGATCAACAGGCCATCGCGCAGAATGCCAGCGTTGTTGATCAAGCCATTGATGCGACCAAAGTCTTTGGCAACCTGGGCCACCATGGCCTCAACCTGCTCTTCAACCGCCACATTGCAGATATAGGACCGGGCACTGCCACCGGCCTGCTTGCAGGCAGTGACTGCTTCGTCCAGGCGCTCCTGATTAAGGTCGACCAGCGCTAGTTGCGCGCCCTTGCCAGCCAGGTATTCGGCCATGGCGCGGCCCAGGCCTTGGCCGCCGCCCGTAATGATGATAACGCTGTCTTTTAGTTGCATGCTTGGCACTCCACAAAGCCAATGGGGGGATCAACGGATGCAAAGCATGCCCGAATTCAGGAGTTTTTTGAACACCCGTATGGCTTTTATGGTCACGTTCTGACCTGAAGCTGGCCTATGCCACTGTTTGAGCGGGTGGGTTGAAAGTCGCAAGGAGTGCACCCATATAGATTATTCAAACTTTCTCATGAGGTACTCATGCCTTTTCTTCGATTGCTTTTGCTGGCAGTGCCCTTTATCGAACTGGCGGGTCTGATCATGCTCGGTCAGGCCATAGGTGTCGGTCTCACCCTCCTGTGGGTGCTGGGCAGCATAGTGCTTGGCATACTGGTTATTCAGACCCAGGGCTGGGCCATGCTGCAGCGTCTGCAGGAGCGCATGAACCAGGATCGCTCGCCCTTTGGTGTACTCAAATCCGGCATGTGGGGCGTACTCGCCGGTATTTTTCTGATCATCCCGGGGGTGATTACCGATGCCCTGGCCTTGCCCTGCCTGATCCTCGCCTGGCGGCATCGCGGCCAGGCCCAGCCTGGTGAGTCCGGCGGCCCCAAAACCTGGGAGCGCGACGGCCACAATATTATTGAAGGGGAGTGGGAGCCCGGCCAAGACACCCCGCCCAGAGACAGCAAGCAGATAGATCGCGAGTGAAAAAAAATGGGTCCAGGCCTTGAAATCCCCTTGCCGGACCCCATTAACCCATCACCAGTTTTGACAAGCTCGGAATTTCCGGGCTGAGCGAGACAGTGACGTAGCCTCTGGCGCGTCCTTCAGGCCGCAAGGCCTGATTTAACTTGAGCTGCCGGCTTGCCGGCCATTGACATTCACATTGGGAGACTCACAACGATGAAAATTCGTCCGTTACACGACCGCGTAGTCGTACGTCGCAGCGAAGAAGAAACGAAAACCGCTGGTGGCATCGTGCTGCCCGGCTCAGCCGCTGAAAAGCCGAACACCGGCGTAGTGGTTGCCGTAGGTACTGGTCGTCTGCTGGATAACGGTGATGTGCGTGCGTTGGCTGTGAAGGAAGGCGATAAGGTTGTTTTCGGTCCCTACTCCGGCAGCAGCACCATCAAGATCGAAGGCGAAGACCTGCTGATCATGAGCGAATCCGAAATTTACGGTGTGCTGGAAGCCTGAACATCCGGCACCCCTGCATACGTCGTACGAACTGATTAAAGGAAAGCGAAAATGGCTGCTAAAGAAGTTAAGTTTGGAATCTCCGGTCGTAACAAGATGCTTGCGGGCGTCAACATCCTGGCCGACGCGGTCAAGGCTACCCTGGGGCCGAAGGGCCGCAACGTGCTGATCGAGCGCAGCTACGGCGCACCGATCATCACCAAAGATGGCGTTTCCGTTGCCAAGGAAATCGAGCTGAAAGACAAGTTCGAAAACATGGGCGCGCAGCTGGTTAAAGACGTTGCTTCCCGTGCCAATGACGACGCTGGTGATGGTACTACCACTGCCACCGTACTGGCCCAGGCCATCGTTACCGAAGGTCTGAAGTCGGTTGCTGCCGGCATGAACCCGATGGATCTGAAGCGCGGCATCGACAAGGCCACCACCGCCATTGTTGCCGAGCTGAAGAACCTGGCCAAGCCCTGTGCCGATTCCAAGGCGATTGCTCAGGTAGGCACTATCTCTGCCAACTCTGACGAATCCATCGGCAAGATCATTGCCGAAGCCATGGATCGCGTTGGCAAGGAAGGCGTTATCACCGTTGAAGAAGGCTCCGGCCTGGACAACGAACTGTCTGTTGTTGAAGGCATGCAGTTCGACCGCGGTTACCTGTCTCCCTACTTCGTCAACAAGCCCGAGACCATGTCTGCCGAGCTGGATAGCCCTTACATCCTGCTGGTTGACAAGAAAATCTCCAACATCCGCGAAATGCTGCCGACTCTGGAAGCTGTAGCCAAGTCTGGCCGTCCGCTGATGATCGTCGCCGAAGACGTTGAAGGCGAAGCCCTGGCTACTCTGGTAGTCAACAACATGCGCGGCATCGTCAAGGTTGCTGCGGTCAAGGCTCCTGGCTTTGGCGACCGTCGCAAGGCCATGCTGCAGGATATCGCTATCCTCACCGGTGGTACCGTGATCAGCGAAGAAGTCGGCCTGAGCCTGGAAAACACTGGCCTTGAGCACCTGGGTCAAGCCAAGAGCGTGCAGATCAACAAGGACAACTCCACTATCATCGATGGTGCTGGCGCCAAGGTTGATATCGAAGCCCGCGTTGGTCAGATCCGCAAGCAGGTAGAAGACACCACTTCTGACTATGACCGTGAAAAACTGCAAGAACGTCTGGCCAAGCTGGCTGGCGGTGTTGCTGTGATCAAGGTCGGTGCAGCTACTGAAATTGAAATGAAAGAGAAGAAGCACCGCGTAGAAGACGCGCTGCATGCTACTCGTGCTGCCGTTGAGGAAGGTGTGGTACCTGGTGGTGGCGTAGCCCTGGTGCGTGCTCTGCAGGCTATCGAAGGCATGGTTGGCGACAACGATGACCAGACTGTAGGCGTTAACCTGCTGCGCCGCGCGGTAGAGTCACCGTTCCGTCAGATCGTCACCAACGCTGGCGACGAAGCCTCTGTGGTACTGGATAAGGTCAAGGCTGGCGAAGGTCACTACGGTTACAACGCTGCCACTGGCGAGTACGGCGACATGATCGAGATGGGTATTCTGGATCCGGCCAAGGTCACCCGCAGCGCGCTGCAGGCTGCTGCCTCGGTAGCCAGCCTGATGATCACTACCGAAGCCATGATTGCCGAGTTGCCGGAAGAGAACAAGTCTTCCATGCCGGACATGGGTGGTATGGGCGGTATGGGTGGCATGGGCGGCATGATGTAAATCGCCCAGTCGCTTAGCGTCTGAGAAAAACCCGGTACCGCAAGGTGCCGGGTTTTTTTATGGTGCGCCCGGCAGACCGTGTAAGAGATTTCCTACAGGGCGTGTAAGCCAAGTCGGCAATCTACCGTGCGCTACAGGGTAAATTGGCCTGTAGCTTTTGGTTAAGCTATTGATAGCAAACAACTAAAGTTTTTCAGTATGTCTCAAATCACCCGAATGGGTGGGCTTGTGCGGAAAACTCAGGCGGATATGATGTGTCCAAGCGTTACGGAAAACGCCGTCTAGCAGGATGCCGGACAGGGATTCATCAGGATGGTGACGTCAGGACGACTGGACAGGGAAGGCACATAGGGAATGAAGAGTGGGCGAGTTTACTCGCCCCTTTTTTTGCCTGAAATTTGACCTCGGCCCTCTTTGGCCTGCACTGCAGACTGCCAGCACCCAAACATAAAAAAGGCCGACCCAGGGTCAGCCTTTCATGGCAGCTCAGCCTTCGAGCTAGAGTCTGGCTCAGCGCTCCAGATACTGCAACTTGTCCGGTACGCCATCCCACTCTTCGGCGTCGGGGAGGCTGTCCTTCTTCTCGGCAATGTTCGGCCAGATTTCTGCCAGTTCGGCGTTCAGCTCGGTGAACTCCTGCATGTCCTCGGGCACTTCGTCTTCAGAGAAGATCGCGTTGGCCGGGCACTCGGGCTCGCACAGGGCGCAATCAATGCACTCGTCAGGATGGATAACCAGAAAGTTGGGACCCTCGTAGAAGCAGTCCACGGGGCAGACCTCAACGCAATCGGTGTATTTGCATTTGATGCAGTTGTCAGTAACAACAAAAGTCATGGTGGGGTCTCCATCAGGATCGGGCAGTCTAATAATGGCGCGTAGTCTAGCAGTTTTTACCCGGCGGTACAGACTGTCGATGGCAATTGCAGATGTTGGCAACAATTACCATCGAGTTAATGCAAATAGCTATTATTTAGCTTTTATCGGCCGTGTTCTGCTTTCCATTTATACAGCAGCTCCAGCGCCTGACGTGGCGTCAGGTCATCGGGCTTCAGATCCTGCAGTCGCTCGACCAGCGGATGCACGGCGCTGGCAAACAGATCATTCTGCTGCGGTGCCTTGCTGGTCCCTGTCAGCGGCTTGGTCTGCTGTCCAAGGCTCTGTTGCTCGAGTGCCGCCAGATGCTCGCGGGCGCGGTCGATAACCGGACGGGGTACCCCAGCCAGCTGCGCTACCTGCAAACCGTAGCTCTGGCTTGCCGGGCCCGCCAGCACACTGTGCAGGAACACGATGCGCTCGTTGTGCTCGGTGGCATTCAGGTGCACGTTAACGATACCCGCGTCGCTGTCGGGCAGGGTAGTCAATTCAAAGTAGTGGGTGGCGAACAGGGTAAAGGCGCGCACCTGGGCCAGATACTCGGCGGCCGACCAGGCCAGCGACAGGCCATCGAAGGTACTGGTGCCCCGACCCACCTCATCCATTAGTACCAGACTGGCATCGGTAGCGTTGTGCAGGATATTGGCGGTCTCGCTCATTTCCACCATAAAGGTCGAGCGGCCACCTGCCAGGTCGTCACTGGAGCCGATGCGCGTGAAGATACGATCCACTGGAGACAGCTCCACCGCCTGGGCCGGGACGAAGCTGCCGATATGTGCAAGCAGCACGATCAGCGCGGTCTGGCGCATATAGGTCGACTTACCGCCCATGTTCGGGCCGGTAATGATCAGCATGCGGGTATCGGGATCCAGTTGCAGATCGTTGGCGACAAAGGGCCCGTCTAGCACCTGCTCGACCACCGGGTGACGACCCTGCTGAATATTGATCTGGCTGCCGCTGACAAACTGCGGGCGGGCATAGTCCAGGGTGCTGGCGCGCTCACTCAGGGTCGCCAGCACATCCAGCTCGGCCAGACCCGCAGCGCTGTCCTGTAGCGGTGCCAGATCCTCGTTCAGGCGGTCGATCAGCGCTTCGTATAGCATCTTCTCGCGTGCCAGGGCGCGGCTGCGTGCTGACAGGGCCTTGTCTTCAAAGGTTTTCAACTCGGGCGTGATAAAGCGCTCGGCGCCCTTGAGCGTCTGGCGGCGAATATAGTCGGCGGGTGCCTGTTCGGCCTGACCGCGCGACAGCTCGATAAAGTAACCGTGTACACGGTTATAGCCGACTTTCAGTGTCGACAGTCCGGTGCGTTCGCGCTCGCGGGTTTCCAGGTCGATCAGATACTGCCCGGCGTTCTCGCTGATGTTCTGCAGTTCGTCCAGCTCACTGTCGTAGCCGGGCTTGATCACGCCGCCGTCGCGGATTACCGCAGGCGGGTTATCAATCACCGCGCGCTCAAGCAGTTCGGCCAGCTCTGGATGGGTGCTGACCTGCCCGGCCAGATAACGC
>JBKBSI010000021.1:0-25924 GCA_046291745.1 Pseudomonas sp. | reverse complement strand
AACGATCGGTATTGGCTAGCGGCTGTGGCAGCGGCTGACCGTAGACCGGATCGAAGATATCGATGGGATAGGGGGCGTCCGCGCTGGGGTTGACGCGCAGCATCACCTGGTCATTTTCGAAGCGGTAGGTATCGGCACCGAGAATCAGGTTATGCAACACCTGACCGGTTTCCACGCGGCCAAAGAGTTCGGCTTGAAAGGAGATATCAGTGGACTCGGAATCCCGGTAGCGGCGCTGGCGCTGCAGCGTCCGGCCATCCACCAGTCGGCTGGGCTCGGTGGAGAAACCCTCCAGCGTACCTTCCTTGTAACCTGCTGCCAGACGGGTGTGCCAGTCGGCGCGGAAGTAGTGTTCCATGCTCAACTGGTGAGTATGGTTTTCCACGGTAATGGGCCCATCGCCAGGCTCGCCGAGAAAACGCGATAACGGTACCACGCCCAACTTGTTATCCACCGCGACCACACCCCGGTCCAGTGGCGCCTTGTGTCGTAGAAACTCGCCGTCGTACATGAAGGTAGTGCTGTTGCTGGCGCGAAAGGTCAGGGCTGGCGCCACGAATTGCCGCTCGCTGTCGATCTTGTCGCGGAAGCTGCCATTGTCTTCCACCGCCAGATTCAGCCGATAGGCCAGGCGCTCTGTTGCCGGGCCGGTCAGATCCAGCTCGGCGCGACGCGCGTCATAACTGCCGTAGGACAGCTTGGCGCTGCCGGACCGCGTCCATTGCGGCTTCTTGGTCACCACATTCAGGGTGCCGCCCGGATCACTGCTGCCATACAGGGCCGAGGCAGGCCCCTTGAGAAACTCGACGCGCTCGACATTGGCCATGTCACGGCGGGCATTGAAGCCCCGATTGGCGACAAAGCCATTGCGCAGAATCTGCGCACCGGTGTTTTCGTTACCACTGAAGCCACGCACCGAGAAGTTGTCCCAGAGCCCGCCGAAGCTGTTCTGCCGAGCCAGCCCGCTGACGTAGTCCAGGGTGTCGTCCAGACGCAGGGCACCGATATCACTCAACATCTGACTGTTGACCACTTGCACGCTTTGCGGCGTCTCGCGCAGCGGCAGATCACTCTTGGTTGCCGAGCTGACATTGGAGGTGACATAGCCTGACCCGGCCTGCTCTGCACGGACCTCGACGGATTCCAGCTGCAGGGCTTCGTCTTGATTTGCCAATGCCGGTGCAGCGGCCAGGCCGGTTGCCAACACCACTATTGTTAAACCTCCTCCGATCGCTAGCCACTCACGGGTCCTGTAGATAACCATTGAAAACCTCATAAAAAATATAAAGGTTATCTTATAACATATACATGATCATCCACGACTGTTTTCCGCCGTGCCAGCAACCTGCAGCCACCACACCTCCAGGTATGTACCTTGAGCACTCGCTCTAAGCCCTCCTGCGCATGCTTTCCGATGTACTCTGTCTAGCGTCGTCTGCGTAGCAGGCTCAAGCCAAGCAAAGCCAGCACTAGGTGCAGCAGCGCCAGCACGCCCACCGCTGCATGCTTGAAGTCGCTACCCCAGCGGCCCAGCCAGTCCCACTTGTGCAGATAGCCGAAGACCCAGCCCTCACGCCTATCTGCATTCTGCACGCGCGCTGCCAGTGCGCCATCCAGCGGATCGATAAACAGCCGGGTATTTGCCGCGTCGGGATAGTCACTCCAGAATACCGGCAGGCGCTTGAACACGAAGCCATAGTCATGATCAAAGCGCTGCTGCAGGCGCGGCGGGCTACCCTGGCCGAGCCCCAGCGCATCGGCGTAGAACGCCAGGCGCTCGGCGGCGTAGTAGCTCGGCGTGTCGTCGTCCATGCCGCCGCCGTGGGCGTCAAGATAATGCAGTGTGTCCATCAGGCCGAACTGGTTGCCCTGCACCCGCCATACCGGCCGGCCGTCCAGCTCGATCAGGCTGAGCTGGTGCAGGGTTTCACCGGACAATGCCCAGTCAGCCGATGGCGCGACGGTCAGGCTGCTGGCGGCAAAATTGGCGACAAAAGACGCCGGGTAGGGCTCCGCCATCTGCTTGTGCAACAGGTGCCAGGCGCCGCTGCTGGCAAAGCTCAGCGTTGCCAGCGCCAGGCCCAGACCGTACCAGCCGTGCAGTCGTCGCCAACCGCGTCGGCCGCCCCTGCGGGCAAAGAACAGGCCCAGGCCGATCAGTGTGGCCAAGACCACCGACGCCAGTAACAGCAGCATCAGCAGCGGACGCAGTGGCCCGGCCCAATTCAGCCAGGCAAAACTGTGGAAGGTCTGGAAAAAGCCGCTGAACCAGGCCTTGCGATCATCCACCAGGGTGCCCAGACGGTCGTGGTACAGATCCAGATACAGACGCAAGCCGTTATCGCGCTCGGTGTTTACCCGCACCACCGGCAGCAGCCGGTTGATAAAGGCGTACTCGCTGCTGAACTGCTGCTGGGTGCCGCTGAACGCCACAGGCTCCTGCGAACCCAGATAGTGCGCGGCCAGGGCCTCTGCATGCCGCGCCTGCAGTGCCACTTCAACGCCGTCACGGGCGTGGAAGTAACGCGGCTGGTCAGCGCCGGGCAGGCGCGCCTGATAGTAGGGCTGGCCTTCTACCTGCAACAGCCGCAGTCCCTGTAGCCGTTCGATACCGGCTGCGGCCAGTACCTGCGCAGGCGCACGCAGTTGATCCAGAGGTAACGCCTGCTGCGGGACCGCCATGGTTGCTGGCCGCACTTGCAGGTAGCTCATCAACGGATGCAGCATGCCGCTGCCTGCCCAACTGAAGATGCCGACACAGGCGAGTATGGCTAGGCGCCGGTGCCAGGGCATCAGTCGCAACAGCCATTGCCGCCAGGCTGCGGCGCGCGGCCGCGAGTTGACTGCTCCCGTCATAGCCGCCACTCCAGCCCGGCAAACAGACCACGGCCGTCGCCCGGCAGGAATTGCGCACTGTCCAGACCCTGTGCATCGGCAACCACGCCAGTCGTGGCGATGTAAGGGCGATTCGACAGGTTACGGCCTTCGACGAAAAACCCCGGCCCCTGCATACGTCGGTAACCGGCCTTGAGCCCCCATATCGCGTAGCCGTCGGCATACAGGCTGGCAGCATGGTCGACGGCATAGCTATTGGGTACCCACTCGAAGGTCGGCCCGGCATACCAACCCGCCTGCTGCCACAGGGCTTCACCCTTGACGAACTGGCGCGGTACGCCCGCCAGGCGGTTATTGCCGTAGACCGGGTCGCTGTCAAAGCGGAAATCATTGAACAGATATTGACCACGCACGGTCAGCTTACCCAGCCTGTAGGCGGCGCCTAGCTCAATGCCCTGGTGCAGCGTGCGTTTGGCATTCACCGTGCCTTGCGGCTGACCAGCAGCATCATTCAGCGCCAGCAGCTCGTCACGGATCTCACTGCGGTAGGCTGCCAGGTCCAACTCAAGATCATCGGTACTCCAGCGCAGGCCCAGCTCCAGGGTATTGGCCCGCTGCTCGTCGTTGGCGGCAATAACCTGGCCACCGGTCAATTCGCTGAAGGTTGGCGGCTCGATACTCTGGCTGATATTGGCGAATACTTGCACGCCTTCTGCCAGGTCATGGCGCATACCCAGGCGACCGATCTGCCCGCGATAGGTCTTGTTGAAGGACTCATCCTGCGGCACACAGGCAGCGGTCA
The DNA here is from genome assembly GCA_046291745.1 of Pseudomonas sp. Classification (GTDB taxonomy): domain Bacteria; phylum Pseudomonadota; class Gammaproteobacteria; order Pseudomonadales; family Pseudomonadaceae; genus Halopseudomonas. Next base: position 22,287 of record JBKBSI010000021.1, on the reverse strand, counting down.
CAAAGGCATTGCAGCGCAATCTGTCATCCAGGTCGCGCTCCTGGCGCAACCACGCCAGGCCACCAACCAGGGCCCAGCGCTCGGCCACCGGCATCTCCAACTCGGCAAAGGCGTTGAGGTTGCTGGCCGACTGGCGCAGGTGGTTGACCCGCTGACCCTTCTGTCCGCCCACATTGACGAAGCGCTGATCGGTATTCCGCCCCTCCAGGGCTTCGACGCCCAGGGTCCAGCGCCAGCCAGCGCTGTTGCTCCACTGGTGAGTCAGGCGCAGGCCCATATCTTCGCTGTCGATATCCAGCACCTGAAAGATCGGGTGGAACAGCGATTTCTCACTGTAAAAGCTGCTTAAGTGCACACTGTGCCCGCCATCCAGTGATAGAACCGTGACATTACCCAAACGCTTAAGCACAAAGTCACGGCGGTTGTCGTTGGTCACGCTGCCCGGATTGGCCTGACGCGGATCATCCCGCCACTGCGCTTTGGTCAGGCTGCCCGGCAGCGCCGAGTCGGAATCGACATGGGTCAGGTAGAAGCGCGTGGACAGTCGCTCGTTGATGCGTCCACCAAGGTTGGCAAAAAGGCGTTGATTCTGCTGTTGGGCATGCTCGCGGTAACCGTCCTGTTCGGAATGCGCGAGGCTGACAAAACCGTCCCAGGCACCAAAGTCCTGGGCGAAGGCGCCGTACAGGCGCTGATAGCCAAAGCTGCCCGTTTCATAGCGCAGGTCTGCTGGCGCTGCGGCCTTGCCGGTAGGGCTGACAAAATTGATCGCACCACCCAGGTTGGTAGCACCGTAGCGCCAGGCATTGGCGCCGCGCATGACCTCCACATGGTCCGCAGCCAGGGGTTCGATACTTTGAAAGTCGAAGCCGCCATCCGCCAGGTTTACCGGCACCCCGTCCTGCATCAGCAACAGCCCGCGACCATGAAAAGTCCGCTGCAGGCCGGAACCGCGAATGGAGATGCGCGCCTCCTCGGCGCCAAAGCGCGGTTGCACAAAAACGCCGGTGGCCAGGCCCAGGGCATCCTGCAGCGTACTGCTGCGGCCGGTCTTGTAGGTCTCGGCATCAAGCACTGAAGCGCCGCCGGGAATCGCGGCAAAGGCCTCGCGTTTCTCCTGCAACGTGGGCGCCGTCGGGTCACTGTGACGGCTGGCGGAAACGGTCTGGTCCGGCAGATTCAAGGGCTTGTCGGGCTGCTGCGCAAAGGCAGCGGACGAGATGGCAAAACAGATACTGCAGGCCAACAGGCCTGATTTGGAAAGTGCGTACATAAAATTCCCCATACACCTGAGCGCGCTCGACCGTGCGCGAGGCAATCAGGCGTTGATTCGATCAAATCGGTTGGTTGTAGCTGCCGGACAAAGCAAAACAGGCAGCGGGAACGGATCTAGGCGAACCGTGGGGGAGCGCGGGGATTGGCTCCGGGCCAGGCAAGACGCTGGGGTCTGCCCGCGAGAAAGGGATAGAGCGCGAGCGTAGCTGCTGGTAAACCCAGCCAGCCCAGCAGCCCGAAGAAAGCCGCGAGGGAGAGGGCGACAAAGGAGGAAACCAGCGAGCAGTCAAAGCTCGCACTGGCGCTGGGAGCACCAGGGTCTGCCAGCAAGTCCAGGGCCGAGGGCCCGGGATTGGCAGTGTTACAGAACAGAATACCCATGCCATTGAGCTGCAGACCGGACGCCTGCCCGTGCCCCATGCTGCACTGGAACGCACTGAGCATGACGCAGAAATACAGCATCAGGGCGATATGGGCGCGGGTCGAGCGGGTCGGTCTCATGGGGCAGGAATATAGCACCGGGGCTTCAACTTGCACCAGTCACAGGTCAAGGCTGACTGCTGGCTCCCTGGCGGGCCAATGGGGCGGCACGACAAAGCAGCGCGAGGTCTCAACCCAGGCATTGGCGTTGGCCGACCAGCCGAGTAGGGCAAAAAGTCTGGGGGTGGCACTCAGGCGAACCTGCTCCATTGCCAGGTCTACCTCGCAAGACTGCGGCGGCTGGTCCTGCACCCAGGGACCAAGCCAATGGGGCTTGCGCAGTACTACCCAGTGTTCACGGGGCAGCAGATCTGCCTGCTGCAGGTACATCCAGTGCGGCCCTTCTGGCGGGCTTTGGCTGCTCACAGGCTGGAACAGATAACCGGGCATAAACACCCGCGCCCGATCCAGCCGGTCGATACCCGCAGCAGCCAGCGCCGAGCGTGCCTCCTGCAGTTGGCCGCGCTGGCTCTGCTGCTCACGCATGCGCGCAACCTTGAGGTCCAGGCGATCACTGGGGTTGGGGCCGTACCAGAGCATTTCTGTCTGTTGATCAGGGCGATAACCAAGGTAGAACTTGACCGCTACCTCGTGGTGTTCGATTTCGCCGCTGAGGGGGTTGCGCAGAACCAGATCCAACTCACCCAGTGTGCGGCCCTGGGACCTTACCGGCAGATTCTGCGCCAGAATCTGCCAGCCCAGCAGGTCGCGCATCAGGCAGGCATAGAGCTGTTCGAAGTACAGACCCAAGCGCCGGTGGGCCGGTTCGGTAAGCACCCGCGGCCCTAGCTCCGGGTGTTGATCCCAGGCACGCAGACGCTCCCAGACCTCGGCGTTCAAATAGGCCGATGGCGCAAAGCACAGGCGGTCGTCCAACAGCTGCTCAGCCTGGCACATCCAGCACAAGTGACGCACCGCAGGTACGCGAAAGCTGGTGGGGGCGGGTGGTCCGGCATGCTTGTCCATGCACCAAGAGTAACCCAGAACGTTCAAAGCTGGGGCCTGATCAGACTGGCCAGACCCTTATTGAGCAAACCGATTGCCACACGGGTACAACTACCCGCTAGCCGCACACCGCTGGCCGTGCGCCACACTCGGCTGTTAAGCTGAATATCCATTCCCACCGGAAGAGCCCATGCCCGCCCCGCGTTTCGAGCAATTACACCGTCAGACCGGCCCGTTCTTCCTGGCCCTGGGTGGGGCCGGAATGTTCGGTGCAAACTTCTACCTGTTCGCGTCGGCAGGTCAGTGGATCGCGGTGGATTGCGGCTTTGCCTTGCAGTCCCTACCCGGCGGCACCAATCAGGTCGCAGTGCCGAGCCTGGCGGCGCTGGAGAAGTACGACATCAAGCTCTCGGCGCTGCTGATTACCCACGGCCACGAGGACCATATCGGCGCCATCCCGCACCTCTGGCGCCAGTTGGACTGCCCGATGTATGCCAGCCCCTTCGCCGCCCGACTGATCCGTAACAAGCTGGATCCGGCACTGGAGTGGCCGCGCCTGCACGAGATCAAGCCGCTTGAACCCATCGGCATCGGCGCCTTTCAGGCTGAATGGATTCCGGTGACCCACTCGATACCTGAGTCCCACGCCATCCTGTTGGAGGTGGCTGGCAAGCGCCTGTATCACAGCGGCGACTGGAAGCTCGACCCCAAGCCTCTGGTAGGCGAGCTGACCGCACAAGGGCGCCTGCAGGCGATTGGCCGCGGTGGAGTGGATGTGATTATCGGTGACTCGACCAATGCCCCGGTGCGCGGCGCCAGCCGTTCCGAAGCCACAGTGCAGAACGGCCTGCAGGATGCCATTCGCCCCTGCCAGGGCCGGGTTATCGTCACCTGCTTTGCCAGCAACCTGGCGCGCCTGCACAGTCTGGCGGAAATCGCCTTTGACAGCGGACGCTATGCTGGCCTGCTTGGGCGCAGCCTGCTGACCATGAGCAGCGCCGGGCGGGCCCAGCGCTATCTTAACGCCCATCCTGGCTTTATCGGCCCCTGGGAACTGGGCTTTCTGCCCCGCGAGCAGCAGCTATGGATCTGCACTGGCAGTCAGGGCGAGCCCGCTGCGGCGCTGGCACGACTGGCCAGCGGCGGACATCCGCACCTGAGCCTGGACGCCGGAGATACGGTGCTGTTTTCATCGCGGCTGATTCCCGGAAACGAAGAGGCCCTGGCGCGCATCAAGGCCGGACTCAAGGCCCAGGGCGTGCTTGTCATCGATGATGATATGGCGCCCATCCACGCATCGGGCCACCCACCCCAGGAAGATCTGCGGCAACTCTATGGCTGGCTGAAGGCCCGCTACCTGCTGCCGGTGCACGGCGAACTCTATCATCAGCAGGCACATATGGAGTTTGGCCGCAGTATTGGCCTCGGTGGTCTGGTGCCAAACAACGGCGACCTGATCGACCTCAGTCAGCAGCCCTGCAAGGTCGCCGAACTGCCCTGGGCACTGGTGGAAATTCCGCGCTGAAGGCCTAGTCTTTCAACCATCTTTGACGCGCTGGTGTAGCAAGCGTGAAATCTCTCCCAAACGGGTGCCGAGGCCACCAAGGTCTTCCTGCGCACGCAGCAGTTCGCCGCTTGCCTGGCTTTGGCGCTCACTGGCGGCGCGTTGCTCGGCACTGTAATCACGCACCTGTAGTAGCTGTCGGTGGGCTTGGTCCAGCTCCCGGTGTTGCTCCGCTATGCTCGCCGACAAGCTGCCAGTCAATTCCACATTTTCCAGCATGGCGACCCCAGCTTGACCAACCTGGCTAACACCGGTATCAACCAGACCACGGGATTCATTAAGTACGCTGTGGACCGTATCGGCGGTCTTGTTGCTGCGTTGCGACAAGCTGCGCACTTCATCTGCCACAACGGCGAAGCCGCGTCCCTGCTCCCCGGCTCTGGCGGCCTCAATGGCAGCGTTCAAGGCCAGCAAGTTTGTCTGCTCAGCAATCGCACTGATCTGCTGCATGGCATCGTCGATATGCCGATTGCTCTGTTGGATCTTCAGCATGCTGGCCTCGGCCTGCTGCATGCTATTGGCGCAGCGGCGTACCTGCTCGGTACTTTCCTGGGTTTGGCTATTGAGCAACTGCATCTCGCCAGTACTGTCCGCCAGTTGCTGCAGCACCTGCTGTACAGCACCATCAAGCTGCTGCATGGCAGCAGCCTGCTGCACCGCATCCCGGTCCATGCCCTGGCAACGTTCACGAATGCCCTGCAAGGTAAGCTGTAGCTGATCGGCCATCTGCAGCAGGTCAGCAGCGCTGAGGCGTACCTCGTCCACCAGCAGCTGCATCCGCGCCTGCTGGGAGGCTGCCTGCTGCCCTGCATCACGCACCTCGACCAAGCTCTGATCGGCCTCTTCCAGCGCTTGGCGGCGCAGATGCAGGTTGTACCACTGAGCCAGCCAGACTGTGAGCAACGGCAGGATAAAGCCGGAATAGGTATTGATCATGTCCTGCTTGGGGCTTAGCTCGAACACCGGCAACGCCGCGCCGCTGCGCTGCTGATAGATCAGCCAGATCAGGAAGCAGGCCTGGACCAAACTCCAAAAAGCGGCACTGCGGTAACCGCTGAGCAGGTAAGCCAGTACGATCAGCACAGCGGGCCAATAGATGTGGGCCGATTGCAGCCCACCCAACTGATATACCAGTTGAGCGCTGTATGCGGTAGCCAGCGCCAGCGCAGCATTGGCGGCGACTGAGACCGGAATCAGCGCGGTGCGCATCAGCAGCAACACTAGCGGCATGCCGAGCAGCAGCACCAGGGATCCCATTACCAGCGCTTCATTACCTAGCCGCGCCCACTTGATGCAGCTGTAAAGCGCCACCAGCACGCTGCACAGCCCACTGAAGGCAATCGCCTTGGCTTGCAGCACGGCAATCTGCTCGTTCAGACCAGCGGGCATCAGATGCCCGAGAAAACCATTGTTCATGCGCTACTCCAGCAGGGTGCGGAGTGCTCGGCCACGAGGATGGGGCAGGCACATGGCCAGTTTATCGGCCCCGCCCCTTCGCCCTTTAGCGGCAAATCCGCCAAACTTGGGGCGCGCTGAACAATTCCTTGTGCTCTCTGGCTTAGAAAGCTTCCTTGAGCTTGACCCAGGCCATACCCAGCGCCAGCAACGGCGCACGCAGATGCTTGCCGCCGGGAAAGTGCATGTGCGGGACCCGCTCGAACAGCTCGAAACCATGGCTGGCCTGACCACTGATGGCCTCACCCAGCAACTTGGCGGCCAGGTGCGTGGCATTGATGCCGTGGCCTGCGTAGGCCTGGGCGTAGAACACGTTGGGCTGCTCGGCGAGCTTGCCGATCTGCGGCAGGCGGTTGGCACCGATGCCAATCATGCCGCCCCACTGGTAGTCGATTTTTACCCCTGCCAGCTGTGGAAAGACCCGCAGCATCTTCGGCCGCATATACGCGGCGATGTCCGCCGGATCGCGCCCGGAGTAGTGGCAGGCGCCGCCGAACAACAGGCGCTTGTCGGCGGACAAGCGGTAGTAGTCCAGATCCACCCGCTGGTCACACAGGGCCATGTTCTGCGGGATCAGCTCGCGCGCCAGCTCGGCGTTCAGCGGCTCGGTGGCAATCACGTAACTGCCGGCCGGCAACACCTGACCGCTGAGCTTGGGCTGCAGGTCGCGCAGGTAGGCGTTGCAGGCCAGCACCAACTGACCAGCACTAACACTGCCGGTGGCCGTGTGCACCTTTACGCGGGGGCCGTAGTCGATACGCGTGACCAGCGAGTGTTCGAAGATCTGCGCGCCCTGCTGCAAGGCTGCCCGGGCTTCACCCAGTAGCAGGTTAAGCGGGTGCAGGTGCCCGGACCCCATATCGGTCATGCCGCCCACATACAGCTTCGAGCCTACCACCTGGGGTAATTCGTGCGCCTCGAGCATGCGCATTTCATGGCCGTAACCCAGCGCCAGGAGCTCTTCCCGGTCGGCGCGAAAGTCGTCCATATGCCGCGGCTTGTTCGCCAGATCGCAATAGCCCCAGGTCAGGTCGCAGTCGATGGCGTGGCGCTCGATGCGCTGCCGCACCAGTTGCACCGCTTCCAGCCCCATCAGCTTGAGCTCGCGCACGCCCTGCTCGCCAAGCAGGCTGCTGAACTGGTCCAGGCCGTGCCCGACACCGCGGATCAGTTGCCCACCATTGCGACCACTGGCACCCCAACCGATCTCGCTGGCTTCCAGCAGCACCACCGACAGACCGCGCTCGACCAGCTCCAGCGCGGTATTGACGCCGGTATAGCCACCACCAATGACACACACATCGGCCTCTACATGGCCGATCAGCGCTGGCAGCTCAAGGGCGCCGGAACGGCTGGCGACGTACCAGGAAGGGGCGGGGTGGTACTGCGGGCTATGGGCAAGCATAGGGACGTCCGTTTGAAATAGCGGCATTAATGTAAATTAAATTTGACAGAAGCATACCCCATTAGTCCGCCTCGGGTACAGGGATGGCCAGGCTCTCCTTCAGCTCTTCCATAACGATATAGCTCTTGGATTCGCGCACCCCCGGCAACTTCAACAGAATGTCGCCCAGCAGCTTGCGGTAGGAGGCCATCTCGGAGATACGGGCCTTGATCAGGTAATCGAAGTCGCCGGAAACCAGGTGGCATTCGAGCACGTGCGGCAGTTTGATGGCAGCCCGACGAAACTCGTCGAAGATATCCGCCGATTTCGACGACAGGCTGATTTCGACGAATACCAGCAGATTGGCTTCAAGCTTCTGCGGATTCAGCCGCGCGCCGTAGCCAAGAATGAATTTCTCCCGCTCCAGACGCTTGACCCGCTCCATGCAGGGCGTGGTGGAGAGCCCGACCCTTTCCCCCAGGTCGACATAGGACATGCGACCCTCTTCCTGGAGCAGGCGAAGAATGTGCCGGTCGATCTTGTCCAGCTCGCGGCTGGAGGCTCTGCGTGTTTTCATGGAAAAGCTCTTTTTCTCTATCGTTTTACAGAATTAAATCCCGCAATCAGAATTTTTTTCAAATCAAGCCACTATTTATTCCGCCTTAGAATAGCAATATCTCCCGCCTCGGCGGAACCTCCATAAACAGCCTACGGGAACAGGAGCGCGGACATGCACGTAATGATTCTGGGTAGCGGCGTTATTGGCGTGACCAGCGCCTGGTATCTGGCCCGCGCCGGGCATCAGGTCACCGTGCTCGACCGCCAGCCGGGTCCCGGACTGGAAACCAGTTTCGGCAATGCCGGCATGATCTCCCCTGGCTATTCGGCGCCCTGGGCCGCCCCCGGCGTACCGCTCAAGGCGATGAAATGGCTGACCGCCCGGCACGCGCCGCTGGCCATCTCAGCTACCGCCGATCCTCATCAGTACAGCTGGATGATGAAGATGCTGGCCAACTGCAGCCAGGCCCGCTACGCGGTGAACAAGGAGCGCATGATGCGCCTTGCCGAGTACAGCCGCGACTGTCTGACGACCCTGCGCCAGGAAGCCGACATAGACTACGAGCACCGAGAGCTGGGTACCCTGCAAGTGTTTCGCACGCAGAAGCAACTGGATGCCGCCGCCCAGGATATGGCCGTACTCGAGCGCTGTGGCGTGCCTTATCAGTTGCTTGATCGAGCTGGCTGCGTCAGCCACGAACCGGGCCTGGCATTGAGCGCTGAAAAAATCGTTGGCGGCCTGCGCCTGCCCAACGACGAAACCGGCGATTGCCACCTGTTTACCACCCGACTGGCTGCCCGTTGTGAGGAACTTGGCGTGCAGTTTCGCTACAACCAGAACATTCGTGAGCTACTGGTCGAGGGTGGTCGGGTCAGCGGTGTGCTGCTGGACGACGAGCTGGTCCGTGCCGACACCTACCTGCTGGCACTGGGCAGCTACTCGCCACAGCTGCTGCGCCCGCTGGGTATTGATCTGCCGGTCTACCCGGTCAAGGGCTACTCGCTGACCCTGCCGGTGGCCGACTCGGCCATGGCGCCGGTGTCCACGGTCATGGATGAAACTTACAAGGTTGCCATGACGCGCTTTGCCGACCGCATCAGAGTGGGCGGTATGGCCGAACTCTGCGGCTTCGACGAGAGCCTGAAAGCCAAACGACGGGCTACATTGGAGATGGTCGTCAATGACCTGTTTCCCGCCGGGGGCCAATTGCAGGAGGCCAGCTTCTGGACCGGCTTCCGGCCCATGACCCCGGACGGTACACCGATACTCGGCGCCAGCCCGCTGCGCAATCTGTACCTGAACACCGGTCACGGCACCCTGGGCTGGACTATGTCCTGCGGTTCCAGCCAGTTGCTGGCCGACCAGATCAGCGGCTGCAAGCCGCAGATCAGCACCGAGGGCCTCGGCCTTGACCGTTATCGCACCCACAAGGAGATTCGTCAGCATGTCCGTACAGCGTCTGCACACTGACAAACGCATGAGCCAGGTCGTCATCCATCAGCACACCCTGTATCTGGCAGGCCAGGTCGCTGCCGATGAGGTTCTGGATCAGGATGCCGCGGCCCAGACCCGTAGCACCCTGGATGCCATCGAGAAGCTGCTGGCTGAAGTCGGCAGTGACAAAAGCCGGATACTCTCGGTGACCATTTACCTCAAGGACATCGAGGCGGATTTCGCTGCCATGAATGAGGTCTGGGACCAATGGCTGCCAGAAGGGACCGCACCAGCCCGCGCCACCGTGCAGGCACTGCTCTGCGAGCCAGAGATTCTGGTCGAGATGTCGGTGGTCGCTGCTCTCTAACCTTTCCCCCCATCAGGCCCCGCTCCCTCAGGGTGGCAGGGTCTGATAATCTAGGCCTTGGCGGGGCACCACTGCCCCGCATTTTTTTGACAAGAAGCCGCCATGCGCCCAGCCCACGCCCTGATCGACCTTGACGCCCTGCGTCACAACTACCAGCTTGCCAAGCGCCTGTCAGGTCGCAAGGCCTTTGCGGTGATCAAGGCCAATGCCTATGGCCATGGTGCGCCGGAGTGCGCCCAGGCGCTGCCCGACGCCGATGCCTTTGCCGTTGCCTGTATCGAAGAAGCACTGGTACTGCGCGCAGCCGGTATAAAGCAGCCGATTCTGTTGCTTGAGGGTTGGTTCGAGGCCAGCGAGCTGCCGCTGCTGGTAGAGCACCAGCTGTGGACCGTGGTGCATCACCGAGGCCAGATTGAGGACTTGCTGGCAGCCAGCCTGAAGGCACCGCTGCATGTTTGGCTGAAGCTCGACAGCGGCATGCACCGGGTCGGTTTCAGTCCCGAAGAATACCCAGGCCTATGGCGACAACTACAACAGCATGGCAATGTTGCCAGCCTGACCAAGATGACCCACTTTGCCCGCGCCGACGAACCCGATAGCGGCTACACCGAGCGCCAGCTCGAGACTTTTCAGCAGGTCACCGTCGGCCTCGATGGCCCGAGCAGCCTGTGCAATTCGCCCGGGGTGCTGGCCTGGCCGCAAGCCCATGGCGACTGGCTGCGCCCGGGCATCATGCTCTACGGCGCCACCCCCTTTAGCTTCGCCCAGCAGCAGGCCGCCGAGCTGAAGCCGGTCATGCAATTGCAGTCAAAGATCATCGCGGTGCGCGAACTAGCGGCCGGTGAACCCATAGGCTACGGCGCCCGCTTTGTTACCCAGCGTCCAACCCGGGTTGGTGTGGTCGCCATGGGCTACGCCGACGGCTACCCACGGCATGCGGCAGATGGCACGCCGGTACTGGTTGACGGCCAGCGCACCCAACTGATCGGTCGGGTATCCATGGACATGCTGACTCTGGACCTGACCGACCTGCCGAATTGCGGGCTTGGGAGTGCAGTGCGCCTGTGGGGCCAGGGGCTGAACGCCAGCGAGGTCGCCAGCCACGCCGGTACCATCGCTTATCAGCTGTTCTGCAACCTCAACCGCGTGCCACGGCAATTCATTTTTTCTTCTTCTGCTTGCGCCACTTGAGGCTGAACAGGTCAGTACGCCGGTCCTTCAGATTGGTTACCGAGCCCTCGTTGCGCACCAGCTTGAGGCGGGTGTAATCCAGGTCGGAGAAGAAGATCATCTCGGTATTTGGCGTAGTCTCGTTCAGTACCGCATCATGCGGGAAGGGGAAGTCCGAAGGGGAAAATACCGCTGACTGGGCGTACTGAATACCCAGGTTCTCGATCGAGGGCACGTTGCCGACACTGCCGCACAGCACCACATAACACTCGTTCTCGATCGCCCGCGCATGGGCGCAGTGACGCACTCGCTGGTAACCGTTCTTGGTATCGGTCCAGAAGGGCACGAACAACAGATCCATATCCTGGTCGGCAAGCAGACGGCTCAGTTCGGGAAACTCGACGTCGTAGCAGATGAGGATGCCGACCCGTCCGGCATCGGTATTGAACACCGCCAGATCATCACCACCCTGGATCACCCAGTCGCGCCGCTCCTGCGGTGTGATATGCAATTTGGCCTGGCGTTCTTCTGTACCGTCACGCCGCAGCAGATAAGCGACGTTGTACAGGCGTCCATCTTCGCCTTCCTCGATCATCGATCCGGCGATGATATTGATGTTGTAGCTCACCGCCATGCGCAGCATTTCCGAACGGAAGCGCTCGGTAAAACTGCTCAGAAAACGGATCGCCTCGACATCGTCGGTCTGATCACGCAGGCCCATCAATGGCGCATTGAACAGCTCGGGAAACACAGCGAAATCGCTCTGGTAATCCGACAGCGCGTCGACGAAGTACTCGACTTGCTCAAGTACCGCCTCAACCGAAGCAAAGCGCCGCATTTGCCACTGCACCGCACCCACGCGCACCTGGTTGCGATTGGTCTGCAACAATTGTTCGACCGGTTCGTAGAGGATGTTGCTCCACTCCAGCAAGGTCGCGTAACCCATGGACTTCTTGTCTTCAGGCAGATAACGGCGCATCAGGCGCTTGACCTGAAAATCATTGGCCAACTGGAACGAGAGAATGGGATCGTGGATTTCCTTGCGGTCCACTGCCTCGATATATTCGGTCGGTTTCAGCTCGTCGGCATGCTCGTGGTAGCCGGGTATGCGTCCGCCCGCCAGGATCGCCTGCAGATTGCGCGAACGACATAGTTCCTTGCGCGCTTCGTAGAGCCGGCGACCGAGGCGATGACCACGGTATTCCGGGTCGATCAGTACATCCAGCCCGTAAATGGCATCACCGTCTTCCTTGTTGGGAATGATCTCGGTCTGGCCGATCAGGTCAGCATATTTGTGCGGATCGGAAAAGATGTCGTAATCGACCATCACGCTGAGCGCTACACCGATCAGCTTCTTACCATCGACGATGGCCAACTGGCCATCTGGAAAGTCTCTGATCAGACGGGTAATGGTTTTTTTCGGCCAGGCACCACCGATGTCGTCGTAGACCTTGTCCATCAATACCTTCAACTGCGGATAATCACCGGGTTTCAGGGTCCGCAAAGTCAAATGCAGGTCTTCAAGATCCATACTGCGTGCCTCTTCTGTTCGTTTAAATGGTGCCAAGGGAAGCCCTGAACCATTCCCTAGCATAACAGGTGTTCAAGCAACCCCTCTGTTGCGTTGTAAATTCTGAACGGTCATGCAATGATTTGGTTCGTTTATAGCCGTACTGATTCGCTGGAGGATCCAATATTGGACGTAGGTGCCCGCCTAAAAACAATTCGCAAACTCAAGGGCCTGTCGCAGCGTGAGCTGGCCAAGCGTGCTGGGGTTACCAACAGCACTATTTCCATGATCGAGAAAAACAGCGTCAGCCCTTCGGTCAGCTCGCTGAAAAAAGTCCTGGCCGGCATTCCCATGTCGCTGGTGGATTTTTTCTCCCTGGAAGTGGAACAGGATAACCCTCGCAAAGTGATCTACCGGGCTGAGGAGCTGCTAGATATCGGCTCTGGCGAGGTGACCATGAAGCTGGTGGGCAAGGGCCATCCCAATCGTGCTTTCTCCTTCCTCAATGAGACCTACCCGCCGGGGTCCGATACCGGACCGGACATGCTCAATCACGAAGGAGAGGAAGCCGGTACCGTGGTCAGCGGGCAGCTTGAGGTCACGGTCGGCGAAGAGATCTTCCTACTCGACACGGGCGACAGCTACTACTTTGACAGCAACCAGCCGCACCGCTTCCGCAATCCCTTCGACGTACCCTGTGTGCTGATCAGCGCCACCACTCCGGCGAATTTCTAGGCGCCGTCAATCAGCCCACCTCAATAGGGCGGGAAACCGCCCAGAATGCGCGAGACCATAGACTGAATCAGTTTCGAGCGCTCCGCAGGCGATTGCGGAGTGGTGCGCATCTGCTGTTCGTCGCTACCACGCCACACCAGTTGACCATCGACCCGATCAAGCAGATCGATCTGTAGGGTCAGTACCTGATGATCAACACTACGGGTTTCGGCAAAGCCGGGGCCACCACCCCAACCGCCCCAGTAGCCGCCAAAGGAACCGCCGAAGGTGGTGGTGACGTTGTCGCGGCGCAGCTCACTGATCACATAGACCCTAACCAGCAGGTCGGCCTCGGCAGGCACTTGAGCAGGGCGTAAACCCCGGGCATCCAACTGGCCACTGACCGCCTCGCGCACTCGCTGGGTAGTCAGATCACTCTGAATACGCGGATCGTCATTAGGAGTGTACTGCACGTCAGGCTCAGCCCAACTCCAATTGCGATACTGGCCGTAGTCGCGATTGGCATCAAAATCTCGCTGCGCCGGGGCACTCTGACAGGCACTGAGCAGAACGGCCACAGCCAGCAGTGCGGTACAACGGCTTGCTACATGACGAAGTGAAAGCAACATGACAACACCTGCGATTCGGGATATGTACATTCAGACAGCTTAGCGCATGCTTGGTTCTTGGCAGGGTGTGAGTAAAAGCTTCAGAGCGGTACAGCCAGATAAAAATGTGCGCCCTGGCCGGGCTTGGAATGCACACCCATATGGCCACCGTGCAGCTGCACTATCTCCTTGCATAGGGCTAACCCCAATCCAGCACCGCCTTTCTTGCCGCTGACCTGCACAAAGGGCTCGAATATTCGCGCCTGCTGACTGAAGGGAATGCCCTCACCATCATCCTCAACACCGATGATCACACGCTCGGACTGGCGTCGTGCATGCAGGGTGATATGCCCTCCGTGCGGCGTATGCCGCAGCGCGTTGCCGATCAGGTTATCCAGCACCCTTTCGATCTGCAGACAGTCCACTTCCACGGTGGGCAGCTCGCCCTGAAGGACTATTTCCAATGTAATATCACGCTCACTGGCCTGATTAACGAAGCGCTGCCGGGCTTTTTCCAACAGCCCCTCAAGATTGCAGGTACTGGGCTCGATCTTCTGCAGACCATTCTGATAGCGCGAGAAATTCAGCAGGTCGTTGATCAGGGTAACCAGGCGTTGCATTTCCTCATCAACCGTACGGGTAAGGTCCTGCTCGCGGCTGTCCTCGGCAAAATCAAGCCGCTCGCGAAGCAGTGCGAAAGCCATATGCATGCCTGCCACCGGGGTGCGCAACTCATGGGAGGCGCGTAAAACAAATTCGCTGCGCACGCGCTCAAAGGCACGCTGTTCGGTGATATCACGCAACACCATAACCGCACAGACCAGATGACCCTCGTTATGCGTGACCGAGGACAGGCTGTAGCTGAGCGTTCTGCTTTCACCGTCGGCGTCGATTTGCAGTTCCTGCTCACCCTGCTCCTGGTAATCACCTGCCAGCAGTTGGTGCAGTTGCTCATCCAACTCCGGGCATTTCAGCACCTCACCCAGCTGTTTGCCCAGATGCTGCTCGCCGCAGCCCAACTGACGGCTGGCAACTGGGTTGATATGTTCCAGACGCGCAGCACAATCAAAGATCAACAGGCCGTCATCAATGCTGTCGAGCACCGCCTGCAGGCGCTTCTGTTCGGCCTGCAGCGCCGCCACATCACTGTTGCGAAAGGCTTGCAGGGAGTCGGCCATCAATCCGAAGCGGCGACTCAGTGTAGCCATCTCCGAGATCGGCGTAATCGGCAGTACCACCTTGAAATCGCCCTGGCCGATACGATCGGCAGCCCGCGCCAGGGACTCGATCGGCCGACCAAAACGCTGGGCAATGCTGTTGGCCGTCACCAGTCCAATCAGCAGTACCGCCAGCGCAAGCAGACCCAGCAGCCCGGCAATCAGCCAGGCGCGCTCCTGGGAGGCTTCTTCGGCGTCGTTGACATGCGAAACATAGCGCATCTGCACTGCGCTAATACGGTCGCGCATGGCGTTGACGGCGTGCCCGAATTGATCATTACGTAGCAGCTCGCGACGTACCACCAGTGGATCGTTGAGCATCAGACTGTAGGCCGAATAGGCGTTGCGAATATCCTCGCTGGCCTTGCGATCCGCATCATCCATGGCGCTATCGGTAGCCTTTTCCAGCCAATTGCGGAAGTGCCCGTCCGACGCCATCAGAGCTTCCCGGTCCAGATTCTCAGCCAGCAACAGCGTGACCTGACGGCTCAGCTCATGGCTCAGCCCGAGGGTCGCCTCGATAATGCTGAGGTTGCGGGTCATCGCCTGATTTTGTGTCTTGGTAAGATGCAACACGCTGAACAGGCCCAGCAAAAGCCCCAGCAAGGCAACCGTCAGCAGCGCGCTGGTACTGAGGAACAGGCGGGCGCGTATTTTCATAACGCCAGCTGCTTGCGCTTGCGGTACAGGGTCGATGCATCAATTCCCAATGTCTTGGCAGCCTGATCCAGGGTTTCACTGTTGGCCAGCACTGCGGCGATATGCGCTCGCTCCAGGGCATCCAGACTCAACTCATCACCGACCCGCGGCGAGTGGTTGGTCGCCGGTGCGCTGAATCCCAGGTGGCTGAGCTGAACCTGATCCTCGGCACAGATGATACTGGCGCGCTCGACGACGTTGCGCAGCTCGCGGATATTGCCTGGCCAGGGGTAAGCCAACATGGCCTCGCGGGCTTCATCACTGAAGCCCTTGGCGCGGGTAGCGTAGGCCTTGACGAAGCGCACCAGAAAGCGCTCGGCCAACTGAATGATATCTTCAACCCGCTCGCGCAATGGCGGCAATGTCAGGGTGATAACGTTCAGCCGGTAGAGCAGATCCTCACGGAAACGCCCCTCCTGCACCATATCCACCAGGTTGCGATTGGTCGCCGCAAGAATGCGCACGTCGGCCTGGCGGGTCACCGGATCGCCCACCCGCTCGAACTCCTTGTCCTGGATAAAACGCAACAGCTTGGGCTGCAGCGGCAACGGAAAGTCACCGATCTCATCCAGAAACAGAGTGCCGCCATCAGCCTGGCTTACCCGTCCCAGGGTATTCTCGGTAGCGCCAGTGTAGGCGCCCTTGGCGTGGCCAAAGAGTTCGCTTTCCATCAGATCGGCGGACAGGGAGGGACAGTTGATGGTCACGAACGACTTGCCGCCACGCGGACTCCAACCATGGATGGCCTTGGCCAGCTCACCCTTGCCGGTGCCCGACTCACCCAGAATCAGTATGTTGGCGTCAGTGCCCGCCACCTGGCGCGCCGTGTCCAGCACTGTCATCATCGCCGGACAGTAGGAATCCAGACCCACCTGCGGTTGTGTGACCTGGCCCTCGAGTTGCTCCAGTCGCGCCACCATCTGTCTTGCCCGCAACTGCTTGGCGGCGCTAACACGCAGGTGTTCAGGGCTACAGGGCTTGACCAGGTAGTCCGAGGCACCGGCCTGGATAGCGTCCACCGCGGTATCTACGGCCGAATGCGCGGTAACAATCACCACCGCCATCCACGGCGCCTGCACACGCATATGGGCAAGTACGTCCAGACCGTTGTCTTCACCCAGGCGCAGATCCAGAAAGCACAGATCGTAGACGTTCTGTTGCAACATAGATTCGGCGCGGGCCGCGGAGTTGGCCGTAGCGACCTGATAGCCCTCATCCTCCAGGCAGTATCTGAAAGTCCGCAAAATGGCCGACTCATCGTCAACCAGAAGAATACGTCCAGACAGTTGTTCACCGGCTTCCATGTTTCTGCTCCTGACTTGAATGGACCTAGTCTACAAGAAATCGTGCAAGTTGCACGGGCGGGTACGGCCGTTCATGCAAGCTGCACGCCCAAAAGGCTCAAAGATGTTTTTAACCTACTGAAATATAACAATATTTTATTTTAAAATTTTTGGCACAAGCCTTGCGATGTATTAGCCACGGCTGTCACTACCAGTCATTTTGCATATTTTAAATGGAGAACAACCATGCATAAGCTTAAAACTCTTGCACTCGCAACTGCCACCGCCGGCGTTATGGCCATGTCCCCCCTGGCCGCCTTTGCTGACAACGGCGACATGAGCCGACAGTTGAGCGAAGCTCGCCAGGAAGGTTCCGTCTGGACTGCCTTTGCCCTCAACCGTCACCTGAGCCCCTTCAGCATCGATATCGATGTAGCTGGCGGTACTGCCACCCTGACCGGTGAAGTGGAAAGCGACGTTGATCGTGACCTGGCTGAAGAAGTCGCCCTGGGTGTGGACGGTATCGATTCCGTTGATAACCAGTTGGTCGTCAACGCCGACGTTGAACGCAACACCGACGATCGTGAAATGTCCAGCCGCTTTGACAACGCCACCACTACGGCGACCGTCAAGTCCAAGCTGCTGTGGAACCGCAACACTGAAGGCATGGACATCAATGTCAGCACCGAAAACGGCGTAGTTACCCTGGATGGCACTGCCTCATCTGCAGAAGCCAAGGAACTGGCCGAGCGTCTGGCTGAAAACACCGACGGTGTTCGCAATGTGAACAACAACATCACTGTCAGCGCTGAAGACACTACCGCTTCGCGCACTCAGGACGCCGCTGATGGCGCCGGTGATGCCATCAGCGATGCCTGGATCTCCAGCAAGGTCAAATCCAGCTTCCTGTTCAACCGCAACCTGAGCGGCCTGGACATCAGCGTTGAAACCAATAACGGCAAGGTAAGCCTTAGCGGCACAGTAGATTCCGGCGCAGAGAAGGATCTGGCTGAGGAAACTGCACGCAATATTCGTGGCGTGACCGATGTCGATGCCAGCGCTCTGAATGTCGCCAGCTGAATCAGGTTGACAGGGTCCGGCCGACTTTACCCGAGCGGCCGGACCACCGCACTTACGCCGCTACCCGCGGCAGCAAGACCGACGGAGACCGACTATGACCAGCAAGACAGCACAGTTGAATGAACTGATTGAAATCACCCGCGACGGCCAGCGCTTTTACGAGCATGCCCGTGAAGAGGTGAAGGATATCGGTCTGCAGAATTTGTTCAGCGACATGGTGCTGGCCAAGACCGAAGTGATTCAGGCTCTGTCACTCAAGGTTGCCGCCAACCATGACGAACCCGCCACTGGCGGAACCTTTGCAGGCAAGTGCCGACAGATCTATGCCGACACCCGTGCCGCCCTCTCTAGCGATGAGGATGCAACCTACATCGCTCAGTTGGAAGAAGCCGAGGATCGTATCCTGCACGCCTTTGAAGAGGCGCTGGAAGAATCCGAGGCCGATGTACGCACGCTGCTGGTACTGGAAATGCCCAAGGTTCGGGCATGCCATGACCGTATGCGCGCGCTGAAAAAAGCTACTGAGTAACCGGGCACTACCGGACACGTTGAGCACCCCGGTGCCAGGCGGGTCCAATCGGTCGGCAATAGTCCGACCAAGTTGAGGCATCAACATTAAAGGAGAAATACTATGTTGAGTTGGGCTATTACCTTTCTGATTATCGCCATCATCGCTGCAGTACTGGGCTTCGGTGGTATTGCAGGCACCGCAACAGGCATTGCCAAGATTCTGTTCCTGGTATTCCTGGTGCTCTTTGTGGTTTCGCTGATCATGGGTCGACGACCCCGAGTCTAGAAACCAAAACCAAGCGCGCAAAACTCAAGAACCGCTTCCTCCCCGGAAGCGGTTTTTGCGCATCTGCAGGTTGCGTTTTATCCGCTGGCACCCGGAGACGCTGGCGCCCCCGCCAACGCCCGGTAGACGTTGACCATCGCCAACACCACATCAGTTTCACTCTGCACCAGCCCGTCACGCATGGCAGTCAGCTCCTGCTCTGCCGTCAGCAGTTCGAAGTAACCGATAAAGCCTTGGTCATAGCGGTCACGTGCCTGTTCAACCGCCTGGGTGGCGGCGCCGGTAGCGCTTTGCAGCAGTGCTGCACGCTCAAGCGATTGCTGATAGCGCAACAGCCAGGTTTCAGTCTCTTCAAGAGCGAGCAGCACCGTCTGCCGGTAATCGGCCAGCAGCTCGGCGGACTGGGCATCCGCTGCATCGATGCGCGCCTGCACCTGGGCCCGGTCAAGGAAGCTCCAGTCAATCCCCAGCGCTACGCGTCCGGTGGTGGCGCCGCCGGTAAACAGGCCCGAGCCGCTGCCGGCCAGAGAACCTATCAGACCGTCCAGGGTAAAGCGCGGGAACAGATCAGCACTGGCCACACCAATACGCGCACTAGCCGCTGCCAATCGACGTTCGGCGGACTGGATATCCGGACGCCGCCGCAGTACGTCACCTGGACTACCCGCCGCGATCGATGGACGGCTATCGGGCAGATCCGCAGGCGCATGCAGCAGCGGCACCAGTGCAGTAGGCGTCTGCCCGGTCAGAACCCCGATGCGGTGCATCTCTGTGCCAATAGCGGCTTTCAACTGGGGAATTGCCGCCCGAGTGGCATCCAGGTGGGCACGTGCCCGCACCTGATCGAGCAGTGTGCCGCGGCCGGCCTCCAGCCGCGCGCCGACAATATCCAGCGACGCCTGCTGCAGGCTGACGTTCTCCTCGGCTACCCGCAATTGTTGCTGCAACCCGCGCAGCTGGAAATAGCTGCTGGCCATCTGGCCTGCCAGCGCTACCTGCAATGTCTGCCGGTCCGCGCCCGCCGCCTGCAACTCAGCTTCACTGGCCTCGGTTGCACGGCGCAAGCGCCCGAACAGATCCACTTCCCAGCTCAGCGCCACACCCGCCTGGTACAGCTCCACACTGCGCTCATCCGGCTGGGCGCGTTCCACCTCCGCCAGCCGTTGCCCGGCTAAACCGGCGCCAGCGGTGACGCTCGGCAATTGCTCGCGGCGCGAGCCGCGCAGCAGTGCTTCAGCCTGCTGATAGCGCGCCAGGGCCGCCTGCAGGCTCTGGTTTTCCGCCAGGGTCTGCTCGATCAAGCCAGCCAGCAGAGGGTCTTCAAAGCCCTGCCAGAACAGCTGCTCATTGCTGGCCACAGCGGTACCTGAGGCTTCAGCCGACGCCTGGTCGTATGCGAACCGTTGTAACTGCACCGGCTCCGGGGCCTGGTAGTCCGGGCCCACTGCGCAGGCACTGAGCAGCGCTGCCATGCTAAAGATTCCTGCCAGCTTACTCATGCGAGTCTCCTTCCACAGCCGTTTCCGGCTTATCTTCAAAACGCTTGGCCAGCGTCCTCAGTGCAACGTAGAACACCGGGGTCAGCAGCAGGCCGAACAGGGTCACGCCGATCATCCCGGTAAACACCGTGATGCCCATGGCGTTGCGCACCTCGGCGCCCGCTCCGGTCGCCAGCACCAGCGGCACCACACCGGCAATAAAGGCCACCGAGGTCATGATGATCGGGCGCAGACGCAGACGGCTGGCTTCCAGCGCAGCGCTGAGGGTATCGCGACCCTGCATTTCCAGTTCGCGGGCGAACTCGACAATCAGGATCGCGTTCTTGCACGCCAGCCCCATCAACACCACCAGGCCAACCTGAACGAAGATGTTGTTGTCACCACCGACCATCCACACACCGAACAGCGCCGCGAGCAGACACATGGGAACGATCAGAATCACCGCCAGCGGCATCACCCAGCTTTCGTAAAGAGCAGCGAGCACCAGGAACACCAACAGCAAGGCCAGCGGGAACACCACCATGGCGGCATTGCCCTGGGTAACCTGCTGAAAGCTCAGGTCGGTCCATTCCAGTGTCATGCCTGCTGGCAACACCTGGTCCGCCACCTTTATTACTGCGGCCAAGGTTTGGGCAGAGGAGAGCATGGCCGGGTCGGACTGGCCGATCAGGTCTGCCGCCGGATAGCCGTTGTAACGGATCACCGGATCTGGCCCAAAACTTTCACGCAACCTGACCATGGTATTGAGCGGCACCATCTGGTTGTCGGCGTTGCGCGTATACAGGTGGTCTATATCACTGGGGTCATCGCGGAACTGCGCATCGGCCTGGGCCATGACCCGGTAGGTGCGGCCAAACAGATTGAAGTCGTTGATGTACTGCGAGCCGAAATACAGCTGCAAACTGCCGAACAGATCATCCAGACGTACACCCTGGGCCTTGGCCTGCATGCGATCCACCTGCGCATCCAGCTGCGGCACGTTGGCCTGATAGGAGCTGAAGGGATAGAACATGCCCGGTGTTTCGCTCAGCGCCAGTGCCAGCTCATCGGTTGCGCTCTGCAGTTCGCCGTAACCGGCGCCGCGGCGATCCTGGATATACAGCGAATAGCCCGAGCCCGCGCCCAGGCCAAACACAGGTGGCGGCATAAAGGTAATCGCAAAGCCTTCATTGATACCGCCCAACTGGGCATTCAGGTCATCCGCTATGGCCTGCGCGGTCCGGTCACGCACGGCAAAGTCATCAAAGACCATGAACACGGTGCCGACATTGGGCGTATTGGTGCCTTGCAAGGCATTGAAGCCGATAAACGCCAGAGCGTCGGACACCCCTTCCGTTTCCAGCGCCAGCTCACTGACCCGTCGCGCCACCGCCTCGGTACGATCAAGCGAAGCCCCTTCCGGCAAACTAATGCTGCCAATCAGATAGGTCTTGTCTTGGATTGGAATAAACCCGCCGGGCACCTGGGTGAACATCAAGGCGGTGCCGCCCAACAGCAACAGATACAGGCCAAACACCAACCCGCGGCGGCCCAGACTGCGTCCGACCAGCCTTTCGTAACCTTGCGCATTGCGCAGGAAAAAGCGGTTGAATGGACGGAATATCCAGCCAAACAGGCGATTGATGATGCGCGCGAGCCGATCCGGCGGTGCGCCATGGGGTTTAAGCAGGGTAGCGGCCAAGGCCGGTGACAGGGTCAGCGAGTTGATCCCCGAAATCACCGTGGCAATGGCGATCGTCATCGCGAACTGGCGGTAGAACTGGCCGGTGATACCGTCCAGAAACGCCATGGGCACGAACACCGCGCACAACACGAGCGTGATCGCCACGATCGGCCCGCTTACTTCGCGCATGGCCTGATGCGCAGCAGCCCGCGGTGCCAGGCCTTCTTCGATGTTACGCTCGACGTTCTCCACCACCACAATGGCGTCATCCACCACAATGCCGATCGCCAGCACCATCGCGAACAGCGTCAGGGTGTTGATCGAGAAGCCCATCAGCAGCAGGACGCCAAAGGTACCCACAATCGACACAGGTACGGCCAACAGCGGAATCAGCGACGCGCGCCAGGTCTGCAGAAACAGAATGACCACCAGCACCACCAGGGCGACTGCCTCGAGCAGGGTCATGATCACCGCCTTGATCGAGGTACTGATGAATACGGTCGGGTCGTAAGCCACCTCCCAGCTCAACCCCTGCGGAAAATCCTCTGCCAGTTCAGCCATTTTTGCCCGCACCGCGGCGGACAC
>JBKBSI010000219.1:0-5677 GCA_046291745.1 Pseudomonas sp. | reverse complement strand
CAGCCCCTCCGAACGCATCAAGAAACTGCGCTGATGAAAGCGGTAGCGAGCTTTTTCTTGCTGCTGTGGCCCGCTGGCTTGCTGGCCCAGGCCTCTGCTCCCGCATCAGCCAGTCAGACTTCCGTGGTCGCGCAGTTGGCGCAGCTGGGAATGGGCCTGCTGCTGGTGGTTGGCCTGATTTTTCTGATGGGCTACCTGATGCGCCGGGTCGGCCCGCTGGCGCCCCAGGGTGGCCAGCATATTCGCTTGATCAGCAGCTTGCCGCTGGGGCCCCGGGACCGTCTGTTGCTGGTCGATGTGGGCGGCAAACAGCTGTTGCTGGGCGCTTCGCCGGGACGGATCAATACCCTGCACGTGTTTGAGCAGCCAGTAGCCGATCTGCCCGCATCCGGCGCCATGAACGGCGAGTTTGCCCAGACCCTGCGTGGGTTGTTGAAAAGGGAGCCCAAATCATGAGCCGCTGGTTGCTTCTCTGCCTCATGCTGCTGGCACCCTCGGTACTGGCGCAGACGGCCGCCGATCCGCTGAGCATGCCAGCCATCACCATGAGTACCGACGCTGAGGGTGAGCAGACCTATTCCGTCAGCTTGCAGATTCTGCTGCTGATGACGGCGCTGAGCTTTATCCCGGCCTTTGTGATGATGATGACCAGCTTCACCCGGATCATTATCGTGTTCGCCATTCTGCGCCAGGCCCTGGGTTTGCAGCAGACCCCGTCGAGTCAGATTCTGGTAGGCCTGGCACTGTTCCTGACCCTCTTTGTAATGGCGCCGGTATTCGAGCGAATCAACGAAACAGCCCTGCAGCCCTATCTGAGCGAGGAGCTGTCGCCGCAAGAGGCGGTGGACGCTGCCAGTATTCCGCTGCGCACCTTTATGCTGGCGCAGACGCGGGAAACCGATCTGGAGTTGTTCGTGCGTCTGGCACAGCGCACTGATCTGGCCGGACCCGAGGATGTACCTTTCCATATTCTGGTACCGGCCTTTGTTACCTCGGAATTGAAAACCGCCTTCCAGATCGGCTTCATGATCTTCATACCCTTTCTGGTGATCGACCTGGTGGTCGCCAGCGTACTGATGGCCATGGGTATGATGATGCTGTCGCCGTTGATCATTTCGTTGCCGTTCAAGATCATGCTGTTTGTGCTGGTGGATGGCTGGGCGCTGATCATTGGCACCCTGGCAGCCAGCTTTGCGGTGACATAGCGACCATGACAGCTATGATGACAGGAGCGACGCCATGACCCCCGAAGTAGCAGTAGACCTGTTCCGCCAGGCGCTGTGGCTGACTACCGTAATGGTAGCGGTGATTGTGTTGCCGAGTCTGATGATAGGTCTGATTGTGGCGATGTTTCAGGCGGCGACCCAGATCAACGAGCAGACCCTGAGCTTTCTGCCGCGGCTACTGTTCACTTTCATGACGCTGATTTGGCTCGGCCCCTGGCTGGTCAGTCAACTGATCGAGTTTACTGACCGTCTGTACCGGAACATTCCCGGACTTATCGGCTGATGATCGAGCTATCCAGCGCCGAGATCAGCGGCTGGGTGTCCAGTTATCTGTGGGTATTTTTCCGTATCGGTGCGCTGCTGATGTTTATGCCGGTATTCGGCACACAGCTGTTGCCGGTCAGAATCAGACTCTTTCTCGCTGTCGCTATCACTGTGGTGGTTGCGCCGCATATTCCCCTGGTGCCGTACCTTGACCCCCTGACCCTGTCCAGTTGGCTGATTATTGGCGAGCAGATTCTGATTGGCGCTGCCATGGCTTTCCTGCTGCAAATGCTGTTTCAGATTCACGTATTGGCGGGCCAGATCGTGGCCATGCAGATGGGTCTTGGCTTTGCCTCCATGAACGATCCGAGCATGGGGATCTCGGTGGCGGTGGTCAGTCAGGTGTTTACCATGCTGGTAACCTTGCTGTTTCTGGCCATGAATGGACATCTGGTGGTGATCGAGGTGCTGGCGGAGAGCTTCACCACTCTGCCGGTGGGTGAGGCGCTGCTGGCGACGGATTTCTATGCACTGGTCATGCGCTTCTCCTGGGTCATGGCCTCAGCGCTGCTGATCGGCCTGCCGGCTATTACCTCGCTGCTGATCGTTAACCTGTCCTTCGGGGTGATGATGCGCGCCGCACCGCAACTGAATATCTTCTCAATCGGTTTTCCTCTGACCCTGGTGTTTGGCCTGTTCATCCTCTGGGTGGTATTGGCTAGCGTGGCGGAACAATATCAACTGGTCGCCACGGAAACACTGATCTGGCTCCGCGAACTGGTGAGGGCACGCTGATGTCTGAACAACCGGATAGTGGACAGGAAAAAACCGAAGAACCCACGGAGAAACGCCTCAAGGAATCCCGTGACAAGGGCCAGGTGCCGCGATCCAAGGAGCTCAATACCCTGGCGGTGGTCATGTCCGCGGCGATCGCTCTGATAGCCTTTGGCCCGGGTATGGCGCGTCGCCTGCTGGATCTCATGGCCTTCAATTTTTCTCTGGAGCGCGAAACGCTGTACTCCACCGACACCATGGCGTTGCACCTACTGGCGTCGGTGGGTATCGGTATCGATGTGCTGGCACCGTTGTTTTTCGTGCTGCTGATTGCCGCTTTGGGCAGCCCGATATTGCTCGGTGGCTGGCTGATGAGCGCCAAAGCCATGGCACCCAAGTTCTCGCGCATGAATCCCTTGGCCGGGCTCAAACGGATGTTCTCCCTCAAGGCGCTGGTCGAGTTGCTGAAAGCCCTGGCCAAGTTTCTGGTGGTACTGTCAGTGGCCTTGATCGTACTGAACATGCGCCAGCGTGATTTGCTCTCCCTGGGCAGCCAGCCGTTACCTGATGCCATCTATCACAGCGCCTGGATTCTCTCCACCTCACTGCTGATCCTGGCCAGTTCGCTGATTGTTATTGCCCTGGTCGATATCCCCTTTCAGATGTGGGACAACAAGCAGAAGTTGCGCATGACCAAGCAGGAGATCAAGGACGAGTACAAGGACTCCGAGGGCAAGCCGGAGGTCAAGTCGCGTATTCGTCAACTGCAGCGGGAAATGGCTGAGCGGCGCATGATGGGCGAGGTGCCCAAGGCCGACGTGGTGATTACCAACCCGACGCATTTCGCCGTGGCGCTCAAGTACGACCCCTTGCAATCGGGTGCGCCGGTAGTCGTTGCCAAGGGCTCGGACTTTCTTGCCCTGCGGATCCGTGAGGTGGCGGCCGAGAATGAAGTGATAGTGCTGGAATCTCCGCCGCTGGCACGGGCGGTGTTCTACAGTACCGAGCTGGATCAGCAGATTCCCTCTGGCCTCTATATGGCCGTGGCTCAGGTTCTGGCCTACGTGTTCCAGTTGCGCCAATACCGGGCGGGGCAGGGCAAGGCCCCTGGGGCCATGCCCAAACCGGATATCCCCGAGGACCTGCGCCGCGACGAATAATCGGACGCTAATACAGCAGCGTCCGATACTCCAGCCTCAGCCTAAGAGGCGCGCCCTGGCTGCCTGATAGTCACGCTTTAGCTCATCGATGACTGCAGCGGTGGAGGTGACTTCACCAATGCTGCCGACCCCTTGCCCAGCACCCCAGATATCACGCCAGGCCTTGGACTTGCTGCTGCCACCGGAGCCGAAGGACATGCTGCTCTTGTCCGCTTCCGGCAGGGCGTTGGGATCCAGTCCCGACTGTTCGATACTGCCGCGCAGGTAGTTGCCGTGCACGCCGGTAAACAGATTGGAATAGACCACATCCTTGGCATTGCTATCGACGATCATCTGCTTGTAGGCTGCGTCGGCGTTAGCCTCATGGGTGGCGATAAAACGTGTGCCCATATAGGCGAAGTCCGCACCCATGGCCTCTGCCGCGAGTATCTGTTCACCGCGGGAAATGGAGCCGGAGAGAATGATCGGGCCGTCGTAAATCTTGCGTACTTCCGAGACCAGGGCGAAGGGGCTCAGGGTGCCAGCATGACCGCCGGCACCGGCGCAGACCAGAATCAGACCGTCGACTCCGGCCTCGATAGCCTTTTCCGCGTGGCGCACGCTGATCACGTCATGGAACACCTTGCCGCCGTATGAGTGCGCCGCCTCTACCGCCTCATGGGGCGCGCGCAGGCTGGTGATCATGATCGGCACCTTGTACTTGGCGCACATGTCCAGATCGTGCTGCAGGCGGTCGTTGGAGTGGTGCACTATCTGGTTGACGGCAAAGGGCGCGACCTTGATTTCCGGGTGTGCGGCCTGGTATTGCGCCAGTTCGGTCGTCAGTTGGCTCAGCCACTGCTCGGCAACCAGCTTGGGATTAGAAATGATAAACAGCGGCGAGGCTATGACTGGAATGGCCAACTGCGCCCTCAGCTCCTGAGCATATGACATCGAATGGTCCTCATGAAAAACGCCAGTCTAGACCTTTTATTGCTCCCCCAGCCAGCTTCGGGCGGGTTCATCATCATTGCTGTTGCACGGGCATAAGTACGTTCTACGTTTCTCTGGCTAGCGCTTGCTGGGCTTTTTGATTCCTGGTGCTATGCTGCTGTGTCCGGCACTGAAACCTGGCCTTGAGGAGCATTGATAATGACCACTGGATCCCGAATGAATCTGCTTGGCGTAGTGGCGGCGCTGTTCATAGCGCTGGCGCTGGCCTTCATGGCTGTCAGTTTGAAGAGCGGTATGCTGCAGTTCCGCGACGCCGATCGTGTGGTCAGCGTCAAGGGCCTAGCCGAGCGCACAGTGGAAGCCGACCTGGCCCTCTGGCCGATCAACTTTTCCGTGGTGGGCAACGAGCTGGATCAGTTGCAGGGGGGCATTGAGTCCCAGCAAAGCCTGATTCGTTCCTTCCTGCTGCTGCAGGGATTTGTCGCCGATGATATCCAGCTGTCCATGCCAAAAATTACCGATCAGCATGCCAATGTATACGGCTCGGCGCTGCCCGCTGAACGTTATCGGGCTGACGCCACAGTGCTGGTGCGTACCAGTGATGTGACGCGGGTCAAGGCGGGTATGCAATCGGTGGGTGAACTGGTCAAGTCAGGGGTGGCGCTGACCCAGAGCTACGAATTTCAGCCGCGTTTTGTCTTCACCCAACTGGAATCGATCAAGCCGGAAATGATCGCCCACGCAACCCAGGATGCGCGGGCGGCGGCCGACCAGTTTGCCCGCGATGCGGATGCCGAGGTCGGCAGTATTCGCCGGGCCTCCCAAGGCTACTTCTCGATTGAGGATGTCGATCCTTTCACCCCGGAAATCAAGCGCGTGCGGGTGGTTACCAGTATTGACTATATCCTGCGCTAGCGGCTCTTTTGTATTACCCCAGGGACTGGATAACGAAGGGTACAAAGACCTCGCCTTCGACCTCCTGGGGTTCACCCAATACGCAACTCACACGGTCTATCAATACCGGTTCGGGCAGGCTGACGTGGAAGGGCGGCAGTTGGCCGTTGACCTCGCTGATAAAGCTTTGTTGCTCCTCCGGCGTCAGTCTGGAGAGCAGTTCAAGCAGAATGGGCTGATCAAAGTCCAGCGACAGGGCGTGTATGGCCTGTTCTTCGCCCCAGGGTATTTCAAACAGGGTGGTGCACAGCTCGTGACTGACAAAATCGATGTCGCTGAAACGTATCTGCAAAAACTCCACGGGCTCTGCGCTGGCGGAGAACTGGTCCTGGAAGGTCAAGCCTAGGTCTGGATTCATGATGTGCC
>JBKBSI010000218.1:1988-5692 GCA_046291745.1 Pseudomonas sp. | reverse complement strand
CCCATCCAGGTACGCAAACTGAGCAGTGATTCATAGTGGGTCATAAGGTGTTATCCATCCCCTGGTGTCGTGTTCATGCACGAAACTGTCACTGTAGCTAAAGGTCTATGGTCTAGACTCGGTATTATGCCTTGGCCCGGTTTTTTTAGTGACTGCACCGGGCGCGATCTCTTCACATCCATATGACCCATGCCGGGTCAGCCCTGTCAGGGGTTATCTGGAGGCAGCATGGCATTTATCATGGCCAGTAGTAGAAAAGAATTTCTCGATACTCTGCAACACCGTCTGCTGGAGCTGGTTGAAGCCAGCGAACAGCCCAATATCATACGCTTCAGCGAGCAGTTCTTCGGCATTGCTCCATTGGAGGAATTGTTACACCGGCATGATACTGATCTGCTGGGTTGTACCTTGTCCTTCTGGCGCTTTTTTCAACGCTTTGATGGTGTCGGTGAAAAGCTCCGTGTGTTCAATCCTGACATCCAGCAGCACGGCTGGCAATCCACCCATTCGGTGGTCGAGATACTGCACCGCGACTCGCCTTTTCTGGTTGACTCGATTCGTACCGAACTGAATCGGCGTGGCTATGCCATCCACACCCTGCAGAACAGTGTCATGACGGTGCAGCGCAGCGAGGATGGCCAACTGCAATCTCTGTGTGAGCGCGGTGGTACGGCCAGCAATGCCCATCAAGAGTCGGTCATGTATATCGAAATTGACCGCTGTGCGGGTCCGGCTGAGTTGAAGCAACTGCGCGGTTATCTAGAGCAGGTGTTGATTCATGTGCGTGCTGCGGTGGGCGATTTCGATGCCATGCAGGCCCAGGCGCGCAAGCTGATAAAAGCCCTGCCGGGTAAGGCCTTCAGCTTTTTCCCCGCTGAAGAGCGTGAGGAATGTGTGGCCTTTCTCGACTGGCTGCTTGATGACCATTTTACCTTTCTTGGCTATGAGCGCTTTGCCATCGGCGAGGGGCTCAAGCAAAAGCGGCTGGGTATGCAGCCCAAGCATAGCCTGGGTATTGTCAGTCTGGGCAGCCGGGAGGAGTCGCTGGAAGGGCTGCCCGACCGCGTACTGGAGTACTTGCAGGCGCCGACCTTGCTATCATTTGCCAAGGCCTCGCACTTCAGCAAGGTGCACCGCCCGGCTTACCCCGATTATGTCTCGATACGTGAAGTGGACACCAACGGCAAGGTACTTGTCGAGCACCGCTTCATGGGGCTCTACACCTCCCGGGTGTACGCCGATACGGTGGAGCGGATGCCGCATCTGCGGCGCAAGGTGGCGGCGGTGCGTGAAGCCTCGGGCTTTACCCGCAACAGCCACCTGGGCAAGGAACTGGATCAGGTGCTGCAGGTCCTGCCGCGTGATGACCTGTTCCAGATGACCGAGGAGCAACTGACCTCCACGGCACTGAGCATTGTGCAGATTCAGGAGCGTAATCAGATTCGTGTGTTCCTGCGCAGTGGCAACTATGGTCGCTTCTACTATTGCCTGGCGTATATCCCGCGGGAGATCTATTCGACGGAAATCCGTCGTAAGGTCGAGCGTGTGTTGATGGACCGGCTACAGGCCAGCGATTGCGAGTTCTGGACCTACTTTTCCGAGTCCGTGCTGGCACGAACTCAATTCATTCTCAGTGTGGACCCGACCAAGGACCTTGATGTGGACCCGGCGAAAATAGAGCAGGACATCATTCAGATCTGTCGTGACTGGCAGGACGATTTCCGTGACCGCCTGCTGGAAACCCTGGGGGAGGCGCGCTCAACCGCCACCTTGGATGATTTCAACAAGGGCATCCCGGCTGGTTACGCCGAACGTTTCAATCCGGCCAGCGGTGTGGTCGACATGCAGCACATGCTCAGCCTGACCGAGGAGCGGCCACTGGCGATGAGCTTCTATCAGCCGATTTCGCATCGAGCTGGTGTGTTGCATTGCAAGCTCTATCACCTGCACGAACCGCTGCCCCTGTCGGACATCATGCCGATTCTGGAAAACCTGGGGCTACGGGTTCTGGGCGAGTTTCCATTCTGCTTCGTGCGGCGGGACGGCCAGCAGTTCTGGATCCATGATTTCGAGTTTACCTACGCGCAGGACAGCACCCTGGATATCCAGGAAGTCAACGAGCTGTTCCGCGACGCCTTTGAGCAAGTCTGGCGCGGCAACGCCGAAAATGACGGCTTTAACCGACTGGTCTTGCAGGCGCGCATGTCCTGGCGTGATGTCTCACTGGTACGCGCCTATGCGCGCTATCTGAAGCAGATCCGCATGGGCTTCGAGCTGCCCTATATTGCCAATACCCTGGTTACCCACGCCAATGTTGCGCATGAGCTGGTCAGGCTGTTCAAGACCCGCTTCTATCTGGCCCGCAAGCTGTCCGATAATGATCTGGAAGTCATGCAGCAGCGCCTGGAGACGGCCATTCTCGGGGCTCTGGATGGCGTGGCGGTGCTCAACGAAGACCGTATCCTGCGGCGCTATCTGGACCTGATCAAGGCCACTCTGCGCACCAATTTCTACCAGAATGACGCACGCGGCGAGGCCAAGAACTATATCAGCCTCAAGTTTGATCCTACGGCGATTCCCGACCTGCCGCTACCGCGGCCGATGTATGAGATATTTGTCTACTCGCCGCGCTTTGAAGGCGTACATCTGCGCGGTGGCAAGGTGGCACGGGGCGGCCTGCGCTGGTCGGATCGCGAGGAGGATTACCGCACCGAGGTGTTGGGGCTGGTCAAGGCACAACAGGTCAAGAACGCAGTGATTGTGCCGGTTGGCGCCAAGGGCGGCTTCGTGCCCAGGCGTCTGCCTGCGGGCGGTAGCCGCGACGAGGTGCAGCAGGAGGCAATTGCCTGCTATCGCCTGTTTATCAAGGGACTGCTGGATCTGACCGATAACCGCGTGGACGGCAAGGTGGTGCCGCCGAGCCAGGTGTTCCGCCATGATGATGACGATGCTTACCTGGTAGTGGCTGCCGACAAGGGTACTGCGACCTTTTCGGATATCGCCAACGGTATTGCCGCCGAGTACAACTTCTGGTTGGGCGATGCCTTTGCCTCCGGCGGCTCGGCTGGTTACGACCACAAGAAAATGGGTATTACCGCCAAGGGCGCCTGGGTCTCGGTGCAGCGTCATTTCCGCGAACGCGGCATAGATGTGCAGAAGGACCCGGTCACCGTGGTCGGTATCGGCGACATGGCAGGTGACGTGTTCGGCAATGGCATGCTGCTTTCGCAAAGTCTCAAGCTGGTCGCGGCGTTTAACCACCAGCACATCTTTATCGACCCGACTCCGGATCCGCAGAGTAGCTTCGAAGAGCGTCAGCGCCTGTTCGATCTGCCGCGCTCCAGCTGGGCTGATTACGATGCCAAGCTGATCTCCAAGGGTGGTGGTCTGTTCGAGCGCAGTCTCAAGCAGATTACCTTGAGTGAAGAAATACGCAGTACCTTCGACATCGATGCACAAAAGCTGACGCCCAATGAGCTGATCAATCGCTTGCTCAAGGCGCCGGTGGATCTGATCTGGAACGGTGGTATTGGTACCTACGTCAAAGGCGCAGCTGAAAGCCATGCGGATGTGGGCGACAAGGCCAACGATGTATTGCGCGTCAATGGCCGCGACCTGCGTTGTCGGGTAATTGGCGAGGGCGGCAACCTGGGCATGACGCAGCTCGGCCGGGTCGAGTTCGCCATCAATGGTGGCGCCTTGAA
>JBKBSI010000218.1:0-1978 GCA_046291745.1 Pseudomonas sp. | reverse complement strand
GAATACCGACTTTATCGACAACGCCGCTGGTGTCGACTGCTCGGACCATGAGGTCAATATCAAGATCCTGTTGAACGAGGTGGTGGCTGCCCAGGACATGACCGGCAAGCAACGCGACAAGTTGCTGTCGAGCATGACCGAGGCGGTGTCCGAGCTGGTGCTGGCGAACAACTACAAGCAGACCCAGGCCATTAGTCTGGCTCAGCATCAGGCCGCCAAGACCATGGCCGAGTACCGGCGCTTTATCAGCGCGATGGAAACCAGCGGCAAGCTCAATCGCTCGCTCGAATTTATTCCAGAAGACGATCAACTGGCTGAGCGCAGCGCCCAGGGGACGGGTTTGACCCGCCCGGAACTGTCGGTGCTTATTTCCTACTCCAAGGGCGACCTGAAGGAGGCACTGGCTGCCTCGGACGTATCCGAAGACGGTTATATGGCCAGGGAGTTGGCGACCGCATTTCCGGCGGCGTTGGTCAAGAAGCACGGCAAGGCCTTGTCGGAGCACCGTCTGCGGCGTGAAATCATTGCCACGCAATTAGCCAATGACCTGGTCAACCATATGGGCATCACCTTCCTGCGGCGGCTGGAGCAGTCCACCGGTGCCAGTGCTGGAGATATCGTCAGAGCCTATGTGGTGGCCCGCGATGTGTTCAATCTGAAGGCGCATTTTGCCGCCATCGAGGCGCTGGATTATCAGGTGGCTTCCAGCGTCCAACTCGAACTGATGGACGATCTGATGCGCCTTGGTCGACGGGCCACGCGCTGGTTCCTGCGTAATCGTCGCGCAGACCTGAATCCTGAGCGTGAGGTGGCGCACTTTGCCCCACGGGTAGAGTGTCTGGCCAAGCAGTTCGACGCCTGGTTCGAGGGTCCAGTGCGCAGTCAGTGGGAGGCCAAGTTCGATGCCTATGTGGAAGCGGGTGTGCCCGAGTCCATTGCTCGTCTGGTAGCAGGCACCAGTCACTTCTACACCCTGCTCGGCATTATTGAAGCGGCTGACAGCACGGGGCAGCCTAGCGAACTGGTGGCGCAGGTGTTCTTTTCCCTGGGTAGTGAACTGCAATTGCCGTGGTTTGCATTACAGATCAACAGCTTGCCGGTGGATAACCATTGGCAGGCACTGGCGCGGGAGAGCTATCGCGATGATCTGGATTGGCAGACCCGGACCATGACCATTGCGGTGCTGCAGTTGGCCAAGGAGGGCAGTACCGTCGAGGATTTGCTGCCGCAGTGGATGGAACTCAATCCGTCGCTGATACAGCGCTGGCGCGCCATGCTCACCGATCTGAAGAGCGCTGGTAGCGGCGACTATCCGATGGTGGCGGTAGCCATGCGCGAGTTGCTCGATCTGGCCCAGGCTGCTCGTCTGGGTAGTAGCGAGTCGGGTTGTGAGGCAGCGCAGGAGCCGGAGTGATTGAGTGCCGATCAACTGGTAGTGGACATCGCCCTGCCGGCCGAGCGTTATCTGGCCTGGTATCGGGGCGAGGCGGGGCGGGTGTTGATGATCAGTCGTGATGGGCGGCGGGTCAGTCTACCCGCCCACCATTTACGACCCTTCCTTACCCATGAAGGCATCTACGGCAGCTTTGTCATGCGCTTTACCAGCGCTGGCAAACTGATTTCGCTAGAGCGTCTTGGCGGTTGAGCCTGCTTCGCGACCGCCATGGCGGCTGCGAAGCAGGTATACTCTGCTGCAGATATTTGCCATAGGGTTTGCCCCATGTATTCCATGATGCGTTCAATGCTGTTTCGCCTTCCCGCCGAAACCTCCCACGACCTGGCTCTGGATATGATCGGTGCTGCCGGGCGGCTGGGCCTGGCTTCGTTGATGTCGCGGCCCGTCGCGCCTAACCCGGTCGAGGTCATGGGCCTGACTTTCGATAATCCCGTAGGTCTGGCCGCCGGGCTGGACAAGAATGCTGCTGCCGTCGATGGTCTGGCCGCCCTGGGTTTTGGTTTCCTCGAAGTGGGTACGGTG
>JBKBSI010000217.1:0-5710 GCA_046291745.1 Pseudomonas sp. | reverse complement strand
ACGTTGCCGATCCCCAGGTGGTGCTGTCCTTCGCACCCCAGCAGCTGTTTCTTGACCCTTCCGATACCCTGCGTCTGTGGTTCAGCAGCTATCGCCCGGCGCACTTGCTGCCCCAGGGCTTTCATTTGCGCCACCCGCACGGCGCAGCAGACTGGGAGGCCATCAACCGCCTTTACAAACTGCAGAACATGGCCTGCCTTGACCCCCAGAAGATCACCCCGCGCGAAGACGGCGGTCCGGTATTCTGGCTGGCCGAAGACGAAGACAGCGGCGAGGTTATCGGCACCGTAATGGGGCTCAACCACGCCAAGGCCTTCGCCGACCCGGAACAGGGTTCCAGCCTCTGGTGCCTGGCAGTGGATAGCCACACCCAGCGTTTTGGCGTTGGCGAAACCCTGGTACGCCACCTGATTGAATATTTCATGAGCCGTAGCTGCACCTATCTGGATCTGTCGGTGTTGCATGACAACAAGCAGGCCAAGGCCCTCTATAGCAAGCTGGGTTTCCGCAAACTGCAAACCTTTGCGCTCAAGCGCAAGAACAGCATCAACCAGGCGCTGTTTATCGGCCCGGACGAGGACCGCAACCTGAACCCCTATGCGCGGATCATCACCCTGGAGGCGCGGCGACGGGGCATAGAAGTATGCGTACATGACGCCGAAGGCGGCCTGTTCAGCCTTACCCAGGGCGGACGTAAAATACGCTGCCGTGAATCCTTGAGCGACCTGACCAGCTCAATCAGCATGACCCTGTGCCAGGACAAGCAACTCACCCATCGCACCCTGCAGCGCGCCGGACTCAGCACTCCGCAGTTCCAGGTTGCCGGTAGCGCCGAGGAAAACGCGGCCTTTCTGGCCGAACAGGGTGCTCTGGTAGTCAAGCCCAACAATGGCGAACAGGGGCAGGGCGTCGCCGTCGATATCCGTGACGACGACGCCCTGGAGGCGGCCATCTCTGAAGCACGCAAGATTGATAACGAGGTGCTGCTGGAGAGTTACCACCCGGGCCAGGATCTGCGCATTCTGGTGATCAATTATCAGGTCGTCGCAGCGGCGATCCGCAGGCCAGCAGAGGTCTGTGGCGACGGGGTAAAAACCCTCAGGCAGCTGATCGAAAAGCAGAGCCGCCGACGTCAGGCCAGCACCCAGGGCGAAAGCCGCATCCCGCTGGACGAGGAAACCCGACGCACGGTCGAAGCCCAGGGCGTTAGTCTGGACGATGTACTAGCCTATGGAAGACAGCTGTTTGTGCGGCGTACCGCCAATCTGCACACTGGCGGCATGCTGGTAGACGTGACCCGCAAGCTCAACCCGGCACTGGCCCAGGCCGCCATTGACGCCGCCAGAGCGCTGGAAATTCCCGTTGCCGGGCTGGACCTGATGGTCCCGGAACCGGACCAGCCGGATTACGTGATCATCGAGGTCAATGAGCGCCCCGGCCTGGCCAACCACGAACCACAACCCACCGCGGAATGCTTTATCGACCTGCTGTTCCCGCTCAGCCGCGCTCACCCCTGACGGCTCAGATCTAGATCGAACGGAGGAACACATGACCCAGAACTACCCCGGACCCGATATGGAATTTCTCGAGCGCACACTGCTGGAGATGCTCGCCATTCCCTGCCCGACCGGCTTTACCGATGGCATAGTGCGCTACGTTGCCGAACACCTGGACGCCATGGGCGTGGAATATGAACTGACCCGCCGCGGCACCATTCGCGCCACCCTCAAGGGCAAGCAGGCCACTCCAGACCGTGCGGTAGCGGCCCACCTGGACACCATCGGCGCCATGGTTCGCGGCATCAAGAGCAACGGGCGCCTGGAACTGGCGCCCATAGGCCACTGGTCCAGCCGCTTTGCCGAAGGTAGCCGAGTCAGCCTGTTTGGCGACCATGGTTGCATGCGCGGCAGCGTACTGCCGCTGATGGCCTCCGGGCACGCCTTCAATGAAGGGGTGGACAGTTTGCCAGTCAGTTGGGACCACCTGGAGCTGCGGATTGATGCGGAAACCACCAGCCGCGCAGAAACCGAAGCCCTGGGCATCCATGTCGGTGATTTTGTCGCCTTTGATCCCTTGCCCGAATTTACCGAAACCGGCTATATAAACTCCAGACACCTGGACAACAAGGCCGGTGCGGCAGCACTGCTTACCGCCATCAAGCAGGTGGTCGACAGCGGCGAACTGCTACCCATGGACTGCCACCCGGTCTTTACCATCACCGAGGAAACCGGCACCGGCTCGGCGGGTGTGCTGCCCTGGGATGTGAGTGAGTTTGTCGGTGTGGATATCGCCCCCTCTGCTGCGGGTCAAAGCACTACCGAGCACTCCGTGACCCTGTGCATGCAGGACTCCGGCGGGCCCTATGACTATCACCTGACTCGTCACCTGCAGAGCCTCTGCCACCGCGACCAGATCCCGGTGCGCCGCGACCTGTTCCGCTATTACCACAGCGATGCGGAATCGGCGATCCGCTCGGGCACCGACACGCGCATTGCACTGATTGGGTTTGGCACCGACGCCACCCACGGCTATGAACGCACCCATCGCGACAGTCTGGCCGCCCTGAACCGTCTGCTGGTGGCCTATATGTTCAGCCCGCCAGTCTTCGAGCACGACGAGAAGCAGGACCCACCACTGGAAAATTTCCGCGACCAGTTGAGTGACGACAGCGTCAGCGCCAGCGATACCGTGCTGCCGCCGTTGAAACGCATTCTTTCGCAACAAAAACCCAAGACCTGAGCGTCGGTAGTCAGAGCCCGGCGCTGTATAGTCGGGCTTTGCCTGCTCTGGACACCCCCGACTTCATGAAACGATTTGCCCCCTGCGCCATCAGCCTTTTCGTTAGCCTCGCTGCTTCCGGCACTACCCTGGCCCAGGAAAGACAGCTCAGCCTGCCTACCCAGGTGGTACTCGGCAGCGAAGCCCAGGAACAGGACACGCGGCTACCGCTGGCCCGCGACACACTGGGCGCTGCACAACTGGAAACCGCCAATCTGGGAGCCAATCTGTCGGAATCCCTGCAGCGGGTACCTGGACTGGTAGCAGTGAATCGGCAGAACTACGCCCAGGACCTGCAGATATCCTCCCGCGGCTTCGGCGCCCGTGCCGCCTTCGGCGTGCGCGGAGTACGTCTGGTGCAGGACGGCATTCCCCTGACCATGCCCGATGGCCAGGGCCAACCGGCACTCTTTGACCTAGACAGCATGCAGCGCATTGAAGTCCTGCGCGGTCCACTGACAACGCTCTACGGCAACGCCTCCGGCGGCATCATCCAAGGCTTTACCGGCGAGGGAGCTTTTTACCCAACCCTGGAAAATCGCACAGCCTTCGGACCTGACGGCTTGCGCCGTTCCCGCCTGCGCTACGGTGCCCAACATGGCGATCTGAATATCAATGCCAACATCGCCCGGCTGGAGACCGACGGCTACCGCGATCACAGCCAGACCCAGCGTGACACCGCCAATCTGCGCCTGGGCTGGGATATCGACGATGCTTCCAGCCTGACCCTGCTGATCAACAGCCTCGATCAACCCGACACCCAGGATCCACTCGGCCTGACCGCACAACAGGTGCGTGATGACCGGCGCCAAGCGGTAGCTGCCAGCCAGACATTCAACACTCGCAAGAGCGTGCGCCACAACCAGGCAGGCCTGAATTACACCCGGCGGCTTGGCAACGATGATCAGATCACCGCCATGGTTTACGGCGGCGAGCGCTTCGTGCAGCAGTACCTGGCCTTCCCCGGCGGCGGCCAGTTTGCTGGCGGCGGGGTGATCGAGCTGGACCGGCACTTTGGCGGCGGCGAACTCGGTTGGCAGCGCAATACCCAATTGTTTGGCCTGCCAGTGGAGCTGGCGGCGGGCGTTACCTACGACTACCAGGGCGAGCAGCGTGAGGGCTTCGTCAATCAGAACGGTCGCAAGGGCAACCAGCAGCGGGACGAGTTCAACGCCGTCGACAGCCAGGACCTGTATCTGATCAGCACCTGGCAACTGGATCCGCGCTGGACGATGACGGCAGGGGTGCGGCATAGCCGGGTGGAATTCGACTCTGACGACGCCTACCTGCTCGACGGCCAGGATGACAGCGGCAGCGTGCGCTACCGGCAGACCAACCCGGCACTCGGCCTGAGTTACCAATGGACTCCCACGCTCAGCTTGTATGCCGCACTGGGACAAGGCTTTGAAACACCGACTTTCCAGGAGCTGGCCTATCAACCCCAGGGCAGCGGGCTGAATTTCGAGCTGACACCGAGCAAGTCGCGCAATGCCGAAATCGGCATGAAGTTTCGGCGCGACCGCACCCGGATTGATCTGGCGCTGTTCGAAAGCCGGGTGAAGGATGAGATCGTTGCCGGTGCACAACAGGAGCTCACCGGCCGAGGAACCTTTGCCAACGCCGGACGCTCAACCCGACGCGGCCTTGAACTGGCAGTCGAGCAGGGCTTTGATCACGGCATTAGCGCCTACCTGGCCTACACCCTGCTGGATGCGCGCTTTGATCGCTATCAGCGCGCCGACGGCAGCGACCTGTCTGGTCGTACCCTGCCCGGCGTACCGCGCCACAGCCTGTTCGCCGAGCTGAGCTGGCAACCACCCGGCAGCGGCTTCAGCACCGCGCTGGAGGCGCAGAGCCTGAGTCAGCGTTACGCCACGGATGACAATAGCGCCAGCGCCTCCGGCTATGCCGTGTTCAACTGGCGCGCGGCCTATACCCACACAGTAGGTAACTGGGAGGTCGAGCCCTTCGCGCGGATCGACAACCTGGGTGATCGCGACTATATCGGCTCACTGATCGTCAACGGCGCCGGTGCACGCTACTACGAGCCCGCGCCAGACCGCCAATGGCTGGTCGGTGTGGGTCTGCAGTATCAGTGGCGCTAGGCCTGCAACCGATCTCCTCTCCGTACCGCTGCTGGTCGAGATGGAACTCGACCCTCCCAGCAAAACCACTCGCACCCCCGCACAAACGCAGCACCCGGGAAGGCCGAGTTCCACCTCGGCCAAAGGACTCGACTGTAACGCTGCTGGTCGAGATGGAGCTCAACCCTCCTGTGAGGCCTGGGCCGTTGGCTCGGGGATGGCTACATCGCTGAAAGCACCACGCTGCCAGGCCAGCACGATAAAGATCAGCGCAGCGATAGCCATCAATAGCGGCAGGGCATGACTGCTTAGCCACTGACTGGCAGCCCCGGTAGACAGCGGACCCAGCAAGCTACCAAGCCCCCACAACATGGCTATATGCGCATTGGCACGCACCAGTGCGTCATCCCGGTAACGCTGTCCGATCAGGATCAGCGACAGAGTATAGAGCCCGCCCGCGCTGGCGCCGAACAACACCAGCACCGGCCAGATCAGGGCAGTCTGCAGCAGCAGCGGAATCGCCAGACTGGAGGCAAGCAGAATCACCCCACAGGCCTTGTACAAGGTGGTGCGTGACAGCTTGTCCGCCAGCCAGCCGATGGGCACCTGCAGTGCCGCATCGCCGATCACCACGGTGCCGACCATAAAGAGCGCGCGCTGCGCATCAAACCCCTCGCGTATCAGGTAAACCGGCAACAGGGTCAGGGTCATGGCCTCGAAGGCGGCAAACAACATCACTGCCCAGGCCACCGCCGGCAGCTTGCGCACAAACCCCAGCAAGGCCTTGCCCGAGGTACTGGCCGCATCCACCACAGGCGCCCCGGACGCCTGCAGCAACAACACCAGGC
>JBKBSI010000216.1:0-5736 GCA_046291745.1 Pseudomonas sp. | reverse complement strand
TGGGACCCCGACCTTCCCAGGTGGGAGCGCCGGCCTCGGCGCGAAAGCGGAGTCTGTTTTCGCCGCGGGGCCGCGGCTCCCACCATTTGGTGTAGTGCGCATCATTTAGCGCAGTTCTCCGGCGAAGCGTTTGCGTACCTGGCGCAGGTATAGAGACGGGGCGATGCGCCAGAGCAGGCTGCCGAACTTTGAGACGGGTTCGGGGAGTAGCCAGCGTTTGCCGTTCTTCAAGCCTTTGTCGATCAGTTCGGCCATCCATTCGGCGCTGCGCATGCCACCTACCATTGAGCGGGGATGCTTGGCGGTGCTGCCGTCGCGGCCGAGCGCGTGGTTCTCGATGGGTGTGTCGAGAAAGCTTGGGTAGGCCATAAGTATGTGGATGCCGTCGGCCTCCAGCTCCAGGCGCAGCACTTCAAAGAACTGCGTGAGCGCGCCTTTGGCGGCGCAATAGGCGGCGCGACCGGGTACAGGCATCCAGCCAGCCATGGAGCCGATGCAGACAATACTGCCGGCGGACTCGCGCAATAGTGGCAGCGCAGCCATGGTCAGCTCCACCGGGCCTTGCCAGTCCACAGCCATGACCTTGCGGAATACCGCCGGATTGGTCTGGTGCGCGGGTGAGCGGTGGGTGATGCCAGCATTGTTGACCAGCAGATCCAAACGGCCGAAGCGGTGCTGTACCTCATCGATCAGATAGCGGATATCAGCCGCCTGGGTAATGTCCATGGTGACGGTCAGCACACGCTCGGCATCACCCAGCTCCTCGGCGCGGGCGGCAAGGCCTGCTTCATCGATATCGGCCAGTACCAGGCTGTGACCGGCAGCGAACCAGTGGCGCGCCATGGCCCAGCCCAGGCCGGAGGCGGCGCCTGTTATCAGCGTTACGTGCATGGGGGCTCCCGTTGGTCGCCAGCTTCAAGCTTCAAGCGGCAAGTTTGAAGCAGTCCGAGCTGCTTGTGGTTAAAGTGTAAAAAGTAACGCCACGATTGTTGACCGGTACGCACAACAAATCATCCTGAGCGCTTGCAGCTTGCAGCTTGCAGCTTGCAGCTTGCAGCTTGCAGCTTGCAGCTTGCAGCTTGCAGCTGCGCGTCAGCGCCTCAACCCGTTCGCCTCGACAAAATACTCAAAGGTCTCTGCCGAGGTCTTCGCCAGCGGGTAGCCGAACTCTTCCTTCAAGCGTCGATTGCTCAGTACCGGTCGATAACGCAGAAAGTTTACCTGCTCCGGCCCGGTCGGTTTGCCGCGCCATTTTGCTACCTGCAACCCAGCTTTGACCAGCCACACGGGTAAGGTCAGTAGGGGTTTATTCAGGCGTTGGGCGATGTCGGCCATGGTCAGCGCCCCGTCACCGGCCATATTGTAGATGCCGGTCTTGTCTTCGCGAAGCCCCATTT
Source organism: Pseudomonas sp. (assembly GCA_046291745.1). Lineage (GTDB taxonomy): Bacteria > Pseudomonadota > Gammaproteobacteria > Pseudomonadales > Pseudomonadaceae > Halopseudomonas. The sequence continues at coordinate 4,339 of JBKBSI010000216.1, read as the reverse complement.
CCATGGCGCCGATAACGTCCTGATCCCAGATGAATACGAAGGGTGAATCGCTGCCCTTGAGCGCAAGGATGCGCGGGGCCATGAACAGGTTGGTGATCTGGTTGCGCGTCTCGGTGCCCAGCACGGTGCCGGGGCGGAAGATCAATTGCTGCAGCTCGGGGTGCCTGTGGCGATAGTCGGCGAGCATTTCTTCGATTTGGCGCTTGTGATCGGAGTAGGCGAACTCGGGATTGCCGCGCAGGGCGTCCTGTTCATCGATCCAGGGTGGATTGTCGGCGTGATAGCCGTAAGCAGCGCCTGAGCTGGTGACAGTCAGATGCTTTACCCCTGCCGCAAGGCAGCATTCTAGCAGGTTGCGGGTGCCGTTTACATCAATGTCATAGTCCCGGGCGCGGTCCTTGGAGGCTTGCAACACCGACGCCAGATGCACCACATGGGTAATCTGCTCGCGTATCAGTAGTTGCGTCAGAGCCGGGTCGCGTATGTCCATCTGCTCCAGCCAAAAGGCCAGATTGTCATGCGGGCGGATATCGGTGCCCATAACCAGGTAATCAACTGCCAGGCGGTTACCCAACTGGTGACCGATATACCCGGCAGCGCCGGTGATGAGAATGCGTTTAGTCATGTGCGGTACGCGCCCATATATGTGAAAGGGTAAGGCCGGAAACCAGATGCCAGACGCCCCAGAAGGCAGTTATCAGCATCATGCCGCCCGCCTCGGGGAAGAAGGTGAAGAGGATCACCAGGCCTAGCCCGGAGTTCTGAATGCCGACCTCCATGGTGACGGCGCGCCGATCAGCCACCGGCAGTTTGAGCAACCACCCCATGCCATAACCCAGCGACAGCGCCAGCAAGTTGTGCACAAATACCAGCCAGAAGAAGCTGTGGAAGCGCTCGATAAACAGGCCAAAATTGTTGAAGAAGGCGATACCGACAAAGCCCAGGAACACCAGTAGCGAGATGATGCGTAGCGGCTTCTCGCTGCGCGCCACCAGGGTTGGCAGCTTGCGCCCGGTGATCATGCCGAGCACCAGGGGCAATGCCAGCACCAGCAGAACCAGCAGCAGGATGCCGCCCGGCTCCAGGGTGATCTGCGTCAGGTACTCCCGGGTATGCGGATTAAGCCAGCCGTAGAGGGCGAAATTCAGCGGCGTGAGCACAGTGGCCGCTAGGCTGGAGACCGCTGTCATGCTGACCGATACGGCGACATTGCCCTTGGCCAGCCAGGTCATGATATTGGAGAAGCTGCCGCCCGGGCAGGACGCCACCAGAATCATGCCCAGGGCCAGTTCCGGGTCGATCTGCAGTGCCCAGGTAAACAGGCAGGTCGCCAGCGGCAGCAGCAGAAACTGCGCTACCAGCCCGGCTACAGGTGCAACCGGGGCCATGGCGATACGCTTGAAATCTTCCAGCCGCAGGCTCAGCGAGACGCCGAACATCATGCAGGCCATGATCAGGTTCAACGCAATCAGGCTGGCCGGGTCAAACTGGATTGGCAGCGCGCCGCTCATGCGTTGGCCGTAGCGGCTATGGGTTGTTCTGCCGGTGCGCCCTGCAGCTCGTCGATATGCGTCCTGAGTGCTTGCAGGTAGGCATCCTTGTTGACATAGTAGGCCATGCGCGCGAGCTTGATATAGTCGTAGCCACCATCCAGATTGACCCCTGCCCGCTCCTGCTTGATCTGTCGAAAGCGTGCCGCTGCGGCGCTGTTGCGCTGCTGTTCACGGATAAACAAGGCCACCAGCCGCGCCTGCTGGTTGCGCCCTTCCCAGCCCAGTCCCGCCGCCTCGATCATGCCCATCATGAACAGGTTGTCATGCTCGGGGTGGAACACGTTCAGGTACAGCTGCGGGGCATCCACTGCGGCGGGCCAGTTGAGATGCTGGCGGGCGACAAAGGGGTAGTCGAGCAGGTAGCCGGTGGCCTGCAGTATCAGGTCGTATTCGCCGCTCTGGCCGTCACTGAAATGCACAGTATTGCCGTCGATACGGCTGATGTCGCGGCGCGCTTTAATGTCGCCATGACCCAGGTGGTGCAGGATCAAGGAGTTCATTACCGGGTGCGATTCATACAGCCGGTAGTCCGGATCCGGCAGGCCATAATCCGAGGGTTTGCCGCTCAGCAGGCGGATCAGTGCGGCGTCCAGGCGCTGCTTCAATGGGCGCGGCAGTTTCAGCTTGCCGCCCAGGGTGTCGGTGGGCTTGCCCTTGATGAACTTGGGAATAAAGTAGTAACCGCGGCGCAGGCTCATGTCGACGCTGGCGGCATGGTGCACGGCGTCCACGGCGATATCGGCACCGGAGTTACCGCAGCCGAGGATCAGCACGCGCTTGCCCTTGAACACTTCCGGGCTGCGATACTGCGCCGAGTGCAGCAGCTCGCCAGCGAACTCGCCGGGCAGCTTGGGCAGATTCGGCGTGTGCAGGGTGCCGTTGGCGATCAGTACGCCATCAAAACGGCGGCTCTGTTGCTGGCCGTCGCGTTCGCTGACCAGTGTCCAGCCGTCGCCATCGGGGCTGATGTCCAGGACCCGGGTGCTGAATTCGTAATGCTGCTTGAGCTTGAAATGCTCGGCGTAGTCGCGAAAGTAGCGGCGCATTTCCGCGTGATGCGGGTAGGCGGCAACCTCGTCACGCATGGGGAATTCGGCAAACTCGGTCATGCGTTTGGAGGAGATCAGGTGGGCGCTGTCGTACATGGTGCTGTGCGGGTTGTCGATATCCCACAGGCCGCCGACGTCGCTGTGCAGTTCGAAACCGGTAAAGGGGATATCGAGCTTCTGCAGATTGCGCGCTGCGGCCAGGCCCATGGGACCGGCGCCGATGACTGCGTACATGGGTGTTTCCTCGTTGTTATTTTTTTATAAGTTCGCTGGTGCTTCAGCTTTCGTGTCTGCGCTGCTACGAATGCCCTTTCCCAGACACGCTGTAAATACATCCCTGTACGCTCGACGATGCCTTGGCAGAAAATTGCTCCTGCATTTTCTGCACTTCTGCCGTCCGTGGCAGTCGCTTGGGCATCGACGGTCTGGGAAAGGGCATTCGCAGCAGCGCCCTATAGTCCTCTGCACGCTTCCGGCATTACAGGGCGACCATCGCAAGGTTATGATCCCCAGTCTAGTTGAACACCCTGGGCCAGTATCGGCCCAAACGGGACATGGGAGCGGCAATTCAGGCCATGCACGATTGCTCGGAACACAGCGTCACCCCGCGTTACAGTCAGGCCATCGTGCAGATGGCTGAACGGCTGGGTATGCGCTTGCCTGCGCCACTGGTCACGCGTCTGCAGGGTGCAGAGCGGGTGCCGATTGGCTGGCAGGACGAGCTCTGGGAAGCCTTCTGCCAGGTCAGTGCCGATCCGCTGATCGGGCTCAAGCTGGGGCTGGAGGTGCAGGTGGGGCATCTGGACAGTGTCGGCATGCTGCTGGTGACCTGCGACACCTTTGGTGAAGCGCTGGAAGAGCTGGTCGAGTACGCGCCGGTCATCGGCGATGGCGGCGAATTTGTGCTGCACCGCGAGGAGGATCAGGCGTTTATCGACTATCAGCCGCACCTGCGGGTACGCACTGCCGAACGGGTCGAGGCGGTATTGGCCAGCATGTTGAGTCTGACCCGCTGGGCCACCGGTGGACGCTTTCAGCCCAGTGGCATCTGGTTTGCCCACGCGCCCCTGGCGGCACCAGATGAATATCATTCCCTGCTGGGTTGCCCGGTGCACTTCAATGCAGGGTGCAACCACCTGGGTTTTGCTACCGACCAGCTTGCGCTGCCGCAGATTCAGGCCAACAGCGCCCTGCGCGATCACCTGCGGCAACTCGCCGACCACAATCTGGCGGCGCTCGGGCAGCAGAGTCTGAGTGCCGAGGTACAGCGGCTGGTGCGCAATCACCCGCGTTGGGGCAAGGAGCGGATTGCCGAGCAGCTGGATCTGAGCGGTCGGCACCTGAACCGCAAGCTGGCCGAGGATGGCCTGTCGTTCAAGAGCCTGCGCGAGAGCGTGCTGCAGCAGATGGCCTGCCAAGCGCTGCGTGGGGAGCAACGTGTAGCGGAGATTGCCGAGCAACTCGGCTTCTCCGACGAGAACGCCTTTGTTCGGGCGTTCCGCCGCTGGCAAGGCGTAACGCCTGCGCGCTACAAGGCCGGTGATCGGCCCCTGCCCTGACCTCCTATTGGGAGGGCCGAGTTCCTTCTCGGCCATGTGTGTGCGGGCGAGCTCGCTGGTCGAGGTGGAACTCGACCTTCCCGGGATTTGCGCCTTTCTGAGAGCCTTGGCGGTTTTAGGAGTCCAGCGTTTTCCCTATGCAATGCACTCCGAACCTAGGAGTGCCGAGTTCCATCTC
>JBKBSI010000215.1:0-5752 GCA_046291745.1 Pseudomonas sp. | reverse complement strand
AGTAGACCGGGCTCTTGATCAAAATGACCCGGGCATGACTATCGCCACTCTGGCCAGTGCCGCGCGAGCGCTTGGTCAGCGAGTTGAAGTACGTTTGATTCCAGACACGGATTTGGCCGGCCTTTAAGCTGGCGGAATGTATCGGGCCAATGCCCGTTTGGTTTTCTGCTGCCAAGCAAAACTCCAGGCCTGCCCCTGAATTTCTACCGAATCTTTTTTCTGAAGCGCCTGGAGGATTATCTGGCGGGGAAGGCTGGCACTACAGGCCGGTACGCGGCAACTGCGTGCCTGCTGTCAGAGCTCGTCGTCTCTTCTGAATGAGCCGTTTTTCAGAAAGTGTACCGTCTGCTCAATGACGGCCTCGTTTCTCATCAGAAAAGGATGGGTTGCCGGCAGAGCAATAAAGTCGGTCATGCCTTTAACCTTGGTGGCTTCCACTGAGACCTTGCCATCGTCCGGATTGGGCAGGAAGGTCGAGAGTATGAGATTAATGCTCCGCGTGCCGGCAATAACCCCAAGTTCAAAATCCACCGGGCCGAGGGATCTGGGTACATCGGCGGGGTTGGTTCCAAGCTGCATGCCAGCGGGGCCGTTCAATAGCTCGAAACCCGGCGTACTCTTCAGGTTATCCACTACTTCACTGCCCTGATTTGGCGGGCCCAGCATCACCACACGCCCGATATCCACATCTTCATGCTCTTCCATATAAGTGCGCACCAGAATGCCGCCAAGCGAGTGAGTCACAAAATGAATGTCGGTCGCACCCGCTGCGGTGCAGGCCTCAATACCTTGCCCTACAGCCGTGGCAGCTAGTTCTTTCACCGCATGCTTGCGAGAGGGGTAGTCAATATTTTCGACCAGATACCTTTCATTCAACAGCGCCGTTTCCAGCTTGCTCATCGAATCGGCAGTGCGCGCCAGGCCGTGTAATAGAACAACGCACTCTTTTCCCTGGGCCAAGCCGCTTATCAAAAGCAGAACAAGGAATAGCGGGAGCTGCCTCAGATGAGCTTTGGTCATGAGCTTTGACTGGTGCCCGTTAAGTTTATTTCTCAAGCATGGCTTGAACATGAACGATGCCTTCCAGGGGGCTTTTGATTCGAGTCTTTCCAGCGGTTGATGCCAAGCCTATGCAAGATTGCCGTCACGAGCCTGACAGTCAATCATCCATTGTTGTTGTGCTTAACAGATTTACGAGCAAGCGCGTTCGAAGCTAGCATCCAAGTCGAGAGTGCAATTAGCGATGTATAGAGAGGAAGCGGTACAAAGAAATAATTTCCTGCAGACGCCCAATACATAAGTGCATAGAAAAGCACGCCAGCAACAGCCATGGCCGCCGTGAGGGCCCTGTGACGAGGCTGATCTTTCCAAAGCCATAGTAGCAGCAGGAACGGGAGCAGATTCCACACCACTGCCAGCGGGATCAAAATCATTATTATTGTCACAAACGGCTTTCCCAAATGATGTGTGGTGGCTCCAAGCTCGAGGCTATATTTGCCCGCTGGCTCTATCAACCAAAACTCACGGGGTAACAGGGCCAGGTCTTGCCTTTTGCCAAGCCAGATTTTCCGGAGAGGCAAATGGCCGGACCTCGTATATTGATCCGACCCCCTTATTCATAGTGGCTCCAGAGCCGCAGGATTTTTACCGCTTGCTCGTCCTCGATCACCTGGTACACCAGGCGATGCTGGATGTTGATACGGCGTGAATAGGCCCCCGCAAGATCACCAATGAGCTTCTCAAACGGAGGCGGCTTGCGGTAGGGGTCTTCTTTAATCAGCGCCAACAACTCTTGGGCTTTTGGCTTTAGGCCTCTGGAGGCCAGTTTCTTTGCATCCTTCTGTGCTTGCTTGGTGTAAACCAACTTCCATGTCACCAGTTCAGCTCCTCATCGCATTCATCCACGGGGGTATCCATCCCCTCACGAATAGACTCACGCATACCAGGCACAGAGAGCAGATAAAGTGTTTCCTGAATGGCCGACCAGTCTTCCTCTGATATCAAGACTGCTTTGTTCCGCTTGCCCATGATGACAATCGGTTGATGGGACTCGGCGGTTTCGTCGATCAACCGATAAAGGTTGCTGCGCGCCTCAGTCGCTGTGATTCCGGTCATGGCACATCTCCTGCGTGTTTAGCTACCTACCAAAGTGTACGCTTCAAAGTACGTACGTCAAGACGCACGCTTCGGGAACCTCATCCACCCCACCAATACCCCCACATACGCTTTCGTAACTCAACTGGTCCCTGTGACTGGTCAGTTCTACACTGGGCGGCATCTGACTAACAGGGAGCACCCACATGTCCTACGAAACACTCGATTACCAGGTACAGGATGGCATCCTGACGTTGACGCTGAACCGTCCTGATCGCATGAATGCTTTCAATGCGGCCATGTGCCGGGAGCTGATCGCAGCTTTTGATGCGGCGGATGCCGATGACAATGTGCGGGTGGTCATCGTGACCGGCGCGGGCAAGGCGTTCTGCGCGGGTGCGGATCTGGAGAAGGGTGGCGATACCTTTAACCGGCACAAGCGCCAGAACGAGCCTGAGGGCGATACCCTGCGTGATGGCGGTGGTACGGTTTCCCTGCGCATCTATGAGTGCACCAAGCCGGTGATTGGCGCCTTTAATGGCGCGGCTGTGGGTGTGGGCGCGACCATGACCTTGCCGATGGATATTCGTATGGCTTCCACCAAGGCGCGTTTTGGATTTGTCTTTGCCCGCCGGGGTATCACCATGGAAGCTTGCTCCAGTTGGTTCCTGCCGCGCCTGGTTGGCCCTATGCAGGCGGCCGAGTGGGTTTATACCGGCCGCGTGTTCGATGCGCAAGAGGCGCTCAAGGGTGGTCTGATTCGCAGTATTCACGAGCCGGACGAGCTGTTGCCTGCGGCCTATGCGTTGGCCCGCGAGATTGCCGATAACACTTCTGGTATGTCGGCGCTGCTCAATCGTCAGTTGCTGTGGCGCATGATGGCGGCGGATCATCCGATGGAGGCGCACAAGGTGGATTCCCGGGCGATTGCCTTTATGGGTGAGTCGGCAGATGCTCAGGAGGGTGTGCAGTCTTTCCTGGAAAAACGTCCGCCGCAGTTCAAGCTCAGCCCGAGCAAGGACCGGCCTGCGTTCTATCCCTGGTGGGATGAGCGGCCCTTCAAGTAGTGCTGCCAAGGGTCGAGCACCGCCTCGGCCCTGCCTCTCTATCTCGGTTTATCTCGGCACAAAGCCTTGCACTTGCACGCTTCGAGCTGGTCTATGGGAATGTTACCCTTGGGGTCTTTCCATCTACCTGCCCGGGAGATTAGTGCCATGAGTCGCCATTTTGAATCTGCTGTTGGTCTTTGTGAGAGCCGTGATCCGGCTACCGAAGGCTTTGTTTTCAACCAGACCATGCTGCGTATCAAGTCGCCTGAGGCGACCCTGGATTTTTATACGCGCATTATGGGTATGACGCTGGTGAAGAGGCTGGATTTTGAGCAGATGAAGTTCAGTCTGTATTTTCTTGCGGCTATTGATACCCATGAGCTGGTGGATTGGTCCCATGAGCCGCGTGAGCGTTTGGTGCAGACCTTTGGGCGGCCGGCGATGCTGGAGTTGACGCATAACTGGGGCACCGAGGACGATGCGGATTTCAGTTATCACAATGGTAACGATGAGCCCAAGGGCTTTGGGCATATCGGTTTTGCGGTGCCCGATCTGGAGGCGGCCTGCGCGCGTTTCGAGAAGCTGGGGGTGAGCTTTGTGAAGCGCCCGCAGGACGGCAAAATGAAGAATATTGCCTTTATCCGCGATCCGGATGGTTACTGGATTGAGCTGTTTACGCCGGGCGATCTGCCTGCGGTACTGGGTTAACCTTTAGACCAGCAGTTTTTCCAGTGCGGCGCGTGGTCCTGCGGGGATGGCACAGGAGCTGTTGCTGGCGCGTTCGACAAATACGTGTACGAAGCGGCCTGCGGCGCAGGCTTCTTCTACTCCTGCTTTGAATACGGCAAGTTCGTATTGCACTGAGCTGTTGCCCAGTTTGGCTACGCGTACGCCGATTTCGATGGCTTCGGGGAAGGCGATGGGGGCGAAGTAGTCGCAGCCGGAGCTGACGACGAAGGCGATCTGTTCACCCTGGTGTATATCCAACCCGCCCTGTTCGATCAGCCAGCTGTTTACGGCGCTGTCGAAGTAGTTGTAATACACCACGTTGTTTACATGGCCATAGACGTCATTGTCGTGCCAGCGGGTGGTGATGGGATGAAGATAGGGGTAGTCGCTGCGTTTGGGTTTGTTGCTCATATCAAAGTCTTCTCTCGGGAAACGTGGTTCCACTAATCACGGGTTCGGCATCGGCGGCCTTGGGCGACACCCTCCGTAGACACGCCGTGAACCCATCCATGGGGGCTCGACTGCGCCCGTCCTGGGCGCAGACGGTCTACTGCGGGTGTCACCCAAGGTCGCCTGGCATTTGTGCTGCCTGCTGAAAAAACTAAAACGCTTCGCGATAAATCGCCAGTGCATCTGCTTCGGTCAGTTCCCTTGGGTTATTGACCAGCAGGCGCTGTTGCAACATCGCGTCCTTGGCCAGTTGCGGCAGGCTGTCTTCCGGTACACCGGCGTCACGCAGGCGAGAGGGCAGGTTGCAGCGTGGGCTGAGGTCGGCGAGGGCGGCTACCAGTTGTTCGGTCAGGCTGGCGGCGTTGCCGGGCTTCAGGTCGGCGACCAGCAGCGGTGCCAGCTCGGCGTACAGGTGCTCGGCAGCTGGGGCGTTGAAGCCGATTACCGTGGGCAGTACCAGGGCGTTGGACAGGCCGTGGGGGATGTGGAAGTGGCCGCCCAGTGGGTAGGCCAGGGCATGTACTGCCGCGACCGGTGCGTTGGCGAAGGCCTGACCGGCAAGCAGGGCGCCGAGCAGCATGGCTTGGCGTGCTTCGCGGTTGCTGCCGTTGTGTACGGCTTCGTCGAGGTTGGCGGCCAGTAGGCGCAGGGCCTCACGGGCGAGCATGTCGGACAGGGGGTTTTTCTTGATCTTGCTGGTGTAGGCCTCGATGGCGTGCACCATGGCGTCAATGCCGGTAGCGGCGGTGACGGCGGGCGGCAGTCCCAGGGTCAGGTCGGCATCCAGCAGGGCCATGTCCGGCAACAGGATGGGGGAGACGACGCCCATCTTGGTGGTTTCGCCGGTGGTGATGATGGAGATCTGGGTGACTTCCGAGCCGGTGCCGGCGGTGGTGGGTACCTGGATCAGTGGCAGGCGCTGGCCCTTGGCGTTGCCGACGCCGTAAATGTCGGCGAGCTTTTGCTGACAGCCTGGATGGGCGAGAAAGGCCACCAGTTTGGCGACGTCCATGGAGCTGCCGCCACCAAAGCCGACCACCAGGTCGGCCTGCATGGCGCGGCCCTGTTCCACGGCGGCCATGACCACCGACTCGGGCGGATCAGCCTGTACGGCGTCGAAGATTTCTACTGCCATACCGGCTTTGTTAAAGCCGGGCAGGATGTCGTTGAGCATACCCAGTTTGGTGATGCCGGGGTCGGTCACGATCATCACGCGGGTTGCGCCGCGCTCTTTGCAGAGTTCGGCCAGACGAATTGCCGAGCCGGATTCGCAGAGGATCTGCGCGGTGGTGGCAAACAGGAAGGGGGACATGGGCACCTCGGTAAGAATGAGACAGTTTGGGATACTGTATGGGGGCGGGCTCTAAGCTGCAAGTTTCGTGCGGTAAGCGGCAAGCTTAAATCAAAGCGCAAAACCCTTCGCGGCGGGG
>JBKBSI010000214.1:0-5755 GCA_046291745.1 Pseudomonas sp. | reverse complement strand
ATGGATACCGTGACACTGATTACTTCTTTCTGAAGATCAAAGCCGCATTCCCCGGAAATGCGTGATGAACCTTTTTTGTTTCAGGGCAGCTCAAAACAGCTTGTCGCTTGCAGCTACCAGCTTGCGGCTGATGAAGCGCCTTAGCGCTTCATCCCCGGAGTAAGGTGCGGCTGGATGGCGGTGAGTACCGCCTTGAAGCATTTGGGGTTGCCAGCAACCACGTGGCCCTTTTCCAGGAAGTGATGGCCACCGGTAAAGTCGCTGACCAAACCGCCGGCTTCCTGAATCAACAGGCTGCCTGCGGCCATATCCCATTCGGCCAGACCGAATTCCCAGAAGGCGTCATAGCGGCCTGCGGCAACATAGGCCAGATCCAGGCTGGCGGCGCCGCAGCGGCGAATGCCAGCCGTCTGGCCGACCAGGCTTTTGAACATGCCCAGATAGTTGTCCAGCGATTCAACCTGGTCGGCGCGGAACGGAAAGCCGGTGCCCAGCAGTGCGCCGTCCAGGGTCTTGCGTGAGGTTACGCGCAGGCGCTTGCCGTTCAGTGCGGCGCCGCGGCCACGGCTGGCGGTGAACTCTTCCTGGCGTACCGGATCAAGCACTACTGCGTGTTCGATGCGACCCTTGATGCGACAGGCAATGCTTACCGCATAGTGCGGCACGCCGCGCAGGAAATTGGTGGTGCCATCAAGCGGGTCGATAATCCAGACGATGTCGGCGCCTTCACCCTGGCCGGGCTGGAAGCCTGACTCCTCAGCATGTATGCCGTGATCCGGGAAGGCTTTGCGCAGGGTCGCAATAATGGTCTGTTCTGCAGCCCGGTCAACTTCTGTTACGTAGTCGTTGGCCTCTTTCTCGTTGACGGTCAGAACGTCAAGCCGCTCCACTGAGCGATAGATCAGTTCTCCGGCGCTGCGTGCGGCGCGCAGGGCAATGTTCAACATGGGCTGCATACGGGTGTCTCTGAATTGGGGGATTGTGAAAAGCCGGAAATTGTAGCAGATATGCGGGCGAACATGAATGCATCATGGCCTTTGCTCTTGGGCTTTTGTAAGATGCTGGGTTCCTTGCCGTGTGGCAGAGCCGTTCTGGGAGTCTTCTTGTGCTGGACAATGTACGTGTGGTTCTGGTCAATACCAGTCATCCCGGTAACATCGGTGGCGCAGCGCGGGCCATGAAGAATATGGGGATCACCCAGTTGGTTCTGGTGGATCCCGAGCGCTTCCCCGACCCCGAGGCGAATGCCCGTGCCTCTGGCGCCGACGATGTATTGCAGGGCGCGCGGGTAGTGGCCACGCTGGAAGAGGCGCTGGCCGATTGTGTGCTGGTTATGGGTACCAGTGCCCGTGATCGGCGGATTCCCTGGCCGGTAGTGGATCCGCGCGAGGCGGCTGACAAGGTGCTCGATCAGTTGGCAGAGCTGCCGGGCTGCCAGGTTGCTCTGGTGTTTGGTCGAGAGGACTCGGGGCTGACCAGTGATGAACTGCAGCGCTGCCAGTTCCATGTGCATATTCCGTCGAATCCCGACTTCAGTTCTTTGAATCTTGGGGCTGCGGTGCAGGTGCTCAGCTATGAACTGCGCATGCAGAGTCTGCAGCGCCAGGGTCAGCCGACCCGCATGCATAAGGTGGAAACCACCGCGACCCAGAACGAAATACCGACGACGGCCGACGAGATGGAGCAATATTTCGGTCATCTGCAGCAAGTGCTGGTTGAAATTGGCTTCCTTGACCCGCAGAAACCAAGACAGCTAATGCCGCGTTTGCGTCGCCTGTATGGGCGCATCCGGATCAATCGCATGGAAATGAATATCCTGCGCGGTATCCTGACTGAAACCCAGAAAGCCATCGGCGTTAAAGCGGCCGGTGAGCGGAGACGTTAAGCATGATCAAGCGCATGAAAGAAGATATCGCCAGTGTGTTCCATCGCGATCCCGCCGCGCGCTCGACGCTGGAAGTACTGTTCTGCTATCCCGGTCTGCATGCGATCTGGTTGCACCGTCTGGCGCACGCGCTCTGGGTTCGCAATGCGCGGCTGCTGGCGCGCATGGTTTCCAACTTCGCCCGCTGGGCGACTGGTATCGAGATACACCCAGGCGCACGGCTGGGGCGGCGCTTCTTTATTGACCACGGTATGGGTGTGGTGATTGGTGAGACCGCCGAGATTGGTGACGACGTCACGCTCTATCAGGGCGTGACCCTTGGTGGCACCAGTTGGGACAAGGGCAAGCGTCACCCGACGCTGGAAGACGGTGTGGTGGTGGGTGCGGGCGCCAAAGTGCTTGGCCCCTTTGTCGTTGGTGCTGGGGCCAAGATTGGCTCCAATGCGGTAGTGACCAAGGCGGTGCCGGCTGGCGCCACGGCCGTGGGTATTCCGGGGCGCATTATCCTCAAGGAAGCGGATCGGACCGCCGACGACCAGTGCGCCAAGCGCCAGGCCATGGCCGAGAAGCTGGGTTTCGACGCCTACGGCGTGACCCGCGACATGCCTGATCCGGTGGCAAGAGCCATTGGTCAAATGCTTGACCATCTGCATGCTGTCGATGGCCGCCTTGAGGGGATGTGCGATGCCCTGAAGGAGCTGGGTAGCGACTACTGCGCCAAGGATCTGCCGGTGCTGGATGCCGAGGATTTCGAGCTACTTCAGGCGGACGCGGCAAGCAATCAGCAGGCGAGCACGCCGGTCGCTGCGGACCCGGCTGCCGAGCGTTGAGGAATCAAGCATGAAGCAGCCCATCTATCTGGATTATGCCGCGACTACGCCGGTAGATCCTCGGGTCGCGGAAAAAATGGCCGCCTGTCTGACCATGGACGGAATCTTTGCCAATCCTGCCTCGCGTTCGCATCTGTATGGTTGGCAAGCCGAGGAGGCGGTAGAGCAGGGGCGTAGACAGGTCGCTGATCTGGTCGGCGCTGACCCGCGGGAAATAGTCTGGACCTCTGGTGCGACTGAGGCGGATAACCTGGCGATCAAGGGCATTGCCCATGCGCGGGCTACCCGTGGTCGGCATATCATTACCTCGCAGATTGAGCACAAGGCGGTGCTCGACAGTTGTCGGCAGCTGGAGCGGGAAGGCTTTGAGGTGACCTACCTGGCCCCAGGAGTGGATGGTCTTATTACTCCAGAGTCGCTGCAGGCAGCGCTGCGGGAAGACACCCTGCTGGTGTCGCTGATGCACGTCAACAACGAGATAGGCACCATCAACGACATTGCCGCGCTGGGCAGCATTGCCCGTGCTGCAGGTGTCTTGATGCATGTGGATGCGGCCCAGTCCACTGGCAAGTTACCGATTGATCTGCGCCAGTTGCCGGTGGATCTGATGTCCCTGTGTGCGCACAAGACCTACGGCCCCAAAGGTGTGGGCGCGCTCTACGTGCGTCGTGATCCGGATATCAAGCTGGAGGCGCTGATCCATGGCGGCGGGCACGAGCGCGGTATGCGCTCAGGGACGCTGGCGACGCATCAGATTGTCGGCATGGGTGAGTCCTTCGCGCTAGCCGGGCAGTGCATGGCGGCTGAGGCTGAGCGTATTGCGGGCTTGCACCAGTTGCTGCTCACAGCCTTGGCGGAGCTTCCGGATGTCACGCTCAATGGGTCTGCTACCCAGCGCGTGCCGCACAACCTGAATCTGGCCTTTGGTGGGGTCGACGGCGAATTGCTGCTGCTGGCGTTAAAGGATTTGGCCGTGTCCTCAGGTTCAGCCTGCAATTCTGCCACGGTCGAGCCCTCCTATGTGCTGCGTGCGCTGGGTTTGCCTGATGCGCTGGCACAGGGCTCGTTGCGCCTGTCGCTGGGGCGCTTTACCACTGAAAGCGATGTGCTCAGCGCCGCTGCCATACTCTGCGAGGTGGTCCCCAGACTGCGTCAGCGTAGCTGACAGGCAGCGCAGTAGGCGCCTGGCCAACATTTCCTCAGGCTGTTATGTATTTGTAGTTAACCTGCGTATAATCCGCAGGTTAAACATTCCTTATAAACCCTCGATACACCTGACTTTTCGGAGAATTTTCCATGGCTGTAGAACGTACCCTGTCCATCATCAAGCCCGACGCCGTTGCCAAGAACGTAGTGGGTCAGATCATTGGCCGTTTCGAACAGGCTGGTCTGAGCGTGATCGCTGCCAAAATGGTTCAGCTTTCCCAGTCCGATGCTGAAGGTTTCTACGCTGAACACAGCGCGCGTCCGTTCTTCAAAGACCTGGTCAGCTTCATGACTTCCGGCCCGGTTGTCGTTCAGGTGCTGGAAGGCGAAGGCGCTGTACTGAAGAACCGCGATCTGATGGGCGCCACCAACCCGAAGGAAGCTGCCGCCGGTACCATCCGCGCTGATTTCGCCGAGTCTATCGATGCCAACGCCGTCCACGGTTCTGACTCCACTACTTCCGCTGCGCGCGAAGTGGCGTATTTCTTCGCCGAAACCGAGCTGTGCCCGCGCGCCTGATCAGTCTTCCGACACCAACCAAGTGATGTGACCGCCATGACCAATACGACCGGCAAGATCAATCTGCTGGGACTGACACAGCCGAAAATGGAAGCCTTCTTCGAGAGTCTCGGGGAAAAGCGCTTCCGTGCCGGACAGGTCATGAAATGGATTCATCACTTTGGTGTCGATCGCTTTGAAGACATGACCAATGTCGGCAAGGTGTTGCGTGAAAAGCTCGACGCCTGTGCCGAGATACGGCCGCCGGAAGTGGTCAGTGAAGATATCTCCAAGGACGGCACCCGCAAGTGGGTGATACGCGTTGCCTCTGGCAGTTGCGTAGAGACGGTGTATATCCCGCAAAATGGTCGCGGCACGCTATGCGTATCGTCCCAGGCGGGCTGCGCGCTGGATTGCAGCTTTTGCTCTACCGGTAAGCAGGGTTTCAATAGCGACCTGACAGTGGCCGAGATCATCGGCCAGGTCTGGGTTGCCAACAAGTCCTTCGGGACTATTCCGGCCAAGTCCGACCGCGCCATTACCAACGTGGTAATGATGGGTATGGGCGAGCCGTTGCTGAATTTCGACAATGTGCTCGACGCCATGCTGCTGATGATGGATGACCTGGGCTATGGTATTTCCAAGCGCAAGGTCACGCTCTCGACCTCTGGCGTAGTGCCGATGATCGAGAAGCTGGGCGAGCTGACGGACGTTGCGCTCGCCTTGTCACTGCACGCACCGAATAACGAGCTGCGTAGCCAGTTGGTGCCGTTGAACAAGAAGTACCCCCTGGAAGTGCTATTGCCTGCCTGTAATCGCTACATCGGCAGGCTGGGTGACAAGCGCGTGTTGACGATTGAATACACGCTGCTTAAAGACGTCAACGATCAGCCTGAACATGCCGAAGAGATGATCGAGCTGCTGCGCAACACGCCTTGCAAGATCAATCTGATACCCTTCAACCCCTTTCCCCATTCGGGTTATGAACGGCCCAGTAACAACAGTATCCGTCGTTTCCAGGACATGCTGCACAAGGCCGGTTATCAGGTTACCGTGCGCACTACGCGTGGTGAGGATATCGACGCGGCCTGCGGACAGCTGGTGGGTCAGGTTATGGACCGGACCCGGCGCAGTGAGCGCTATATCGCTCTCAGGGAGCTGAGTGCCGATGAGCCGGTGGTTGTTCAGCCGTCAACAGCCACACCACGATAGCCATCCAACCGAGGACCGATTGTGATGAACAGATCGAAGCTAGCTACAGTGATACTCATAAGCCTGGTATTGGGCGGCTGTGTCACCACCAGTGAGCAGCCGCGACGCAATACCGACCCGAATG
>JBKBSI010000213.1:2995-5871 GCA_046291745.1 Pseudomonas sp. | reverse complement strand
GCCACCCGCCATGTCGCCATACAGGGTTGCATAGCCTACGGCCATTTCGCTCTTGTTCCCGGTTGTCAGCACCAGCGCACCGCTCTTGTTCGACAGCGCCATCAACAGGGTGCCACGGCAACGTGCCTGCAGGTTTTCCTCGGTGGTATCTTTGGGCAACCCGGCAAATACCGGCTCCAGCGTCTGCATGAAAGCCTCGACCATGGGCGCGATGGATAGCACCCGATAGGTCACCTGCTGGGTGCGGGCCTGGGCTTCGGCATCCTCCAGACTCATGCCGGAAGTGTAGTGGTAAGGCATCATGACTGCCTCGACCCGCTCCGGGCCCAGCGCATCCACCGCTATCGCCAGGGTCAGGGCCGAATCGATCCCGCCGGAGAGTCCCAGCAACACGCCCTTGAAGCCACTTTTTTCAACATAATCACGCACGCCAACCACCAACGCCTGATAAACGCTGGCCTCGGCCTCGGGCAAGGGTGCAAGGCTGCCCTGACGCAGCCCGACACGCTGGGCGTCATGCAGTACATCTACCTGGTAAAGACCCTCGGAATAGGCTGGGGCGCGCAGGGCCAATTGACCCTGACCATCCATGGCCACCGAGCCGCCGTCAAACACCAGCTCATCCTGACCGCCGACCTGATTGACGTAGATGATCGGCATGTCACCCTCGGCACAGCGCTGGGCCAACACCGCTTCGCGCTCGGCTTGCTTGCCCATATGGAAGGGTGAGGCATTGAGATTCAGCATCAATCGCGCACCCGCAGCGCGGGCTTGCGCCATTGGCTGGGGATGCCAGATGTCTTCGCAGATGGTCAGTGCCACCGGCAAACCATCAATCTCCACAACACAGGGACTAGCGCCCTCGGCAAAATAGCGCTTTTCGTCAAATACCTTGTAATTGGGCAGATGCTGTTTGCTGTAATGCGCCAACAGTCGGCCGTCGGCAATCACCGCCGCCCGGTTGTAACACAGGCCTGCCTCTTGCCACGGGTAACCGACTACCAGATGGATTCCGCGGCAACTCTGCGCCAGACTGGCCAGCGCACGTTCGATCCGCGCCTGCATATTCGAGCGCAGCAGCAAATCCTCAGGCGGATACCCACACAGCGACAACTCAGGAAACACCACAACCTGGGCTTGCAGGGCGTCCCTGGCCTGGCAGGCGGTATCGGCGATACGCTGCACGTTGCCCTGAATATCCCCCACCCGCAGATTCAACTGAGCCATCACCACACGTAGACTGGCGCTCATTTATCACTCTCCTGATTCACAATAGCGCTATTGTCCGGCATGCGCTGCCCTGCCGCAATCGCCAGCCACCGCCCCTTTGGTCATCTGCGGGGTTGCGCTACACTGATACCCCCCTTGAGATGGAATGCGCCGATGGGCCTGATAAAACTGATCATATTGCTGTTGGTGGCATTCGCTTTGCTGACCCTGTGGCGCAAACTCAAGATCTGGCAGGGTGCCAGGCACGCGCCACCTGACCCGCAAAAGCCAGCGCTGATGGTCCGCTGCAGCCACTGCCGCTTGCACCTGCCGCAGGATCAGGCAGTACGCAGCAACGAACAGTGGTTCTGCAGCAGCGAACACCGTGATGCGAGTGCGCATGATCGCGCCGAGTGATTCCCAGCGCCCTAGGATTCTGCGCTACTACAACATCTATAGGGTCATTCTCGGCTTTTTTCTGACTATGCTGACCAGCACTGCCGTGCGCGATGGCTTGCTGGAGCTAAGCAATCCCCAACTGTATGAAACCGCCAGTTGGTTCTACCTGTTCATCAACGTACTGATAGCCCTGGTGGTGCATCAGGGCAAACGTGATACACACCTGTTCGTCCTCTCCGCTCTGGATATATTCCTGCTTGCCATCATTTTCTATGCAGCAGGCGGCGCCGGGAGCGGGTTTGGTAATCTGTTGATCATTCCGGTAGCGGTGGGCAACATTCTGCTGCATGGCCGCATCGGCCTGCTGCTGTCCTCCCTTGCCAGCCTAGTCATCATCTATCTGACCTTTTACCTCAGTCTGTCTCACCCCACGGTCAGCCAGAGCTACCTGCAGGTCGGTGTGCTCGGCTGCATCTTCTTTGCTGTGGCGATGTTCGTCCAGCGCCTGAGCAGGCGCCTGCGTCAGTCAGAAAGCCTTGCGCAGCAACAAGCCGCCAGCCTCGCCAGTCTGGAAAAGCTCAACCAACTGATTATTCACCGCATGCGCACTGGCATCATGGTCCTGGGCGAGCGCCAGAAGGTACTGCTGGCCAATGAAGCAGCCGCACAGATGCTCGGCAAGCCGATCATCAGGGGCATGAGTCTGGATGATCTGGCCGTGGGGCTGGCCGAGCGCCTGCGGCAGTGGCAGGACAACCCCTCCATTCGCACCCTGCCCTTTCATAACCATAGCGGCGGTGCGGAAGTCATGGCCAACTTCAAGCCCTTGGCTGGCGAAGGTGATGCCGCTCTGTTGGTGTTTCTGGATGACAACACCCAGGTGGCCCAGCAGGCCCAACAACTCAAACTGGCATCGCTCGGACGCCTCACGGCCAGTATCGCCCATGAGATACGCAACCCCCTGGGCGCTATCAGCCACGCTGCGCAGCTGCTCAGCGAATCCGAACAGATCCCGGCCCAGGACCGTCGTCTGACCGAAATTATCCAGCAGCACTCCCAGCGCATGAACAAGGTCATTGAAACCGTGCTGGAACTGTCGCGCAGACGCCCAAGCGAACCGCAGCTGGTAGATCTGACGTTATGGCTGGAGCAGTTCATCGAGTCCTTCGCCGCCAGCAA
The DNA here is from genome assembly GCA_046291745.1 of Pseudomonas sp. Lineage (GTDB taxonomy): Bacteria > Pseudomonadota > Gammaproteobacteria > Pseudomonadales > Pseudomonadaceae > Halopseudomonas. The sequence continues at coordinate 3,084 of JBKBSI010000213.1, read as the reverse complement.
CCCAACCAGTGACATATTGGAGCTGGAAATCGAACAGCCAGGCATCATGACGCGCATGGACCCCAACCAGCTTGATCAGGTGCTCGACA
>JBKBSI010000213.1:0-2985 GCA_046291745.1 Pseudomonas sp. | reverse complement strand
GCACCATCTGGCTTAGACTCTATCTGCACGCGGACACCGAGCTGCCTACCCTTGAGGTCATCGACCACGGCCCAGGCATCAAGGACGAACACGTCAGCCACGTGTTTGAGCCCTTCTACACTACCGAGACTGCCGGCACAGGCCTGGGCCTGTATATTTCCCGCGAGCTCTGCGAAAGTAACCAGGCGCGATTGGAGTACGAGGCCATGGTGCCGCGCGGCAGCTGTATGCGCATCACCTTTGCCCACCCGAAACGTCTTGTATGACAAATCGCTATAATCATACCCATGCCATCAAAGGAAGCTGATCGCCACAGATGAACAAGCCCCAGGTACTGATCATTGACGACGAACCGGACATCCTCGAACTGCTGGACCTGACACTGCAGCGCATGCAAGTGCGGACCTGCAGTGCGATGACAGTGAAGCAAGCGCTGGAGCTACTCGGGCGACAACATTTTGATCTGTGCCTGACCGATATGCGCCTGCCAGATGGGGACGGACTCGATGTTGTCCGGCATATCCAGCAACACCAGCCGCAACTGCCAGTGGCTATGATCACCGCCTATGGCAGCCTTGATACCGCCATCAGCGCGCTCAAGGCTGGTGCCTTCGACTTTCTCACCAAGCCGGTGGATCTGCTGCGACTACGCGAACTGGTTAACAGTGCCCTGCGGCTGAAGCCGGAAACACCCACTGTTGCTGCAGAGGATCAGGAACCGATTCTGGGCATATCGCCGCCGATCGAGCAATTGCGGCAGCAGATTGGCAAGCTCGCACGCAGCCAGGCGCCACTGTACATCAGCGGCGAGTCCGGCAGCGGCAAGGAACTGGTAGCCAGGCGTATTCATGATCTGGGCGCGCGGGCAGCCGCACCCTTCGTGCCGGTCAACTGTGGCGCCATCCCGGCAGAACTAATGGAAAGCGAATTTTTTGGCCACCGCAAGGGCAGCTTTACCGGCGCCATAGCCGACAAGCCCGGGCTGTTTCAGGCTGCGGCAGGCGGCACCCTGTTTCTGGACGAGGTCGCCGACCTGCCCATGGCCATGCAGGTCAAGCTGCTGCGCGCCATCCAGGAAAAAGCCGTGCGCCCTTTGGGAACCCAACAGGAAGAGCCGGTGGATGTAAGGCTACTCTGCGCCACCCACAAGGACCTTGCCGCCGAGGTCACTGCCGGTCGCTTTCGCCAGGACCTGTTCTATCGGATCAACGTTATCGAGCTGCGTGTACCGCCGTTGCGCGAACGCCGGGAGGACATCCCGCTACTAACCCGGCATATTCTGGCGCGCCTGGCCAAACGCAATCAGATGCCAATACCCGAGGTCTGTCCGCGCACCCTGGAGCAGCTGGGCAACTACCGGTTTCCGGGCAATGTCCGCGAATTGGAAAATATCCTGGAACGCGCTTTCACCCTGAGTGACGGCGGCATGATCAAGAGCGCCGATATCCATATCGCCTCCTGTCCCAGCAATCAGGATAACGAACCGACGCTGACCCGCATCGACTCGCTGGAAGACTATCTGGATAATATCGAGCGCAATGCCATTACCCAGGCGCTGGAAGAAACCCGCTGGAACAAGACCGCGGCGGCCAAGCGCCTGGGCTTGACCTTCCGTTCCCTGCGCTACCGCCTGAAAAAACTCGGCCTGGACGACTAACGCAGCGGGTTTGTCAGACCCCGGCCGGCTGCAAGCGGCCCTCGGGCAGGTAGGGCTGCGGATCCAGCAACGGAGTGCGACCGGTCATCAGGTCCGCCAGCAGTTGGCAGGAGGCCGGCGCCAGTACCAGGCCGTTGCGATAATGCCCGGTATTCAACCACAGCCCTGCGTAACCAGGCACCTCGCCTATATAGGGTACTCCCTCGGGTGAGCCCGGGCGTAACCCCGCCCACTGCGCAATCGGCAGTTCGCTTGCCAGCCCAGGTAAGAGCTGCTGCGCCGAGGCCTTGAGCGAGTCCAGCGCTTCTTGCGTACTGGCCTGATCAAACCCCGCATGCTCCAAGGTACTGCCAACCAGAATATGGCCGTCGCGACGGGGTATGGCATAGCGGCCATTGAACAACACGGTACTCGGCAGCCAGCCAGGCGCCATACGGTAAAGCAGCATCTGCCCCTTGACCGGCACCACCGGCAAATCCAGACCGAGATTAGCCAGCCAGTCGCCACTCCAGGCACCGGCAGCTAGCACCACAGCGTCTGCGTAGCGCTCCTGCGCCGCACAGCGCACCCCGGTTACCCGGCCACCAGCACAAAGCAATCCCAGCACCGGCTCATTCTCCACCAGAGTGAAACCTGGATATTGCAGCAGACGCGCACGCAGCGCGGCCATCAGCCTGGGGTTGCGTACATTGGCCAATTGCGGCTGCCAGAGCGCCTGGGCAAAACCCGGCGCCAGCACCGGCACCTGCTGGTAGATAAAGTCTTGCTCTACCCGCGTCAGAGGCTTGTCGTGCGCCACAGCCCAGGCCAGTGCCTGATCCTGTTCGGCATGGTCCAGCCAGAGCAGGCCACAGGGGCTAACCTCAGGATCTATACCGGTTTGTTCCAGCAACTCCCGTCCCAACTGCGGGTAGAACTCCTGCGACCAGGCCGCCAGTGCGCTGATAGCCTCGCTATAGCGCCACGGATAGAGCGGCGAAACAATACCCCCGCCCGCCCAGGAAGCCTCCCGTCCTGTCAGTTGTCGTTCCACCAGGCAGACTTCACGTCCGCACTCGAGCAGATTCAGTGCACTCAGACATCCCATAACACCACCGCCAACCACCAGTACTCGCTGCACTGCCACTCCCCCGTAACTCCCTGATAGATCACAAGCTTAAACCACCGGCACAAGCTGCGACCATGATCCAGCGCAGCAAATGCTCGATTGAGGTCGATCAAAACCGTGACTTAGACCTTCTGCCTAGTACCGACATATGTCACTCAGAGTGATAAAGCGCTATTATTGACCCCGATTTTCATGCAAAAGGCGACATGTAAATGACAGC
>JBKBSI010000212.1:0-5878 GCA_046291745.1 Pseudomonas sp. | reverse complement strand
GATTGTCGCAGGGTTTATGGTGCTCACCACCTCCCGTGTGGCATTGATGGTTTGGCAACGGCAACGCATTCTGAGCCAGGGAGTGTGGCTGCAGTGCCTCATTCAGGGGATGCGGGTAGATGCAATCCAGATCGCACAAATCGGCTTGGTCGCAGCCCTTTTGATTCCTGTCTCGCTGATCCCGGGGCTATGGGATTTCTGGCAAGGGCTTAATGCGGTATTGATTATCGTGGGAATAACCTTGCTGCTCTTCATGGAAGTGACCACACCGGGGTTTATCGCTGAATACGACGTGCGACCAAACAGGTTGTTTGTTGAATACCTGAAGTATCCCAAAGAAGTGTGTTCCATGTTGTGGAAGGGCTTTCGCATTCATGTAATTGCTGCCTTGGTGATAATGACGGTGGCCATTTTCATCACATCCGAGTTTACTGAGCCATGGCTCGAACAGGTGTCTACCTGGTCTCCTGCAATGGTGATCATTATCTGGCTGCCTGTGTTATTCGTGCTGGTGGTAGCGATTCGCTCCAGCTTCGGCCACCGCCCTGCCAACCCAACAACATTTGCGCTGACCAATGACAACCTTGTAAACAGTCTGATTCTGAATTCGACCTGGTCCGTGCTCTACGCCATTTACAACTTGAAGCATGAAAAGCAATCTTCAGACATGTATGGAAAAATGTCGGCCGAAGAAATGTTTGCAGAACTGGACCAGGCAAGTTTTCAGGCTCGCAAAACCAATGCAAGTGCCGACATACCAACGCTGAAAGAGGACGCACCAAGCCGCACACGTGTGCGCCCGCTGAATCTTGTCATCATCCTTGAAGAAAGCCTAGGAGCCACCTTTGTTGAGTCCCTGGGCGGCTTGCCGGTAACCCCTGAACTGGAGAAGCTTAAAGAGAAAGGCTGGTGGTTTGAGAACCTGTTTGCGACCGGCACTCGCTCAGTGCGCGGCATTGAAGCGGTGATTTCGGGTTTTCCACCAACCCCATCGCCCAGCGTGGTCAAACTCTCGCTATCCCAAACCAACTTTTTCTCAGTCGCCAGCTTGCTGCAAAAGCATGGATACCATACGGAGTTCATCTATGGCGGCGAAGCACACTTTGACAACATGCAAGGCTTCTTCAGGGGGAATGGCTTCACCTCCATCATTGATCAAAAAGACTTTACCGATCCTCAGTTTGTTGGCAGTTGGGGCGCGTCCGACGTTGACGTATTTGAAAAAACCCATGAACGCCTGCAAACACTCCATAGCGCGGGCACGCCATTCTTCACACTGGCTTTTACATCGTCCAATCACGCTCCATTCGAATTCCCCGACGGGCTGATTGAACTCTACGACAGCAAAAAAGCCACCGAAAACAATGCTGTCAAATATGCGGATTACGCACTAGGTCGCTTCTTTGAGAAGGCCGAGTCGAGCCCATACTGGCAGGACACACTCTTTGTCGTTGTAGCAGATCATGACATCCGGGTGCGCGGCGATAGCCTGGTCCCGGTGAAAAACTTCCATATTCCTGCCTTGATCCTGGGCGCAGATATTGAGCCAAAGCGAATCAAGACCGTCGCCAGCCAGATCGATCTGCCTGTAACTGCGCTGTCATTAATGGGAATCCAGGACCAACATCCGATGATCGGGCGCGACATCAGCAAGGAACCACCTGAATACCCTGGGCGGGCCATGATGCAGTTCGAGCAGAACTATGGCTGGATGGAGGGCAATCAGCTCATTGTGCTGAAAGCAGGCCAGGCGCCTGTAGCAGCAACCTACGACCCCGTGACAAAAAACCTGAGTGACACCCGTACGCTGGATAGAGAGGATAAAATGGCAAGGCGCGCGCTTGCCCATGTTCAGCTTCCATCCTGGTTATACCAGAAGCAAAAATACCGGTTACCTGATCAGGACTAGACCGGCCGTGTGGGCAGCAGGCGTTACAGCAGAATGACCAGCCAGATGGTCAGGATCATCAAAAGCGCGACCAACTGCGCCGCGCTGCCCATATCCTTGGCCTGCCTGGATAGCGGGTGCAGCTCCAGGGAAACTCGATCAACTGCGGCCTCTATGGCCGAGTTGATCAACTCCACAATCAGCGCCACAAAGACCACCAGCAGCAGGACAGCGCGCTCCAGCGCGCTGACATCCAACAAAAAAGCCAATGGAATCAACACAGCACTCAAGGCCAGCAACTGACGAAAAGCTGCCTCGCCGACAATGGCTGCGCGCAAGCCAGCCAGCGAGTAACCGGCAGCCTTGAGCACCCGCCCAAAACCACCGCGACTTTTCAATGACAACGCATCTTCACTGGGGGGGTGATCAGGTTGCATCGGCATCTACCTCAGGTTCAGGTTGCTGGTTATTGTCGCAAAAGAAGGGCAACAAGGAGGGGCGATTTTACTGCTGCAAGCACCATGGCTCGCCAGTCAGTATCGTGCCACGCGCCCGATATATTCAGGACAACGCGAATCTATTTTATCAGCGTGGTGGTTGAGAAAACAGCAAGGAAGCTGCTGAACGCCGTCCAACCCTCCCTGGCAACATGGCACCGATTGTGCTTGGCTTAAAGCACCGCCCGGAACCGAAAAGAACTGATCGTGGACAACAGTATTGCCTGCCAGGCAGCAGATCATCGCTTTATCAGCTTGCAAAGCACTTGCCTTATCGCCCAGTGCTTTCGTGAGCAGGGCTTGGCTGTCGAGCCGCTGCTGGAGGGCACCGGCCTGTCGCTAGCGGACCTGGAACAACCTGCGCGACTGATCACACCAAACCAGGAGCAGCGGGTCTTTGCCAACGCCGCCCGGCTATCGACCTCGCCCCTCACCGCCCTCCAGCTTGGCCAGCGCATGCGCATTTCCGCCTATGGGCAGCTCGGTTACGCCATGCTGTCCAGCAACACGCTGCACCAGGCGATAGCCGTCATGCTCAGCCACCCCAATATGCTCGGCAGCTACTTTCGGCTTTCCAGCGATCCGCTGGATGGCTCCATGGTGTCACTGGCCGCCAGCGGCTATCACCAATGCCCCGAGCTGTACGCCTTCAATCTGGAGCTGTGTCTATCCTCGATCAAGGCGATGCTCGACGACATCCTCGGCCAACCCCTGCCGCTGATCGCCGTACACCTGAGCTCGCCCGCCTCGGCCCATTCTGAGCAGGTTGCCGAGTTCTTCGGCGGCTGTCCGGTGCTGACTGGGCAGCCGAGCAGCCAATTGCTGTTTGCCCGGAGCTGGCTGGGTGCGGCCCTGCCCCTTGCCGATCCCGTCACCCATCACGATGCCCTGGCGCAGTGCCGCGTGATCGAGGCGCGCTTCACGCCGCCCAGCTCACCCCTGGCCACAGAGATCATTGCCCAACTCCGGCAGAATCTGGATGCCCCGCCCACACTGGAGCAACTGGCGCATCAGTTTCATTGCACGCCCCGCACCTTGCGCCGCCATCTCAACCAGACCGGCCAGGGTTACCAGCGGATTCTGGACGACCTGCGCAGCCAGCGTGCGCGCACCCTGCTGGCCACCTCCGGCTTGCCCATCTCGCGGATTGCCGACCAACTGGGCTTTAGTGAAACCGCCAGCTTTCGGCACGCCTTTGTGCGCTGGACCGGCATGTCGCCGCGCTCCTGGCGACAGGCTCAGCAACCGGAGCACGCCGTTACCCTGTAATGCTGTCCGTTTCGATCCCTTTGTTGTCCCCTCGCATCATTTCCCGCAGCGCAGCTCAGGCCGAAGATGAAGGCATGTGCTTCATCCACAGCGAGCGACTCAATGCGTACTTTCTATAGCGATACCCACCGGCTGCACCACTGCAACGCAGAGCTGAACGAAGGGCAATTGATGCCCTGCTTCGAGATGCCATCCCGCGCCGATATGGTGCTGGATCGCGTCAGGCAAACCAATCTGGGGCAGATATTGGAGCCAGAGGACTTTGGCCTGGCGCCGCTCAAGCGCGTCCACTCGAGCCAATACGTAGACTTTCTGGCCCAGGCCTGGGAGCGCTGGTCAGCGCTCGGCCGGGCACACGACATGCTGCCCCTGGCCTGGCCGCCGCGCCGCACTGCCTCACGCTGCCCGGAGGATATTGACGGCCAGCTCGGCTTTTACAGCTTTGACGCGGGCGCGCCGATGAATGCTGGCACCTGGCAAGCCGCTTATCACGCCGCCCAGGTCGCGCTCTCCGCCCAGGCCTGTATCGCCAAGGGCGACAGCGCCGCATTTGCCCTGTGCCGCCCACCTGGCCATCACGCCGGTATCGATTACATGGGCGGCTACTGCTACCTCAACAATGCCGCGATTGCCGCCCAAGCCCTGCTGGATGGCGGCGCCAGCAAGGTCGCGATACTCGATGTCGACTTCCACCACGGCAACGGCACGCAGGACATCTTCTACCAGCGGCCAGACGTGCTCTTCGCCTCGCTGCACGGCGACCCGCGCCTGGAGTACCCGTGCTTTACCGGCTACGCCGACGAACGCGGCGAAGGCGCCGGACAGGGCTTCAACTTCAACTATCCGTTGGCACCCGGCAGCGACTGGTCGGCCTGGTCCCAGGCCCTGACCGATGCCCTGCGCATCATCACCGGTTACCAGCCCGATGCGCTGGTCATCTCGCTCGGCGTCGACACCTTCAAGGACGACCCCATCTCAAGCTTCAAACTCACCAGCGACGACTACCTGCGCATGGGCGAACACCTGGCCTTGCTCGGCCTACCCACTCTTTTTGTCATGGAAGGCGGCTACGCCGTGGAGGAGATCGGCATCAATGCGGTCAACGTCCTCACCGCCTTCGACGGCCTACGTTAACGCTGCCATTGGAGATATACCCATGAAACTCAAACCGCTACTGCTTGCCCTCGGATGCGTGGGCTCACTGTCCGCCATCCACACCAGCGCACAGGCCGCCGAAGTCAGAATCTACAACTGGTTCGACTACACACCGCAAAGCGTTCTCGACAGCTTCCGCGAATCGACCGGCATTACTCCCTCACTGGACACCTTCGACTCCAACGAAGCACTGGAAGCCCGCCTTATGTCCGGCCGCTCGGGCTACGACATAGTAGTGCCCAGCGACAGCTTTTTGGCCAAGCAACTGCAGGCCGGCGCCTTCCAGAAACTGGACAAAAGCCTGCTGCCCAATCTCGGCAACCTGAATGCCGACCTGATGCGCGCCCTGGAAGGCTCGGACCCCGGCAACGAATACGCCGTGCCCTATATGTGGGGCACCAACGGCATTGGCTTCAACGTCGACAAGGTCCGCGAAGTGCTGGGCCCGGACGCACCCGTCGACTCCTGGTCGCTGGTGTGTGACCCGGAGAACATGAAGAAGCTGTCCGAGTGCGGCGTGGCCTTCCTCGACTCACCGGCAGAAATACTCCCAGGCGCCCTGCACTACTTAGGCAAAGATCCGAACAGCACAGTCGCCGAAGACTATGCCGCCGCTGAAGAGATGATGGTCGCGATCCAGCCCTACGTGCGCTACTTCCATTCATCACGCTTTCTCAACGACCTGGCCAATGGGGATATCTGCGTCGCCGTCGCCTGGTCCGGCAGTATCCTGCAAGCCAACGCCCGCGCCACCGAGGCCGGGAACGGCGTAAACATCGAATACCGCATCCCCAAAGAAGGCACCCAGGTGTGGTTTGACCTGATGGCCATACCCAAGGACGCCCCCAACGTCGCAGAAGCCCACGCCTTTATGAACCATGTGCTCAAGCCGGAGGTGGTCGCCTCCATCAGCAACGAAGTCGGCTACGCCAACCCCAATGAAGCCGCCACGCCGCTGGTCAACGAAGCACTACGCAACAACCCCGGCGCCTACCCGCCCAGGGAAGTGCAGGAGCAGCTGTTTACCCTCAAGCCACTACCCATGGCAGCAGAGCGGGTAAGGACCAGG
>JBKBSI010000211.1:0-5928 GCA_046291745.1 Pseudomonas sp. | reverse complement strand
GTGCTTTGTGTTGAGTTTGTTTTTTGCTGACCATTGGGTGTCGCGCCGGTGTGACTTGCCTGCACCAGCTCTTGGAAGGCTCCGTGGCGGATTTGTGCGATTTTCAGCCGACGTCCCCCAGGTTCCAGCTCTGGGTGTTCCGTTGCTGAAGGACGCTGTGAGTAGCTGCAAGTAGACCCCCTGGGGCCGAGCAGCAGGGTGCGCGCCACTATGGCTTGCACATAATGAAGGAGCAAGATCGTTTCAGGACTGCTCTGCTGACCAAGCATCGTATGATCTGTGCTTGGCGCCGATACGGGCGTAACCGATATGCGCATCGCTCTGAATGCCGGGGGGCACCGAGGATATAGCCCTTGCAGGCGTATTTATCGCTATTTTCCTTCCATCGCATCCTTCATTTCCGCTTGGTTTTTTATTCCTCATCTCCGCAATCTCAGTGCTTCAAAAATTGCTGAGACTTATAAGAAAAAAAGTATATTATTCGCCGGCGGCCAATGAAGGCCGATCGCCATTATTCAATAAGGATCAAAAACAAAATGAAATTAAGGAATTTCTTGGTGTTGCCTCTAGTGGGCGTTTTTATGACTGGGTGTGCCAGTATTATCAGCGACTCCCAATATCCGGTAGCGATGACCTCAAACCCTTCGGGCGCCAGTTTTGAAATACGCAATGAGCAAGGCTCGGTCATCCATCGGGGCACTACACCCGGCACGGTGACATTGAAAGCAGGGGATGGCTATTTTAGTGGGGCCAACTACACCATCGTGTTCAAAAAGGACGGGTACGCAGACCAGATCAATACCTTGTCGCCTACCGTAGACGGTTGGTACGTAGCTAACATTTTGTTTGGCGGATTGATTGGGCTGCTTATTGTCGATCCAGCTACTGGGGCCATGTACAAGCTACCGGAAAGCTCTAGCGCGGTATTGTCAGAAACTCGTGCGCAGTCCTCAGCTAGTCCATCTATGACTGTTGTGGATATATCTTCGTTGACTGAAGAGCAGCGGGCTGAGCTTGAAAGAATAATGTAAGGCGTTTGAGGAGTGCCGAACTTTCAGTTTGGCACTGCTACGTTTTTGCAGATCTGCTTTTAATAACCAAGCACAGGTTGTGCTTGGTGCCTCGAGGGAGAATCGAACTCCCACTCTGTCACCAGAAACGGATTTTGAATCCGCCGCGTCTACCAATTCCGCCATCGAGGCATGCGTCAAGCGCAAGCAGGCGCGGAGTATACGAATCGAGGCGCCATATGGTCAATCCTCTTGATGGTCGAATAGCAGCTTTTCGGCTAATATGTGCCCCCTTTTTCCAGCGGATCAGCAGCCAGCATGCGTGTCAGTGACTTCCAGTTCGATTTGCCCGACCGGCTGATTGCCCGTTATCCCCTGGCTGAGCGCCGCGCTAGTCGCTTGCTGTGCCTGGACGGACCCAGTGGTGAGCTGGCCCATCGGCAATTTGTCGACTTGCTGGAGTATCTGCGCCCGGGTGATCTTATGGTGTTCAATAACACTCGGGTGATTCCTGCGCGGCTGTTCGGGCGCAAGGAGACCGGCGGGCAGTTGGAAATCCTTATTGAGCGTATTCTCGATGGCCAGCGGGTGCTGGCGCATGTGCGCGCCCGCAAATCGCCCAAGCCCGGTAGCCGCATCCTGATCGAGGGTGGCGGTGTGGCAACCATGTTGGCGCGGCATGAAGGGCTATTTGAGCTGGGCTTTGACGAGCCGTTGCTACCGCTGCTGGAGCGGGTCGGGCATATGCCATTGCCGCCCTATATTGATCGCGCCGATGAGACTTCAGATCGCGAGCGTTATCAGACCGTGTATGCCGAGAAGGCTGGTGCTGTAGCGGCGCCCACCGCCGGGCTGCATTTTGACCGCGAACTGCTCGAGGCTATTGCTGAAATGGGTGTGCAGACCGCACAGGTCACCCTGCACGTGGGTGCGGGTACCTTCCAGCCGGTGCGCGTGGAGCGTATTGAAGACCACCATATGCACAGCGAATGGCTGGAGGTCAGTGCCGAGGTGGTTGAGGCGGTCAAGGCCTGCAAAGCGCGCGGCGGTCGAGTGATTGCCGTGGGCACTACTAGTGTGCGCTCACTGGAAAGTGCTGCACGCGACGGTGAGATCAAGCCGTTCACTGGCGACACAGACATCTTTATCTATCCTGGGCGCCCATTCCACGTGGTCGATGCCCTGGTAACCAACTTCCATCTGCCCGAGTCTACTCTGCTGATGCTGGTTTCTGCTTTTGCTGGCTACAGCCAGATCTTGGCGGCATACCGCGCGGCAGTGGATAACGACTACCGCTTTTTCAGTTACGGTGATGCCATGTTCATCACCCGCAATCCGGCGGCAGCCGGTCCCGAGGACGCAGCATGAGTCACATGAGTTTTGAACTGCTGGCTACCGACGGCAAGGCCCGTCGTGGTCGCCTGACCTTTCCGCGCGGTGTGGTCGAAACCCCGGCGTTTATGCCGGTGGGCACCTACGGCACGGTCAAGGGCATGCTGCCGCGGGACGTGGAGGCCATAGGTGCGCAGATCGTCCTCGGCAATACCTTTCATCTGTGGCTGCGTCCGGGTACTGAAGTGATCAAGGCGCATGGCGACCTGCATGACTTCATGCAGTGGCAGGGGCCGATTCTGACGGATTCAGGCGGTTTTCAGGTGTTCAGCTTGGGCGCCATGCGCAAGATAAAGGAGGAGGGCGTGTATTTCTCCTCCCCGGTTGATGGCGCCAAGGTGTTCATGGGGCCTGAGGAGTCGATGCAGGTGCAGCGTGACCTGGGCTCGGATATCGTCATGATCTTTGACGAGTGCACGCCCTATCCGGCTGACGAGGACACTGCCAGGCGTTCCATGGAGTTGTCTCTGCGTTGGGCCAAGCGCTCCAAGGATGCGCATGGTGATAACCCTTCTGCGCTGTTCGGTATCGTGCAGGGCGGTATGCATGAAAACCTGCGCCTGCGCTCGCTGGAAGGGCTGAACGAAATCGGCTTCGATGGCTTGGCCATCGGTGGTTTGTCGGTCGGCGAGCCGAAGGAAGAAATGATCAAGGTGCTTGATTACCTGCCCGACCACATGCCTGCAGATAAGCCCCGCTACCTTATGGGTGTGGGCAAGCCGCAGGATCTGGTCGAAGGCGTGCGCCGGGGTGTCGACATGTTCGACTGCGTCATGCCCACACGCAATGCGCGCAACGGCTATCTGTTTGTCGACAGCGGTGTGATCAAGATCCGTAATGCGGTGCACAGGCATGATACCAGTACCCTGGATCCGACCTGCGATTGCTATACCTGCCAGAATTTCTCCCGTGCCTATCTGCACCACCTGGACAAGTGCGATGAGATGCTCGGCAGTATGCTCAATACCATTCATAACCTGCGGCACTATCAGCGGCTGATGGCCGGTTTGCGCGGTGCCATCCAAACAGGTACATTGAGCGCCTTTGTGGATGACTTCTACGCACGAATCGGCCTGCCGGTACCTCCCCTGGAGGCTTGAAAAACGCCAACGAAGCCCCATTAACCTTTTCTTGCGGTTCTATTAATAGGAGTGTCACATGAGCTTTTTCATCCCGGCCGCCATGGCCCAGTCAGCTGAAGGTGCTGCGCCCATGGGCGGCGGTTTTGAATGGATTTTTCTGATCGGTTTTCTGGTCATTTTCTATCTGATGATCTGGCGCCCCCAGGCCAAGCGCGCCAAAGAGCACAAGAACCTGATCGGCAGTCTGACCGTTGGTGATGAAGTGGTTACCGGTGGTGGCATCCTCGGCAAGATCAAGAAAGTGACCGATGAGTTCATCGTTCTGGAAGTCGGTGACGGACACGAGCTGAAGTTCCAGAAGGGCGCCGTAGTTGCTGCACTGCCCAAGGGCACGCTGAAGGCCATCTGATCTTCATTTACCATCTTATCCGGGCGCCCATGGGCGCCCGGATTGTTATCGGGCTCTGATATGCTCAATCGTTACCCATTGTGGAAATACCTGCTGATCCTGTCCGTGCTGGTGCTCGGCGTGATCTATGCTCTGCCGAACCTGTACCCGGATGATCCGGCGATTCAGATTTCCGGTTCCAGTTCTACCCAAAGCATCGAACAGCGCGACCTCGACAGTATGGAGCGAGCTCTACGCGAGGCCGGTATCGAAACCAAAGGCACTGAACTGGGCAATCTTAACCGTTCAGGCCTGGTCCGCCTGGTCCATCGTGCCGATCAGTTGCCGGCCCAGGATGTCGTTCGCCGTACCTTGGGTGAGCAGTTTGTGGTCGCGCAGAATCTGGCGCCAACCACGCCACAGTGGCTGATGAATATTGGTGCGGGGCCGATGAAGCTTGGTCTTGACCTCTCCGGCGGTGTGCATTTCCTTCTTGAAGTGGATATGGACAAGGCTATCGAAGCCCGGGTCAATGTCTATGAAAGTGAGCTGCGCAACTTGTTGCGCGGTGAGCGGGTGCGCTACCGCAGCATGCCGAATCAGGGCAATGTTCTGCAGTTCGGTTTCACCGAAGCGGATCAACTGAGTGAGGCGCAGCGCCTGATTGGTCGCCAGTACACCCAGTTCCAGATGACCACCACCAGCCGCGATGAGCTGCAGGTATTGCGTCTGACACTGACCGATGCGGAAATCAGCGATATCCGCTCCTATGCTGTCAGCCAGAACCTGACCACAGTGCGCAACCGGGTCAACGAGCTGGGTGTCGCCGAGCCATTGGTGCAGCGCCAGGGTGCCAACCGCATCGTGGTGGAGCTGCCAGGGGTACAGGATACGGCCGAAGCCAAGCGTATCCTGGGCAAGACCGCCAACCTGGAGTTCCGTCTTGCTGCAGAGCCGAATGCGCCGCGCGCTACCATCGAGACCTTTGAATTCCGTGAGGGTATGGGCCGTGCACCGGCAGATGTCGAGCGCAGCATCATCCTGACTGGTGATCAGGTCACCGATGCCCAGTCGAACTTCGATGAGAATGGCCGTCCGCAGGTAAATATTCGCCTGGATGGTGCAGGCGGCGACATGATGACCCGTGCTACCCGCAATAATATCGGGCGGGGCATGGCGGTGATCTTTATTGAGCAGCGCCAGATTACCCGTCAGGTCATGCAGGAAGTTGGTGGCCTGATGCAGGAGGTTGAAGTACCGGCCTTTGTTGAAGAAAAAGCCATCATCAGCCTTGCTACCATTCAGAGCACACTGGGTAACCAGTTCCGTATTACCGGCCTGAATTCACCCGCCGAGGCCTCGGAGTTGGCGCTGCTGCTGCGCGCCGGTGGCCTTGCTGCCCCCATGTATTTTGTTGAAGAGCGCACCATTGGGCCGAGCCTGGGTGCAGAGAATATCGCCAAGGGCGTGACCGCTACCCAAGTTGGTTTTGTACTGGTGCTGATCTTTATGGTGCTGGTGTACAAGGGCTTTGGTGTATTTGCCGGTATTGCCCTGACCTTTAACCTGGTGTTGTTGCTGGCGCTGATGTCGTTGCTTGGCGCCACACTGACCCTGCCGGGCATTGCCGGTATCGTGTTGACCCTGGGTATGGCGGTGGATGCCAACGTACTGATCTTCTCGCGGATGAAAGAGGAGGTGGCGGCAGGCATGTCGGCCCAGCGCGCCATCCATGAGGGTTACGACAAGGCCTTCTCGGCAATTATCGACGGCAGCCTGACTACCTTGCTGGTTGGTGTGATCCTGTTTGCCATGGGCTCCGGTCCGGTCAAAGGTTTCGCGGTGACGCTCTCGCTAGGCATTCTTACTTCGATGTTTAGCGCCATCATGGTCACCCGGGCGATGGTCAACCTGACCACCGGCGCGATCGATTTCTTCTGGCAGCGCGCCGAACATCTGCGCAAGAACCGCATGTCGCACAAGGAAATGCGCGACGAGATGAAAAACTCCGAAGGCGATCCCTACGCCAAGAGCGAACGGCGCAGGCGTGGCCGCG
>JBKBSI010000210.1:0-5985 GCA_046291745.1 Pseudomonas sp. | reverse complement strand
AGTTGCAACAACTCGGCATGTCACTGGACCAGGTGGCTGATCGCATTGCCGCGGAGTCCAGCGACCTACCCGCAGGCCTGGCCGGTGAACTGGATTCCGCCCGGGAGCTGCGCGCAATACAGCAACGCCGCACACCCGAGGAATTCGCCAACCTGCCGCTGCAGCCGGGGGGCATCCACTATATCCGCCTGGGTGATGTCGCCAGCATTCGTCAGGAGTCCCGGCGCAACCAACTGCAACTCAGTCATGCCGGCTATCCCGCCGTGGAGCTTTTGCTACAGCGAGCAGAGGATGGCGACTCGCTGACCTCGGCGCGCATCCTCAACGACTGGCTGGCGGAAATTGAACCCAACCTGCCCCCAGGGTTGGCAATCAATGTCTACGACGAGGCCTGGCAACTGATCAATGACCGCATCGGGCTGCTGGTCAACAACGGTCTCGGCGGGCTGGTTCTGGTGTTACTGCTGCTCTATCTGTTTCTACCGGGCCGCGTGGCAATCTGGGTCGCTGTGGGCATCCCCACTGCCTTCCTCGCCGCCCTGGGTGTGTTCTGGCTGATCGGCGGCTCCATCAACATGATCTCGCTGTTCGCCCTGATCATGGCCCTCGGGGTGATAGTTGATGATGCCATTGTCGTAGGGGAGGATGCCGACGCGCACTTTCGCAATGGCGAAAAACCCGAGTATGCCTCTGAAGGAGCGGCCAAACGCATGCTCTGGCCGGTTGTCGCCTCGTCGCTGACGACCATAGCCGCTTTTATGCCGCTGCTGGTAGTAGGCGGCATCTTCGGCAATATTCTCGGCGATATCCCCACCGTCATGATCTGTGTACTCATCGCCTCCCTGCTGGAATGCTTCGTGGTGCTGCCACATCACCTGCGCTCAGCCTTCAAGCCCGCCGTAGCCTCCACCGGGCAGCGTTGGTGGCACCGCGCTGGACGCCGGGTGGACAGCGTACGTAGTAGCTTCGACCAACGCTTCGATCATTTCCGCGAGGGCCGCTTTCGTCGTTTCTCGCAATTGACACTGCGCAACCGCGGCGCAACCCTGGCCTGCGCCTTGGTCAGCGTGATCCTGACTATTGGCCTGATCAGCAGCGGCCGAATCGGCTTCAGTTTCTTTCCCACCCCCGAACCCCAGGTCATTTATGCCAACGCCAGCTTTATCGCCGGCACACCACGCGCCAAGGTAAATGCCTTTCTCGACCACCTGCAGGACAGCCTGAATGCCACCGAAGCAGAGTTCGGCGTCCACCTGATCGACAACGCCATTGTCCGTCGCGGAGAAGTCATGGGCTCTGCCGGTCAGGCACGCCAGGGCGACCAGCTTGGTTCGATTCTGGTCGAGCTGGCATCTCCAGACAACCGTGACATCCGCAACACCACCTTTATCCGCGCCTGGCGCGAGCGCATCCAGATGCCCCCCGGGATTGACCGTCTGGTGATCACCGAGCGCGTCGCCGGGCCACCGGGCAAAGATGTCAACGTGCGACTTACCGGTGATGATCCTGACCAGCTAAAGCGCGCAGCAGAAGCCGTGGGAACGATGATCAGCGGCATCGAAGGGGTCATCAGCACCGAAGACGACATGCCCTGGGGCCGCGAGCAGTTGATCTACAGCCTGACGCCCTACGGCCAGTCCCTGGGACTGAGCACCCAGAGCTTGGGCCGTCAATTGCGCGCTGCTTACGATGGACGCCTGGCGCAAATCTATCAGCAACAGTCAGACGAAATCGAGGTGCGGGTACAACTGCCCAGGGCGGACCGGGAGCGCCTGGCCAGCCTCAGCGATCTGTCCATTCGCCTGGATGACGGCCAGTTCGTCCCCCTCAATCAGGTTGCCGAGTTCAGTACCGGCCAGGGCTTTGAGGCCCTGCGCCATGCCGAAGGACGACTGGCAGCCGAGGTAACGGCCGACATAGACGCCACACAAACCACTGCAGGTGTAGTACTTGCCAGCCTCAGCGAGAGCCTGCCCGAGCTGGCTGCGCGCTACAACGTGCGTTACAGCTTCGAGGGTCGATCAGCCGACCAGCGCGAGACCCTGGCCGACATGCGTACCGGGCTGATTATCGGCCTGCTATTGATGTATGCGGTACTGGTCTGGGTGTTTGCCTCATGGAGCACGCCGCTGATCGTCATGGCAGTGATTCCACTGGCACTGGTCGGCGCCCTGCTCGGGCATTGGGTCATGGGCCTGAACATGACCATTCTGTCACTGTTCGGGCTATTCGGGCTGTCCGGTATTGTGGTCAACAACTCGATCATTCTGGTCAGTTTCTACCAACAGCAACGTCGCCTTGGGCTGGCTATCAGCGAGGCGCTCAACGAAGCGGTGGTGCAACGGGTGCGGGCAGTGCTGCTGACCTCGCTGACCACTATTGGTGGCCTACTTCCGCTGCTTTTTGAAACCTCGATGCAAGCCCAGTTCCTGATTCCCATGGCCACATCGATAGCCTTCGGTCTGGGCTTCTCGACCATGCTGGTGCTGCTGGTGATTCCCGCCCTGATGTCAGTACTGGAACACTTCAAGGAAGGGCGGCAACCGCAACAACAGCACCTGCAGAACTGAAAAAGCCCCGGCCATTCACTGGCCGGGGCTTTTTACAGACTGGAAATCAGTAGCAGATCAGGACTGCTTGGTGGTTTCCATGGTCTTGGTGATCGCCGCCACTGCCGAACCGATATTGCTCAGTTCCGCCGGCAGGATCATGGTGTTGTTGGTCTTGGCCAGCTTGCCGAACTCGCGCACATACTGCTCGGCAACACGCAAACCTACCGCATCCTTGCCGCCTTCAGTATTGATCGCTTCAGCCACACGACGCAGGCCTTCAGCAGTAGCTTCAGCAATCAGCTGGATTTCACGGGCGCGACCTTCGGCCTCGTTGATCTGACGCTGCTTGTCGGCTTCGGACAGGTTGATGGTTTCCTGCTTCATACCTTCAGACACGTTGATCTTGGCTTCCCGTTCACCTTCAGACTGGGCAACCACTGCGCGGCGCTCCCGCTCGGCACGCATCTGTTTTTCCAGCGCGTCGAGAATGGTCGCAGGCAGCTCGATATCAGCGATCTCGTAACGCAGAACCTTCACACCCCATGGTTTGGCGGCTTCATCCAACGCCAGCACTACCTGAACGTTTATGGTTTCACGCTCCTCGAAGGTCTTGTCCAGTTCGATCTTGCCGACCACCGAACGCAGGGTGGTCTGCGCCAGTTGCATGGCAGCATAGCGGTAGTCATTGATGCCGTAACTGGCCAGCTTCGGGTCTACTACCTGAAGATAAAGCACGCCGTTGACCACAACCTGAATGTTGTCCTTGGTCACACAAGCCTGACTAGGCACGTCAATCGCCTCTTCCTTCAGTGTGTGGCGGTAGGCAACCCGATCAACAAAAGGCACCAGTATGTGAAAACCCGCTTCCAGGGTCTTGGCGTACTTGCCCAAACGTTCGACGATAAAAGCCGACCGTTGCGGGACAATTCGCGCCGTTTTCGCTACGGCGATAATCACCAGAACGAGGAAGGCCAGCGAAATCATTGTTGCAATATCCATGCATGTGCTCCGTTATATTAAAAGTTCAGTTCATTTGAAATTGTGCCTCAGAGCTTCAAGGGCGCCGACTACCGACGGTGAGCACAATCCCCTTGTGATCAATCACCCAGGCTGGATCACCCGCTCTCAGCAGCTCAGCCGACTCCGCATCCCACTTTGAACCGTTGAGCAGTACATCACCCACGCCATCTTCAAAGTCAGCCAGCACCTCAACCCGCGCACCTATAAAGCCGGCATCGTCCAGATCCGCCAGCGACTTGTCGCCCTCAGCGCCCTTGAGCCAGCGCTGGCATTGCCGCCTTAACCCGAATAACGCAACCAGGCTGATTACGGCAAACAAGGTCAACTGCACACCTGTTGACTCGATAATACCCAGCATGGTCAGCACGCCGACAACCAGCGCACCAATACCAAAAAAGGCTGCAATCAACCCCGGCACAAAGAATTCCGAGACCAGCAATAGCAGGCCCAGAAGCAGCCAGAACGCGTAACCATTAACAATAGATGTTTCCAGCATGACCACCAATCCTTGTATAGAAGCTCGGCAAGCAAACAGATTAACAGATCAGACCATCTAATGTTCCGCAGGACGCAAGCGGCAATGATCCCATTCCCGAATACGAACTTACGACGAGACACAATTAAGATATGAATTACCGTTCGTCGGATTCATATTGTGAATGATGCAGCACCAGACATGCCGACTGATCGGTCACAATTAAACTTGCCGGTGCTGCTGTACGCCCGGGCTAGGCAGGCCTGTTGCTACCAAGACGACCTCTCTATTATCCAAAGGCGTATTCGTAATGCTGTCGTATACAACAACAAAAACACTTCAAGACACAGGACATACCCACATGAATAACAACACAAGGCTCGGTCTAGCCCTTGGCTTGACAGCCTCCCTAGCCCTCTGCGGTCCGGCACAGGCCAGTTACACCAAGACCCAGTACCCCATCGTTCTGGCCCACGGCATGCTCGGCTTCGAGAGCATCTTGGGAACCGATTATTTCTACGGCATTTCTTCCAACCTACGAAGTGGCGGTGCCACCGTTTATGCCACCAGCGTCACCCAACTGGATTCTTCTGAAAGACGCGGTGAGCAGTTGCTAGCGCAGGTAGAGAACATCGTCGCCATTACCGGGAAGCCCAAGGTAAACCTGATCGGCCACAGCCAGGGTGGGCCAGACGCTCGCTATGTCGCGACGATACGTCCTGACCTGGTGGCTTCGGTAACCAGCGTAGGCTCACCGCACCGCGGCTCCAAAACTGCCGACGCCATCAGCCAAGTGTCCCCGGACTCCAGAAGTGGAACGATGCTGATTGACATCATGAATGGCATCGGCAGCTTGATTAATTTCTTCTCCGGCAGCCAAACCAGTGACCCGCAGAACGCCCTTGGCACCCTGTCGGCGCTAACCACAGAGGGCGCAGCAAGCTTTAACGCACGCTTCCCAAACGGCATGCCTACCACTGACTGTGGCGAGGGCGCTTATAGTGTCAATGGCGTGCGCTATTACTCATGGAGTGGCACCAGCACTAAGACCAACCTGTTGGATATTTCTGACCTGCTGCTGTCCGTAACCGGCAGGTCTTTCGGCTCCGAGGCAAATGATGGTTTGGTAGGCCGTTGCAGCTCCCGGCTGGGCATGGTGATTCGTGACAACTACCGCATGAACCACCTTGATCAGATCAACCAAGTCTTCGGCCTGACCAGTATTTTCGAAACCAACCCGGTTTCGGTTTACCGACAGCATGCCAATCGGCTGAAAAACGCCGGACTCTAAGCGCGGCCTGCGCGATCTTTGTCCCGCCACACAGGCCGACCCCCAAGGGTCGGTCGTTTTTCAGACTCTGATACCGCTACGGAGCAATCCATGAAAGCCCTGATCTACCTCCCAGTCATCGCTGCCAGCCTGCTGCTCGGCTTAAACTTTTTTGCCCCACAAGATACGACAGTTACGCCAACCCACGCCGCTCAGGCTCCAACTGAAACCGCGAGCGCGTCATCTAATTTTTTCCAGCCAACCCGCACTCAGACAGCCAAACCCACCGCCGGCATCAACTCGCTACGTGATACTGAAGTGGACGGCGTTCTGGAAACCGACGTCCTCGGCAATCTGGTAGTAAACGAGGGGTTACGCCACCTATTCGACTATTTCTTTACTGCCGTAGGTGAGATCGAGTTTGACCAAGCAGCCGAGCGCATTCGCCAATACTTGGCTGACCAGTTGGAAGAGCCTGCACTATCTCAGGCCCAAGCAGTACTGGATGCGTATATCAACTACAAGACCGAACTGGTGGAGCTGGAGCGCAACTTTCCGGTACTGGCGGACATCAGCGGTCTACGCGACCGCGAAGATGCGGTACAGCGCCTGCGCGCCACACTGTTCAGCCGGGACGTGCATGAAGCCTTTTTTACCAACGAGGAGAT
>JBKBSI010000020.1:243-26444 GCA_046291745.1 Pseudomonas sp. | reverse complement strand
CTGTGCCGCCACCCGGAGGTGCGGTAGTGCCCCCACCAGGAGGTGCAGTTGTTCCCCCACCCGGAGGTGCGGTTGTGCCGCCCCCTGGAGGCGCTGTAGTACCCCCGCCTGGAGGTGCCGTTGTGCCTCCACCCGGAGGTGCAGTAGTCCCCCCGCCTGGAGGCGTATTGGGGCCTGGCATCTCGCCGACGCCGGAATCACGCCGTTCCAGCGCTGGCAGATTGGCCGGATTCGGGATAGCACTGCCTGGCATCCCTGGCACTTCAGGCAAACCCGTAGGGCCTTGTCCGAGCTCGGCTGGGGGTGTACGACTGACGTCAATATCACCACTGTTCTGATCGACAAAGAAATAGTATCCCGCAGCCACTTCCCGTTCATGCACAGCGCCGGAGACCAGGATGGCACCGTCTATAACAACCCCTGCCAGGCCTTCGCGCATACCTGCCTGCATCGCGCAGCTTTGCTGGCACAACTGCAGAGCGTAGTGCGTACCGCGGATACCGATAGTGGCAACAACCGTCTTCAGGCTGTACTCACCGCCCTCTTCAGGCCCAATCTTGCCGCTCAAGGTACGCATACCACCGCGCATCAACTCGAAAATGGCGCGATCCCCACCACCCTCACCAAACGCATAGTCGACTACTCGGAACTGCGAGCTCGGATCCAGCGCGACCATGCCACCGTCGGAGAAGCGCAATTGCAGACGGCCGCTGGCTGCAGTAATCAGCGTATCTTCATTGAAAAAGTGATCTGCTCGCTTGAGCGGCCGCTCCTGGCCCTGGGCGCTGTACGCCAGATTGTCGCCAAGACTCAGCAGTACCCGGCCAACCGACTCATCAGCTGCAACCACCAGAGGGCAAATGGACAGCAGCAGGGGAATTATTCTTTTCATCTCGTGCTCCTAGAAGCCATATTGCAGCATCAACTCGATCTGCTGCCGCCGGTACTCCAGCACATCAGTATTCGAGGCATTATCATGAAAGGAGTAGCGCAACTGCCCACTCCAACGCTCGTCCATGCGCCAACCAAGATCCAGCTTGAGCTCCAGGAAATCATCTCGACGTGCATTGCCTGTGGCGGGCACTATCAATTGGAAAGGTCCGTCATAACGGCTGTTGACCAAAGCCCCCTCCAGGTTTGCCCAGAGTTTTTCTGACAGTTCAAGCCGCACGCCTGCATAGCCCGCAAGCAGATCGCGCTCGGTCCGGCCAGCCGAAACCGCATTCTGTTTCAGAGGCTCTTCCCAGCCACGGTAAAAGCCTGCGTAAATCAACGGATCGAGCTGATGTACCAGCTTCCAGTTAACCTTCAAGCCTGCCAGCAGCAAATTGCTGTCGAGGTCAGAAATGGCATAATCCTGCCGGTTCACACTAGCGAAAAATCCCACGGCAAGCCCATCGCTCAGGCCATACAAGTAGTCTGTAGCCAAACCATAGGTGGTGAGAAAACGCGAATCGTCCAGGCGGTACTGCTGGCCATGCAGGCTCAACTCCCACCGCGTACGGTCCTGCTCAAGCAGGGCTCCGGTACGTAGCAGCATGGACAAGCTGTCGAGGTCATCGGCTTCATTGTAAAAGCGCGAGGCCATGCGTCCCTCGACAAAGCCGCGCCATGTGGAGCCCAGAGGAAATCGATAGAGTCCATTGAGCTCAAGCGACCCAAAGGTATCGTTACGCTGTCGCAACCCCGCTACCGTGACTTCACCACTGGGCGTCATCATGACATTGGAATCAGGCCCGGCGTCCACGTTCTCGCCGTAGCCACCACCGACTCTCAACGAGCCGCTGAAGGTCTGCTGCAGAGGAGTCGCCTCGCGGGCCGCTGCCAGCGGATCAATCCCCAGCAGCAAAGGTTCTCGACTTAACAAGGCATAGGCTCTGGCGATATCCGACCGAGCGCTATTGTCCTGCGGATCGAGCATCAACAGACGCTCCAGGGCAAAAATCGCCTCACTGGCGTGACCGCTTTCGAGCGCTGCCAGGGCATATTGCCGATCAAAGGCGGGGTCGCCCTCCCAGGTCGGCAGCATGCTGGTAGCCAGTTGAAAGGCGCTGGCGGCATCTCCCGAGGCATTCAGACGAGTCAGTGTTTCGACGTCAGCATCCGAAGCGGCCGTCAAAGGGCTGTGAATGCAGAAGGACAACAATAGCGGACAAAGAATTCTTTTCATCTCAGAACGGCCTCCTGCCCCCCCGTAATGGCGCCTGCACTGGCCGCCGAAGGGTAATAATCGTGAGATAGCGAATCAACTACACATTTAGTATCAAAATAGCATCGGCGGGTCAATCTGCTTGCCGCACCTACCTGAAATCCGCCCAATAAAAAACCCCCAAACATTGCTGTTTGGAGGCTTTTTCGATATGGCGCAGCGGACGGGACTCGAACCCGCGACCCCCGGCGTGACAGGCCGGTATTCTAACCAACTGAACTACCGCTGCGCATCTGTACAGCGGTTAGCGTCAACAAGCTCACGTGCATGCACCAGAGCTGTTTGGCCGTCCTTCTGAACAGGCGCGCATTGTATACATTCCACCATGCGAGTCAAGCAGTTAGCTGCATTTCCAGAAGACTTTATTAGCTCCCGGAATCAACTCTGAGTGACCACTCCCTGTTCCGGAATGCTCGCCGCAGGCTTGGCCTTTAGTACCAGGCGACATACCGCAGGCACCACCAACAGCGTCAGTACCGTGGATGCCAGCAACCCCGAGATAATCGCCCAGGCCATAGGCGGCCACAGGGTCGAAGAAGAAAAGGCCAACGGCAGCAGACCGGCGATGGTAGTTGCGGTAGTCAGCAGAATCGGCCGGGTCCGGCGCAGTACGGCCTCGGCCACCGCCTCAGATACCACCATGCCCTCGGCCAGACGCTGGTCCACCACATCGAGCAGGACGATGGCGTTGTTCACTACAATCCCGACCAGCGCGATAATGCCAAGCATCGACTGAAAGCCGAAGGGCGAACCGGACAGCACCAGACCGGGAAACACGCCGACGCTGGCCAGCGGCACCGTCAGCAGAATGATGCCCACCCGGCGGAAGGAGTTGAACTGCAGCAGCAGGAAGAACAGCAACAACAGGATGCCCACAGGCGCGGTAGTAAATATCGCATTATTGGCATCACCCGAGCCCTCGCTATCGCCACCCAGCTCAAGCCGTACCCCGGGCGGCAGCGGTTGTGCCGCCAGGCCGCGATTCAACTGGTCGAGTACCTCGCTGAAACTGAAACCATCCTCCAGCCCGGCAGTCACCGTATACAGACGCACGCCATTGCGCTGACGAATGCCAGCGGGCTGCCAGCCCGGTTCGATACGGGCCAAACCGGTCAGAGGTATGGCCTCGCCATCAGCATTGAAGACACTGGCAGACAGCAGGCGTTCGAGCGACTGGCGTGTGCCCTCTGGCGAGCGTAATACCAGCGGCAAGGGGTCACGCTCCTGACGATATTGCTCCACCGTCAGCCCCAGACTACGAGTATTCAGCGCCTGGGCCACATCCGCGCGAGTCAGCCCATGGCGCTGCGCCAGCGCGTCATCCACTTCGACCTTGAGCACGGGCACGCCCAGATCAATATCGTGGCGCACGTCCACCGCCCCCTTTGCCGTCTTGAGCAGGGCGAATACCTGCTCCGCAGCGGCGATGCGCACCCGGTCATCGTGGTGGTAAAGCCGCACTTCTACCGGCGCAACCCGTGGCGGGCCCTGACCCAGGGTGGTGGCCACCACGTCCAGTTCCGGCTGAGTGCTAGCGACATGCTCACGCACCCAGTGAATCAGGCCGGTGGTAGCGCCCAGGTCCTCGGTGTGCACCACAATCCGCGCCCGGTTCGGCGCCTGCGGCGCGCGCAGCAGGTTGTAATAGAAGCTTGGCCCCGCCGAGCCGACAAAGCGATGTACCTGCCGCACCGCCGGGCGTTGGCGAATCTGCGCTTCAAGTTGCGCCGCCACCTCCTCGGTGCGCTGCTGATCGGTGCCTTCGGGCATGTACAGCTCGACTACCACCAGCGGCCGATCAGCGTTGGGGAAGAACTGCAGTTTCATAAAGGGTGTCAGCGCCAGGCTGGCAGCTACCATCAGCCCACCAAGCAGCATGACCCATACCGGGTAATGCGTGCTTAGCCGCGCCAGAACCTGGCCAAGGCTGTTAATCAGATTACTGCTGCGCGTCTGACTGGGTTTGAGAAAGCGCCCCGCCAACAGCGGCGCCACACCAATGGCGAGCAGATAGCTGACCGCCAGCGTCAGCATGATCATCACCGGAATGCCGCGGGTGAAGTCAGCGGTGCCGCCCTTGGCCAGCAACAGCGGAGTAAAGGCCGCCAGGGTGGTAGCCGTAGAGGCACCCAAAGGTCCAGCCAGCTCAGCCACGGCACGCCGCACAGCATCGCCACGGCTCTCACCGCGGTTCAACCGATCCTGAATGTTTTCGACCATGACAATCGCATTGTCGATCAGAATACCCAGGGAAATGACCATACCTATGACCGCGATCTGATGCAGAATGCCGCCACCCAGGTCATAGATACCCAGACTGATCAGTGCCACCAGCGGCAGCATGGTCGCCACCAGAATACCCATCCGCCAGCCCATGCCCAACAGCACCACCAGCACGATGATCAGCACACTGGCCAACAGACTCCACTCCAGCCCGTCCAGGCGCTCCTTGACCTGATCGGGCTGAAAAAACATTTCTTCTATATGCAGTGGTGCAAAATCGGCACGCAGCAGCTCGAGGCGTTCACGTACCTGATGGCCAAAACGTATCGCATCCAGTTGTCCACGCACCGCAGTCAGGCTCACCAGCACCGTCTGTTCACCGTCATACCAGGCCTTGGGTTGGGCTGGCTCCAGTGGACCACGCCAGATCTCGGCTAGTGCTTCA
Source organism: Pseudomonas sp. (assembly GCA_046291745.1). Lineage (GTDB taxonomy): Bacteria > Pseudomonadota > Gammaproteobacteria > Pseudomonadales > Pseudomonadaceae > Halopseudomonas. Next base: position 21,567 of record JBKBSI010000020.1, on the reverse strand, counting down.
AGGGGAATGCTGCCGCCCTCGGGCAAAGGTATCTGGGTACCACGCAGGGCATCCAGGCTGGTAAATTCGCTGTTTGGCAGCAAGCCCATGCGCTGCCCGCCCGAGACCACGAAGCCGCCCGGAATTACCTGATTGCGCTGCGCCAGAATGCCCGCGAGATAACCTGGCGATATGCCCAGACGGTTCATCTGTGCATCACGCAGAGCAATGGTTACCTGCTCATCCACCTTGCCATCCAACTCTATTCGCGACAGCCCGGGAATGTCCGCCAACGCCCGCTTCAGACGTTCGGCCTCGAGACTCAGGTGTACCAGCGAAGCATCGCCGCGCAGCGCCAGTACTACCGCAGGAATATCTATCTGACGATCATCCAGCGACATCTGCGCGATGCCCTCGGGAAACTCCAACTGCGCCCGGGTCATCGCCTGCCTTACCCGGTCCCAGGCCGCATCGGTGTCGTAGATGGCGTCTTCCAGATTGATGCTGATCAGCGCCACGCCAGTGCGGGCAGTAGCGGTGAAATATTCGATCTCTTCCACCTGCGACAGCTCTTCGGAGAGCGGCTCCAGCACCAGCCGTTCCACCGCTTCAGCCAGCGCACCCGGATAGATGACAGTGATCATCCCGGCCCGGTAGGGAAAGCTGGGGTCCTCCTGGCGGGCCATGGTCATATAGGACGCAATGCCCAGCAGGCAAAGCATCACCACCACCAGACTGATCAGCCGCGGCCGCAATAGACCCAGCAGATTCATGGCAGCAACTCCACCGCATCGCCATCCGCCAGCCGGGTCAATCCGGCGTAGACCACCAGATCGCCAGCCTGCAGCGAACCAGCGCCAAGTACCGCATACTCACCACGCATGGCACTGACGGTTACCGGTACCCGCTGCGCGCGCCCATCACTGACACGAAACACCGCCAGCCCCTCTGCCGCGCGCATGACTGCGGCCAGCGGCACACGCAGATCCTCACCCGGGTCACGCTCGACACCCACCTCGACCGGATCGCCGGAGCGAAAGGCGCCCGCCTCAAGACTGACAATCAACGGATAGAGCACACCCGCCTGTGAAGCCCCCTGCCCCAGCTCCATCAACTGCCCCTGCGTCTGCTCACCGCTAAGGCTGGACCACACCGGCAGCGGCTGGCCCACCAGCAAGCCGCCCAACAGATGCGCCGGCACCCGCACCTCTACTTCCAATGCATCTGACGAAGCCAGGCGCATGACCGCCTGGCCTGCCGCAATAAACTCCCCAGGCTCCACCAGCAGAGCCTCGACCCGGCCAGCAAAGGGTGCACGCAACTGGCTTTCGGCACTCAATTGTTCGGTCTGACTCAAGGCCGCCCGGGCACTACCTACCCCCGCTTCCAGCGCGGCCAGGCGGGCACTCTGCTGCTCCAGCTCCTGGGTAGACAGCACGCCGCGCTCGAATAGCTGCTGGCCGCGCTGTTGTTCGCGCCTGGCCTGCTCAGCCTGTGCGCGCAGCTCGTTCAGCCGTGCCCGCGCCGCATCCCGCGCCGGTCCCAGTTCGGGATTGTAGAGCGTCGCCAGTACCTCCCCGGCCGTAACCTGTTGGCCAATTTCCACCTGACGGCTGCGCAGCACCCCGCCGACCTGAAAGGTCAGACTGGCCCGTTCACGCGCTCGCACCGCACCGGCAAATCGCAACGGCTCGCTGCTCATGCCCTGCTCGCCCAATGCAACCTGAGCGGCCCTGACCGGGACCACCGGTGACGGGGTCGCCGACGCAGCATCCGCGGTATGATCAACGCCACAACCGGCGAGCAACGCTGCCGCAAGCAGCGCAAGCGCGCCGAGGCAAGGGAGGGTCAATAGTGACTTTGGCATAACATGCTCCGGCAAGATGCTGGCTGGGGAACCTTCTCGCTAACATACTGTCATTAATTGACACTTTGTCAATATGCCGGTAAAACTTCTTTTATTCATCGCCTTCAGAGGTCAACAGAAACAGCCAATGAGTCTTGATCAACGTCGCGAACAGGAAAAACAGGAACGCCGGGACAGCATTCTTGATGCAGCGGAAAAAGTATTTTCCAGCAAGGGCTTCGACAAATGCACGATGGACGAAATCGCTCGCACCGCCCAGTTAAGCCGTGCCCTGCTGTACGTCTATTTCAAGGACAAGGCCGCCATAATGAGCGGCATCATGCTGCGTTCGGCGGCGTGCCTGCGCGACCGTTTTCTTCGCGCCGCAGAGCCCGCACAGAGCGGGCTTGAGCAGATCGCGAGCATAGGCCGGGCCTACTACGCATTCAGCCTGGAGGAGCCGTATTATTTCAACGTCTTGACCCAGGCCAGCACCCTCTCACCCCAAGTGGACAGTGACGCGCAAATGGAGGCGCTGCAGGTCTGCGGTACTGAGGTGATGGCGTTGATGATAGCTGCACTGCAGCGCGGAGTGGCTGACGGGAGTCTGAGTGCGGAGCGGGTAGCCGACCCGGTACAGACTGCCTTTTTTCTGCGTGGCGCTCTGCACGGCATCATCATGGAAACCCGGCAACCCGAAAACCGCCAGTTGGATATGCCAGAAGCAGATACGCTGATTACATACAGTATCGATATGTTCGGCCACGCCATGCGCGCATAAAGCCGAACTCTCGCGCCTAATCCAGCCAGGTCTGGAACACCTCTGCAGGCACCAGACTGCCGCCGGTACTCCACAGCAGGTGCGTCGCCCGGCCCGGATCAACGCCCTGGCTGGCACACCAGCTCAGCCCGGCACTTGAACCGGTGAGCCAGCCGGGCCCGGCAAAAGCCGCGGCCGCAGAGGGCTCGATGCGCTCACCAAGCTTCTCCCACACCACCTGCAGGTAGTAGCGCAGCGCCTCATCGGTCACAGTGAAAATACCGGCCAGACGATCCTGCATGCAGGTCGCCGCCAGCATGGACGCCTGCCCTACCGCCAGACCGTCGGCAAAGGTCTGGTTATCCAGACCTATATCGTAGACCGACAGCGGCTGCTCCAGCCCGGCGGCCATCTGCACCAACACCCCCGGAGACGCCAGCGGCTCGGCAAACCAGCAATGCACATGGGGGCCAAATATCTCCTTGAGACCGTAGGCGATGCCTCCCGGAGCCCCACCCACCCCGCAGGGCAGGTAGACCAGCAGGGGCTGCTCCGCGGAGACTGCAATCCCCTGCTCTGCCAACTGCCGTGCCAACCGTTGTCCAGCTACCGCATAGCCACAGAACAGCGACAGAGAACGCTCATCATCAACGAAATGCGCCCGCTCATCAGCGGCCGCCTCGGCACGTCCGGCAGCCACGGCCTCGGCATAATCCCCGGGGTGCTCTATCACCTGTGCACCTTCGGCACGCAGTCGTTGCTTCTTCCATTCACTGGCCTGGGCAGACATGTGCACCCGGGCCTGAAAGCCCAAGGCCCGAGCGATCAGACCGATACTGATACCCAGATTGCCGGTGCTACCCACCACCAGGGAATAATCGGCAAAGCATTTGCGCCAGTGCGGCGCGGCCAGCTCGGCAAACGCCAGGCCATCCCAACCCTGTGCCAGGGCAGTCGCTTCGGCGAACTCGAGCACTTCATGAAAGCCACCACGGGCCTTGACTGAACCAGCCAGCGGTAAGCGATTATCGGCCTTGACCAGCCAACGCGAGCGGCCTCCCAGGGCATCACGCAAGGCATCTGCTGGCAGCAAGGGAGATTCAACCAGGCCGTCACTGTCGATCAGCTCCGGAATCACTTGGGCAAGCAAGGGTCCGGCTTCAGCCAGCCGCCGCGCCGCTCGGGCTACCAGTTCCGGACCCAGGGGGTCCTGCCTGGTTCGGGTGCCGGGGTTGACCCACAATAGTGGGCCACGAGCAGAAAGAGATCGGGCCAGATCGGGAGCAAGCATGGTTTGCCTTGTTGCCACAGGTTGCGCATGATGACTGTTACAGCTACGTACAGAGGAGCACTCCCATGTCAGTCATCGGCTGGATTTTCGCCCTGGTCGCGATGGTGACCATATTCGGCGGCCTGTACAAATTGTACATAAGCGCTTACAGAATGCCCATCGACAAGGACAAGATGGTCCGGATCAAGGCCCGACAGGCTGAACTGGAGGAGCAGGAAGCACGGGAAAAAGATAAGGATTGAGGCTAGAATGCAGGCCTCATCAACAGACCTGAACAGGTAGCCCCAGAATATGGTCAACTCACTGCAAGCCCAATTGCTCAAGGCCGGACTGGTCGACGAGAAAAAGCTCAAGCAGGCCCAGCGGGCAAAGAAGAAAGCTGCGAAGAACGAGCCGGAAAATCAGCATAACCCGGCCGCCGCAGTGGAAAAGGCCCGGGCCGAGAAGGCCGAGCGCGACAAGCAGCTCAACCAGCAGCGCAAGGCCGATGCCGAGCGCAAGGAGCGCGAAGCCCAGGCCAAGCAACTGATAGAACAGAACAAGCTGGACCGCAGCGGTGGCGAAACCGCCTACCAGTTTGCCAGCCGCAACAAGATCAAGAAGATCTATGTGACCGAGGAACAGTTCGGCAAGCTCAGCCGCGGCCAGCTCGGCGTAGTGCGCCTGTCCGGCAACTTCGAACTGATACCGCTGGAGATTGCCACAAAGGTCAGCGAGCGAGCGCCGCAATGGCCGGTGCATATCGCCAAGGTCGAACAGCAACAACCCGCAGAGGATGATCCCTATGCCGCGTTCCAGGTGCCTGATGATCTGATGTGGTGAGTATCTGACCTGCCAGACCGCATAGCGCGGTGTGGCAGGGCTAGTTGCTCAGAGAGGTTACTCCTCGCTCTCCTCCTCGACATCAATCTCACCATCAAGCTCGCTATCATCCACCAGGTCTTCATCCTCGCGCATGCGCTCCTGATGCTCGCGCTCATCCGCTTCCGCTGCTGCCGGGCAGTCAAGCTTGAGCATGAAGGTGCGCGATACGTCGATCAGGCCGATATGCTCAATAGTGCGGCGTCCGATAAGCACCGGATAGGTCATGTCACCACGATCACGCAGGGAAAACTGCTCCTCATACACGCGCTGCCCCATACACAGGCTCATCTTCACCACCGGCCGACGGTCTTCGCCACCAGCGCCCCTGACCAGAATACGACGGTAAACCGGGCGCTCGAACTTCAGGGTAACTATCTCGCCGCTGTCGGCATCCTTGACCGGTACGTCATAGCGCACCCAGGCCTTGCCCTTACGGGTAAAGTTCTCAAGATTGACCGCGTGCATGGATGAGGTGAGGGCACCGGAATCAACCTTGACCTTGACCGCCGTCTGCTCAGGCAGAATCAGGGCCTTTTCGACCCAGCCAACGATGACCTTGGCATCCTGCACCTCTACTTCACCCTCAGCAACCGCTACTTCCTCAGCAACGGGGTCCTCCGCAGCCGCTTGATCGTCAGCGGCAAAAGCAGGAAAACTCAGGGCAAGAATTAGTGCAGGGGCAAGGTACAGCGATTTTAAAACTGAAGACATGGGACATCCTTTGACAGACGACAAGGTGGACAGATGGGCAGAACGACAAAATCAACGCCGAGACCATACAGGGACAACATTCTAGCCTAGTTGTGCACGCGGTGCAGCCGTCTCAAAAGCGCTGGCGCGGCAACTGATAGCGCTGTAGCAAGCCCTGCAGCACACCCTCGTGCTCCAGTTCCCCCACCAGCTCAGCCAACACCGGCAGACCTGGCGGCGCATCCCGGCGCAGCACAAACCAGTATTCGTATAACTGATCAGCCTGATCGGCAATCAGCAACTGGCTGCGGTACTGCGGATAGGTCGCCAGATAATCCTGAAGAAAGGCCTCGCTGACCACACCAAGCTCCGCGCGGCCGCGCAACACCAACTGAATATTGCTCTCGTGGGCAAAGGTAATGATCGCATTGTGCTCTGCCCTGAGGTAGACCCGGTCCGGGTTGTAATCGGCAAAGGCATAGTGATAGCCACTGAACACCGCAATGCGCTTGTCCGCAAGATCCGCAAAGTAGTCTTGATCCCGCCCCGGCTGCCGCTGGGCAACAAAGAGTTCGCGGCCGGTAACAGGCCCGGGGTGCCCGACTACACCAAAGCGTTGCCAGCCCCATTGCGGGCTTTCAAACAGCATAAGATCGTACTGATGATGGGCAAAATCGTGATAGCGCCGGGTCGCCGAAGTGGGGAAGAACACAAAGCGATAGTCACTCTGCCGCGCGTTCAGCGCCGCCAGCACATCAAGCGTCAGTCCGTGCCACTGGCCCTGCTCGTCAACCTGTACATAGGGCGGAAACACGTAGCCGCCAACCCGGATCTCGAGCGGTTCGGCGAGAAGCGGGAAAGGCAGGCAAAGCAGACTGAGCAGAAGCAGCAAAGGGCGCATAGGGAGATCTTTATGGGACCGCGTGGGTCTTGATTATTTCAGCAGAGTATACGCCGAAACAGCCACTATGACCCGGCCCCCAACAGCATTTTCAATGCCTGATCGGCCAACTCATCCACACTCATTTCGCCGGATGGCCGAAACCAGGTAATAGTCCAGGACAGGGCGCCAGTCAGCAATCGCCGCAGGATAAAGGGCTCGACCTGCACCAGCCCAGCGCTGCGCGCCTGCTCCAGCACCTCCAGCCACAAGGCTTCATAACAGTCACGCAGGCTCAGGATCAGTGCCTGACCCTCCCCCGAGAGCGACCGCCATTCGTAAACCAGCACCGACATGGCCTCGCCAGTACCGCCCATGATCGAATGCAGCTCACAGCGAATCAGCGCCAGCAAGCGCTGCTGCGGATCCTCGAGCCCCTCGAGAGCCGCACGCATCAGCGCGGTATTACAGTGAATGGTCTCCTCCATGACTGCGCGCAGAATCTCATCCTTGCTTTTGAAGTGATGAAAGATGCTGCCGGACTGAATCCCCACCGCAGCCGCCAGATCACGCACCGTAGTGCGCTCGAAACCCTTGCTCGCAAACAAGTGAGCGGCGGCCTGCAGCAGGCGACCACGCGGGGTAGCCGCGTCCGTAACCAGACCATCGGCAACCAGGCAGGCAAGTACGGCAGTGGATTTCTCGGCAGACACTGAAGGCATGAAGGTCCTTGCTGGGGTTGAATGAGGAGCCAGATAAAAAAGGGCATTTACGCCAATTATCGTGCCGTCATTAAACGCTATTCATTCAGCATTTTCAAACCAAGCGCTTGCTTGGTATGGTAATGAACAGCAACACGGAGAGGCATATGAATAAAACCATCCGTATCGGCTGTGCCAGCGCCTTCTGGGGCGATACCAGCACGGCGGCGGCACAATTGGTGAACGGCGCAGAACTGGATTACCTGGTCTTCGACTACCTGGCAGAGATCACCATGTCGATCATGGCCGGGGCGCAGATGAAGAATCCGGCGGCGGGCTATGCCACCGACTTTATCGAGGTGCTGGAGCCACTGCTACCGCAACTGGCCCAACGTCAGATCCGCGTGATCAGCAATGCCGGCGGTATCAATCCGGTAGCCTGTGCCGCAGCGCTGCAAGCGGCCTGCGAGCGGCAGGGTGTGAGCCTGCGCATCGCCGTTTTGCAGGGTGACGAACTACGGCCGCAACTGCCCGCCCTGGCCAGCGAATCGATCACTGACCTTTACAGCGCTACGCCCCTGCCCGCGCACTGCGTCTCGGCAAATGCCTACCTCGGCGCGCCGGGCATTGTTGCCGCGCTGCACCAGGGCGCCGATATCGTCATTACCGGGCGCATTGTCGACAGCGCGCTGGTCAGCGCCCCGGCGATTCACGCCTTCGGCTGGGACTGGGATGACTATGACCGCCTGGCCCAGGCCGCCTTGGCAGGCCATCTGATCGAATGCGGCGCCCAGTGTACCGGCGGCAATTTCACCGACTGGCGAGAAGTCCCGGATTACGAACATATCGGCTTTCCCATCGCCGAGATCAGCGCTGATGGCAGCGTACTGATCAGCAAACCCGAAGGCAGTGGCGGCTTGGTCACACCACTCTCGGTGGGTGAGCAACTGCTCTACGAGATTGGCGACCCTGGCGCCTACTATTTACCCGATGTCATCTGCGACTTCACCGGTGTGACCCTTACCCAGCATGCCGACAATCAGGTTCTGGCCCAGGGCGCACGCGGCCGCGCGCCAACATCAACCTATAAAGTCAGCGCCACCTGGCCGGATGGCTTCAAATGCGTTGCCAGTTGCCTGCTTGCCGGAATAGACGCTGTGGCCAAGGCCGAGCGGGTCAGCCAGGCGATTATCAGCAAGACCCGCGAGCTATTCAGCCAGCGTGGTTGGCAGGATTACCGTGAGGTGTCTATAGAGCTGCTGGGTAGCGAGGCAACTTATGGCCCGCATGCACTGGCGCGCAGCAGCCGCGAAGTGGTCATCAAGATTGCGGTAAGCCATACGCGGCGCGAGGCGCTGACGCTGTTTTCACGCGAAATAGCCCAGGCCGCCACCGGCATGGCCCCGGGGCTGACCGGCATCGTTGGCGGCCGCCCGGCACTGTATCCGATGATCCGGCTGTTCTCCTTCCTGATCGACAAGCAGCGCTGCCCCCTGAGCCTGGCCATAGGCGCTGAAACCTATCCGGTCGCGCTGCCCGAACTGCCTGCGCAGACGGCCTGTACGCAAACGGCGAGCGCCCCTGTTCCCCCACCCCAGGGCACCGCCGACCTGCAGGTGCCACTGATCCGGCTGGCCGTAGCCCGCTCCGGCGACAAGGGCAACCACAGCAATATCGGCGTTATGGCGCGGCATCCGGATTATCTGCCGTGGATCGCCGCCAGTCTCAGCGAGCAGGCGGTAGCCGAGTGGATGGCCCATGTACTCGACCTACAGCAGGGCAAGGTCAGCCGCTGGTATCTGCCCGGCAGCCACAGCCTGAATTTCCTTCTGGAAAACAGCCTCGGTGGCGGCGGCATCGCCAGCCTGCGAATCGATCCCCAGGGTAAGGCCTTCGCCCAGCAACTACTGGAAATGCCGATCCGGATACCCCGCTCGCTACTGCCGGAGGGGCAGAATCAAGCGCCTGACTCACTGCCGACAGACCCCAAAAAGGACAGCTAAAACAATGGCCTACGACAGCATCTTCAGACCTGGCCTATTCAGCGGCCAGCGCATCATCGTCACCGGCGGCGGCAGTGGTATCGGGCGTTGTAGCGCCCACGAACTGGCTGCCCTCGGTGCCCATGTGCTATTGCTCGGGCGCCGCCAGGACAAGCTCGAACAGACCGCCAGCGAGATCAGCGCGGACGGCGGCCAGGTCAGTTGGCGGGTCTGCGATATCCGTGAGGAGCAGCCAGTACAGGAGGTCATTCGCGCACTGCTGACCGAGCACGGACCGATTCACGGCCTGGTCAACAATGCCGGTGGCCAGTACCCAGCACCGCTTGCGGCCATTAGCCAGAAGGGCTTTGAAACCGTCGTGCGCACCAATCTGGTTGGCGGCTTTCTGGTTGCCCGCGAGCTGTTCAACCAGAGCATGAGTAAAACCGGCGGGCGCATCGTCAATATGCTCGCCGACATGTGGGGCGGCATGCCGGGCATGGGGCACTCCGGCGCGGCCCGCGCAGGCATGGACAACTTCACCAAGACTGCCGCCTTCGAATGGGCGCATGCCGGAGTCACCGTCAACGCCGTGGCCCCCGGCTGGATAGCCTCAAGTGGCATGGATACCTACGACGGCGCGATGAAAGCCATTATCCCGCGCCTCAAGGACAGCGTACCGCTCAAGCGTCTGGGCACCGAGGCGGAGGTGGCTGCTGCCATTGTCTTTCTGCTCTCGCCCGCCGCCGCCTTTATCAGCGGCGCCAGTTTGCGCATCGACGGCGCCGCCAGCCTCGGCAGTGGCGCCTGGCCCCTGCCCCCGGCACGCAACAACCCAGCCTATAACGGCTTTCACCGCGCCATCACCCCGGACATCCTCAAGGATCAGGAGTAGCCATGCCGACCCTGGAATCACAGCTGAATCCATTGGGTGACGAGTTCGCTGCCAACCGCACGGCCATGCTTGCGGCCATAGAGGGCTTCCGCATTCTGGAACAGGCGGTGCGTGACAAGGCCGAAGGCATGCGTACGCGTTTCGAAGAGCGCGGGCAGTTGCTGCCGCGTGAGCGTCTCGGCCTGCTGCTGGATCCGAGCGCGCCCTTTATCGAACTCTGCTCACTGGCAGGCTACAAGTTGCACGACGACCGCGACGGCAGTCAGGCCGGTGGCGGTCTGATCGCCGGTATCGGTTACGTGTCTGGGGTGCGCTGCCTGATTATCGCCAACAACAGCGCGGTCAAGGGCGGGACCATTTCCCCCAGCGGGCTGAAGAAATCCCTGCGCTTGCAGCAGATCGCCGCCGAAAACAAACTGCCGGTGGTGACCCTGGCCGAAAGCGGCGGAGCCAACCTGGCCTATGCCGCCGAGATCTTTGTCGAGGGTGCGCGGGCCTTTGCCAATCAGGCCAGACTCTCCGCCGCAGGCATTCCGCAGATTACCGTAGTGCATGGCTCCAGTACCGCGGGCGGTGCCTATCAGCCGGGACTCTCGGACTACGTGGTAGTAGTGCGCGACAAGGCGCGACTGTTCCTCGCCGGGCCCCCGCTACTGAAAGCCGCTACCGGCGAGATCGCCACCGACGAAGAACTCGGCGGCGCTCTGATGCACGCCCAGGTAGCAGGTACCGCCGAGTACCTGGCCGAGGATGATGCCGACGGCCTGCGCCTGGCGCGCGAGATTCTCGCCAGCCTGCCGTGGAACGACGCGTTAACCTCGCCCCCAGCGCAGAGGACTTATGAAGAGCCACTGTACCCCGCCGAAGAACTACTGGGCGTAGTGCCCGCCGATGCCAAGACCCCCTACGACGTGCGCGAGATCATCGCCCGTATTGCCGACGGCTCAGTCTTTCTCGACTTCAAGGATGCCTTTGACAGCCACACCGTCTGCGGCCATCTGAGTCTGTACGGTCATCGCTGCGGACTGATCGGCAACAACGGCCCGATCACGCCCCAAGGTGCAGCCAAGGCCGCGCAATTTATCCAGCTGTGCGACCAGAGCAATACCCCGCTGCTGTTTCTGCACAACACCACCGGCTTTATGGTCGGCACCGAGGCCGAGCGCCAGGGCGCGATCAAACACGGCTCGAAAATGATCCAGGCAGTCGCCAACGCTCGGGTCGCCAAACTCACGCTGGTGGTCGGCGGCTCCTACGGCGCAGGCAACTACGCCATGTGCGGCCGCGGACTGGATCCACGCTTTATCTTTGCCTGGCCCAACAGCCGTACCGCGGTCATGGGCGGCGCCCAGGCTGGAAAAGTGTTGCGCCTGGTCACCGAAGACAAGCACCGCCGCCAGGGGTTGACCGCCGACCCAGGCATGCTCGACCTGCTTGAGCAGAGCACTGCGCAGAAGCTCGACAGCCAGTCCACAGCCCTGTACGGCAGCGCCAGCCTCTGGGATGACGGCCTGATCGACCCGCGTGATACCCGACCCCTGCTCGGCCAGTTGCTGGGTATCTGCGCCGAAGCCGCGCGCCGCCCGCTCAACCCCAACACCTTTGGCGTAGCCCGCCTGTAACCGGAGATTTGCGCATGTTGCTGACCCAGGAACACGAAGCATTGCGGCGCACGGTGCGCCAGTTTATCGACCGCGAGATCAATCCCAACGTAGAAGAGTGGGAGGCTGCTGGGCGCTTTCCCATACACAGCCTGTTCCGCAAGGCTGGCGCGCTGGGCCTGCTGGGCATCTCCAAGCCCGAAGCCTACGGCGGCATGGGCCTGGATTACAGCTTCTCGATCGTCGCTGCTGAAGAGTTCGGCAGTATCCACTGCGGCGGCATTCCCATGGCCATTGGCGTGCAGACCGACATGTGCACTCCGGCGCTGGCACGTTTCGGCTCCGATAGCCTGCGCGAGGAGTTTCTGCGCCCGGCCATCTGTGGTGAATGGGTTGGCTGTATCGGCGTATCCGAGGTCGGCGGCGGCTCGGATGTCGCCAGCATCCGCACCAGTGCGCGCAAAGACGGCGGCGATTACATCATCAACGGCAGCAAGATGTGGATCACCAACTCCCCCTCGGCGGACTTTATCTGCCTGTTGGCCAACACCTCGGATGGCAAGCCGCACGCCAACAAGTCACTGATCATGGTGCCGATGAACACTCCCGGCATCAGTCTTGGCAAGCCACTGGACAAGCTCGGCATGCGCAGCTCGGAGACCGCCCAGGTATTCTTTGACGAAGTGCGGGTGCCACAGCGCTATCTGCTCGGGCAGGAAGGTGCGGGCTTCATGATGCAGATGCTGCAGTTCCAGGAGGAGCGGCTGTTCGGCGCCGCCAATATCCTCAAGGGTCTGGAACACTGTGTCGGCCTGACCATCGACTATTGCCGCGAGCGCCAGACTTTCGGCCAGCCACTGCTGGACAACCAGGTGATCCATTTCCGCCTGGCCGAACTGCAGACCGAAATCGAATGCCTGCGCGCCCTGGTCTACCAGGCCACTGAGCAATACGTTGTCGGCCAGGATGTTACCCGGCTGGCATCCATGACCAAGCTCAAGGCCGGGCGCCTGGGCCGCGAGGTGACCGACGCCTGCCTGCAGTACTGGGGCGGTATGGGCTACATGTGGGACAACCCGGTAGCTCGCGCCTTCCGCGATGTACGCCTGGTCTCGATTGGCGGCGGCGCCGATGAAATCATGCTTGGGATTATCTGCAAACTGATGGGCACCCTGCCCGGCAAGCGGAGGGCCTAGTCCATGACCTCGCTGAAAAGCTGCCAACATTTGCTGCTGGGACAACAGGAGCAGGTACTGCATATCACCCTGAACCGCCCAGCCAGTCGCAACGCCATGAGCCTGGCCATGCTCGACGAGCTGCTTGGGGTACTGCGCGACGCCAGTCAGGACAGAGCCCTGCGTGCCATAGTATTGCGTGGTGCCGAGGGGCATTTCTGCGCCGGTGGCGATGTGCGCGACATGGCCAACGCCCGCACCCTGGGCACCGAGGCCTATCGGCAATTGAACCGCCGCTTCGGTCAGTTGCTGGAGGAGGCCGCGCACCAGCCACAGGTGGTGCTGGCGGTACTCGAGGGCGCAGTACTCGGTGGCGGCCTGGGTCTGGCCTGTATCGCCGATATCGCCCTGTGCCGCGCCGATGCCCAGTTCGGCATGCCTGAGACCAGCCTGGGGATTATTCCGGCGCAGATTGCGCCCTTTGTACTGCAGCGCATAGGCCTGACCCAGAGCCGCCGACTGGCGCTTACCGCAGCGCGCTTTGATGGTAACGAGGCCCTGCGTATGGGTCTGGTACACAGCTGCGCGGCCGACACACAGGAGTTGGACCAGCAACTGGCAGACTACCTGGCGCAGATCAGCCGCTGTGCGCCCCAGGCCAACGCCGGCACCAAGGCCTTGCTGCTGGCCAGCGCAGCAGCCATCGATAGCGCACTGCTGGACCAGGCCGCTGACTGGTTTGCCGCCGCGGTCGGCAGTAACGAGGGCGCCGAAGGCACCCTGGCCTTTGTCCAGAAACGCCCACCCGCCTGGGCCCGCTCAGCGCAGGACGAATAGCATGCCGACCTTCAACAGCATACTGGTAGCCAACCGGGGTGAGATCGCCTGCCGCATACTGCGCACGGCGCAAGCCCTGGGCTACAGAACCGTCACAGTGTACTCCGAGGCTGACAGCGACAGCCCGCACCTGCAACTGGCCGACCAGGCCCTGTGCATAGGTCCGGCCGCCGCCAGTCAGTCCTACCTGAACATCCCCGCCATTATCAGCGCCGCGCAGCGCAGCGGTGCCCAGGCGATTCACCCCGGCTACGGCTTCCTTTCGGAAAATCCGGCCCTGGCCGAAGCCTGCGCCACGGCCGGTCTGCAGTTTATCGGTCCTGGCATCGACGCCCTGCGCCTGATGGGCAACAAGCGCCTGGCCAAGACCGCCATGCTTGCGGCAGGCGTACCCTGCATCCCGGGCTATTCAGGCGCCGAACAGGACGACGCGCGCCTGCTGACCGAAGCACAGAGCATCGGCTTCCCGCTGATGATCAAGGCCAGCGCCGGTGGTGGTGGTCGCGGTATGCGCCTGGTAACCGACTTGAATGCTCTGCCCGAGCAACTGCGCAGCGCCCACAACGAAGCGCTGGCGGCCTTTGGCAGCGACGAGCTGATTCTCGAGCGCGCATTGATCAACCCCCGGCATGTGGAAGTGCAGATATTTGGCGACCAGCACGGCAACCTGATTCACCTCGGCGAGCGCGACTGCTCTATTCAGCGCCGCCACCAGAAAGTCATCGAAGAGGCACCCTGCCCGATTCTCTCCGCCGAACAGCGCGAGGCCATGGGCACGGCAGCAATCAAGGCCGCAGCCAGCGTCGGTTACTACGGCGCGGGTACCGTGGAGTTCATGCTCGACGCTGCCGGCGACTTCTACTTTCTGGAGATGAACACGCGTCTGCAGGTCGAGCATCCGGTGACCGAAATGATCACCGGCCTGGATCTGGTTGCCTGGCAGTTCGAGGTTGCCGAGGGTCGCGAGCTGCCACTGCAACAGCATCAGATTCAACTGCAGGGACATGCCATTGAGGCGCGGCTTTACGCCGAGGACCCCTCCCAGCAATTTCTACCCCAGAGCGGTCAGGTTTTGCATTGGCAGCCCGCGCAACTGCCCGGCGTGCGTATCGACCATGGTATCCAGTCGGGCCAGACCATCAGCCCGCACTACGACCCCATGCTGGCTAAAATCATCGCCCACGGCAGCAGCCGCGAACAGGCCCGCACGCGGCTTATTCAAGCGCTGGAGCAGTCGCTGCTGATCGGCGTGCAGAGCAACCAGCAGTTTCTGCTCGAGCTGCTGCAGGCTCCGGCCTTTGCCCGCGCCGATACCTCTACCGCCTTTATCGATCAACATTGCCAGCAGTTGCCAGCGCTGCAGGCCCCGGTGTTGGATATCGACGCCCTGAGCATAGCTGCAGTGCTGTGGTACATGAATGAACCGCACCGCGCCCTCCCCGCACAGCAGCCCGCTGACCTGCACGGCTGGAGCAACGGCGCGCCCATCCCGGCCGTATGCCGCCTACGCCATGCGGGGCAGCTACACTCCCTGAGACTGACCCCCAAACCAGGAACTGGTGGCTTGCACCTGCAGGTAAGCCACGCTGATCAGCACCGCGAAATAGTCTTTGTAGCCCTTTCCCCACTACAGCTGACGCTGGAGCTGGACGGCGTGCGCCAGCAGCGCAGTTGGTATAGGCGCGGGCATTGCCTGTGGCTGGTCGAGCGCGGTGTTACTCAGCTATTCGAGGACTGCAGCCACCTGCCCATCGGGCGCAGTCAGAGCCAGTCTGGCGACAGCGTCAGCGCACCCATGGATGGCTGCCTGGTCAGCCTGCAGGCACAGGCCGGTGAGCAGGTCAGCCAGGGGCAATTACTCGGAATCATGGAGGCGATGAAAATGGAGCATCCCCTCAGGGCTCCGCGAGACGGCAGGATAGATGCGATAACCGCCAGCGTCGGCCAGCAGTTAAGCCGCAGACAAGTAGTGATCAAGCTGCTGCCGCTTGGGAGCAGTGAATAATAACTTGGCTATGACGGATCATTGACCCGACCTATGGTTGTAAAGAGCACTTGAAACTGCCGGGCAATAGCGTCAAATTGACATCATTGGCGCCAGTAAAATAACGCTCAGGTTTTTCGTCCGGCTGCCGACACAAGAACAAGAAGCATCAGGGCCATTCCAAGCGCTCAAAATTATAAATTGGCCAGTGTCCCCCGGAGGTTATCAATGACATTGTTGCGCCGCATCAAGATCAGTCAGCGGATCTGGTTGATCCTTATCGTCGCACTGGTAAGCATTACCGTGCTTACCCTGACGTCACTGCTAAGCATGAAAACGGAATTTCGCCAGGCAGAGATCACCAAAGCCACCCACCTGGTCGAAACGGCGCACGACGTCATGACCTACTTTCACGGTCGTGAGCTGAGTGGCGAACTGACGGGCGAGCAGGCTCGCAGTCAGGCTATGGGGGCCCTGCGCGGGTTGCGCTACGACGGAGATGAGTATTTCTGGGTCAACGACATGAACAATGTCATGATCATGCACCCCATGGCGCCGCAGGTAGAGGGCGTCGACCTGACCTCCATCACGTCCGCAGACGGCCGCCCGAACATTATCCTCGAGATGGTCGAAACGGCTCGTAATCATGGCACCGGGCACGTGGAATACACCTGGAGCCGACCAGGGGGAAATCCTGGCGAATCAGAGGGCTTCGACAAGATCGCCGCCTTCAAGCACTTTCAGCCCTGGGACTACATGGTTGGTACCGGCATTTTTATCGAAGACATGGAAAACAAGTTCTTCGCCGAAACCATACGCCTGCTGATCATCGCTGCGCTGATTATCCTGTTCATGGTCGTCATCCTCTACGTGATTGGCCGCAGCATTTCCAAACCACTGGATCAGGTGGTATCGGCCATGCGCGACATCGCCAGTGGTGAAGCTGACCTGACGCGCAAACTCGATGACAACGCCCAGGACGAGCTGGCGCAGTTGGCCCAGCACTTCAACAGCTTTACCGCCAATCTGCGCAATATTGTGCAGCAGTTGTCTGACAGCGCCCGTCAGTTAACCAGCGCCGGTCAACAACTCGATCAGATCAGTGAGAAGAGCCTGCGCGATATGGGCAGTCAGTCCGAACGCATGGAACTGATGGCCACCGCCATCAACGAAATCACCTATGGTGTGCAGGATGTGGCGCAAAACGCCAATGCCGCCGCCCAGGAAGTGGAGAACGCCAACGAAGGCGCGAATAACGGCCGCGTGCAGGTCGACAAGACCATCCAGCATATCAGTCATCTGTCAGCCAGCATCAAGACCGCGGTTGAGCACATGGGCACGCTGTCCGCCGATGCCAACGAGATCACCAAGGTGCTGGACGTGATCCGCAACATCGCCGAGCAGACCAATCTGCTGGCCCTGAACGCTGCCATCGAGGCTGCCCGCGCCGGTGAAATGGGCCGTGGTTTTGCCGTGGTCGCCGACGAGGTGCGCAACCTGGCGCAGCGTACGCAGAAATCCACCGAAGAAATTCACAACATGATCACCAAGCTACAAACCAACACCCAGACCGTGGTGGAAGTGATCAACCAGAGCGATACCTACTCCGAACAAAGCGTCGAGCAGGTCAATGCTGCCGGTGCTGCCCTGGAGCTGATCGCCCAGTCCATGCAACAGATGGTCGCCCTCAACGCCTCCATCGCCAGCGCCACCACACAGCAATCCACCGTGGTCGAAGACGTTAACCGCAACGTCACCGAAGCCGCCGAACTAGCCCGCGAAACCAACGACGGCGCC
The DNA here is from genome assembly GCA_046291745.1 of Pseudomonas sp. Lineage (GTDB taxonomy): Bacteria > Pseudomonadota > Gammaproteobacteria > Pseudomonadales > Pseudomonadaceae > Halopseudomonas. Next base: position 4,285 of record JBKBSI010000020.1, on the reverse strand, counting down.
CAACAAACGGCCCAGGCCAGTCAGCACCTGACGCAACTGGGCAAGCAGATAGACGGCTTGGTAGCGCGGTTCAGAATATAAACGCAGCGGCAAGTGGCAAGCTTCAAGCGGCAAGCACAAAGGGCAGCTACAAGCCTCAAGCTTCAAGCCGGATGTGCGCACTTTACCTACTGCGTCTTTTTCGGGACGCAGCAGGCGGTACACAAACCCCTCTCTCTTTTCGTTTTAGCTTGCGGCTTGCGGCTTGCGGCTTGCGGCTGGCAGCTTCGCTGCCTAGAGCACCATCACCGCCAACCAACCAAAGGCAATCAACGGCAGGTTGTAATGCAGAAAGGTCGGCACCACCGTATCCCAGATATGGTTGTGCTGACCGTCGACGTTCAGACCTGCGGTTGGGCCCAAGGTAGAGTCTGAAGCCGGGGAACCGGCATCCCCCAGGGCTGCAGCAGTGCCAACCAGTGCGACTATCGCCAGCGGGCTAAAGCCCAGCTGCAGGGCCAGTGGGACGTAGATGGCAGCGATAATCGGAATAGTCGAGAACGACGAGCCTATGCCCATGGTGATCAGCAACCCCACCAGCAGCATCAGTAACGCCGCCAGCGCGCGGTTCTCGCCGATCAGATCGGCCGAGCTGTCGACCAGCGTCTGAATCGATCCGGTCGCGCGCATCACCTCGGCGAACCCCGCAGCAGCAATCATGATAAAGCCGATCATGGCCATCATCTTCATGCCCTCGGTGAACACATCGTCGGCCTCGCGCCAGCGCACCACCCCGGAAACCGAAAAAATCACAAAGCCGGCCAGCGCGCCAATGATCATCGAGTCCAGCCACAGCTGAATGACAAAGGCGGCGATCACGGCAACCAAGGCAACCCACAGGGAGGTAGCGTTATAGCCTTTTTCCAGGCGCTCGATATTCTCGATCGGGGTGATGTCATAGTCCCGCGGCCGCCGGTAGCTGAAAAACACCGCCACCCCCAGCCCCAACAACATGCCCAGTGCAGGCAAGGCCATGGCCTGCATCACGTTCACTCCGGCGATATCACTGCCGCTCTCGGCCACATTGGCCAACAGAATATTGTTCAGGAAGATGCCGCCAAAACCGACCGGCAGGAACATATAGGGCGTGATCAGACCAAAGGTCAGCACACAGGCAACCAGACGCCGATCCAGGTGCAGGCGCGCCATGACAAACAGCAAAGGCGGGATCAGCAAAGGGATAAAGGCAATGTGGATCGGCAGGATATTCTGCGAGGAGATTGCCACCGCCAGTATCACCAGCAACAGCATCACACGCAGCAAGCCCGTACCACCACTGCTCTGCCGATTGACCAGCGCCAGCGCCCGGTCCGCCAGCGCATGGGCCAGCCCCGATTTGGCGATAGCCACGGCAAAAGCACCCAGCAAGGCATAACTCAAGGCCACATTGGCGCCCTTGCCGAGCCCGTTCTGAAAGGCCTCAAGCGTCGCTTCCAGCCCCATACCGCCCAGCAAACCACCCACCAGAGCGCCGATAATCAGCGCAACCACCACATGCACACGGCTCAGGCTCAAGGCCAACATCACCAATACCGCTGCTATGACTGCATTCATGTTCCTATCCCGTTTCAGTGAAAGCATCGGCCTACGCCGAAGGGCGGCTACTCTGCCGCAAGCCAAAGGGACTGTCAAAACGCTTCGATACATTCAATCATGATTTTGCGCTATTCGGCGAAATGGGCTGCAGCTAGCATGAAATCTCGTTCATTTCAGAGACTCCCACATGTTGAATGTCGCCATAGTCGCAGGCAGCAGCCGCAGCAACAGCCAGACCTCCAAAGTCGCGCGCTTTATCCGCCAGACCCTGATCAACCAGCATCAGCTGTCGGCAGACCAGGTGTCGGTAATTGACTTGGGCAGCTATCCGTTGCCGCTGTGGCCAGCCGAGGATGTAGGGCCCTGGGGCATGTTCGAGAAGCAGTTGGCCAAGGCCGATGCCGTGGTCATTCTCGCCCCGGAGTGGCATGGCATGGCCTGCCCGGCGATCAAGAACTTCTTCCTCTACGCCACCAAGGCCCAGCTTGCACACAAGCCTGCGCTGCTCGGCGGCATTTCATCAGGTATCGGTGGCGCCTACCCGATCAGTGAGCTGCGCGCCTCCAGCTACAAGAACTGTCGTCTGTGCTATATCCCCGAGCACCTGATAGTGCGCAAAGTAGAGCAGGTCATGAACATGCCCGAGCCGGTTTCCGAAGATGACAGTCGGATCCGCGCGCGGATGGCTTACAGCCTGGATATCCTCCTGCGCTACGCCCATGCTCTCAAACCGCTGCGCGATGAAATCGACATGAGCAACCCGGACTTCGCCAACGGTATGTAAGCAGTAATAGCCCGTTCAGCGTTGCAACGGGCTACCCCCCACTAAAGTCTAATAGGCCGCCTGCGGCCCCTGCCCTGCTGCCCATTGACGAGCCGAGCTGTCAAAAACAATCCTTTCAACAGCAACCCAGGCTTTACCTCTGGCAGTAGATTGTCCCGAAATATGACAGTTCGACGAATGTCTTAGAGAGCATCTCCTACTTAAGTGCTTTATTGGTTTCCGCGCCCGGGGAGCACCGGCCGGCACTTGATCACACCAGGAGAACAATAATGAAGCATGTGAAAACCAACGCTCTGGCCGCAGCTGTGGCCCTTACTCTAGCAGCCCCCCTTGCCACCACAGCCAATGCGGCTGGCTTTATCGAAGACACCAAGGCATCACTGCAACTGCGCAACTTCTATTTCAACCGCGACTTCCGTTCCACTCCACCCGGCAGCCGTTCCAAGGCAGAAGAATGGGCCCAAGGCTTTATCTTCCGCGGCGAGTCAGGTTACTCCCAAGGACCGGTCGGTCTCGGCTTTGATATATACGCCGCCGCTGGCCTGAAACTCTACTCCGAGGATGCCACCGCCGGCACTGGCCTGCTACCCAACGCCTTTGGCGACGAAGGCCCGGATGGTTACAGCCACATAGCAGGCACGGCCAAAGCCAAGGTCTCCAACACCGTCCTGAAGGTCGGCAATCTGTTCCCGACCATCCCTATCGCCCAGGCCAGCGATATTCGCCTGCTGCCACAAACCTATACCGGCGGCGCCCTGAGCATGGGCGAGATAGAGAATCTGGATGTACAAGCTGGCCAGTTTCGTCGAGTCAATTATCGCGCCAGTACCAACCGTGAGGATATCGGCTCAACCGTGGGTGGCACCTCCGATCGTTTCAACTACCTGGGCGGCAGCTACAAGTTCACCCAGACCAACACCACCCTGGGCCTGTGGCGTGGTGAGCTGGACGATGTCTATGAACAGAACCTGGTCAACCTGATCCAGGGCTTTGATCTGGGCCAGTGGAAACTGGGCGCCAATCTGGCCTACTTTGACACCAGCGACAACGGTAACCAGCCACTGAATATCGACCATAAAATGAAATCGCTGATGCTCTCAGCCGGCACCGGGCCACACATGTTCCGCGTCGGTTATCAGCACAGCGATGGTGATACGGCCTTCCCCTACCTGGCCGAGAACAACCCCTATATTGCCAACTATATCCAGATTCTGGACTTTGCCCGTGCGGATGAAAAATCCTGGCAGGCGCGTTACGACCTGGACTTCGCGCAATATGGCATCCCCGGGTTGAAAGGCCTGGTGCGCTATGTCAGTGGCGACAATTTCACTGCCGCAGGTGGTGGCAAAGGCAAGGAATGGGAGCGGGATATCGACTTTACCTATACCGTCCAGTCCGGCCCGCTGAAGAACGTTGCAGTGCAGTGGCGTAATGCGATGGTGCGTTCCAACGCGGCAACGGGCGATCTGGATGAAAACCGTCTGATCGTCAATTACACCATTCCCCTGATGTAATTCTTCGTTCTGACTTACTTAGGCCCGAGCTCTGTGTTCGGGCTTTTTTATGTTGGATTGTCGGGGCGTCCGGCTGTCAGTGTGTGGCGATCCAGAAGAGGCCACCAACCGGGCACCCCCCGAACCCTCCCAGGGGCGAGGGAAACCACCGACCCCGAAGCAGACAGGA
>JBKBSI010000020.1:0-233 GCA_046291745.1 Pseudomonas sp. | reverse complement strand
TCAGCGCACGTCCCTGTGCGCTGACGGTCCTGGAGGAGGCCAAGTCAGGATCGCCAATCGGCACCGAGTTGGCGCAACGGCATTCAAGAACCATGACCCTATGGCACTACTACTGTTTTACTTGGTCCAGTGCGCTCCGAGCCATACGGGCTTCGGTGGCTGTTGGCCTGTGCGCGACCGTCGGAGCACAGGGACGTGCGACGACGAGCCCCAGGGATGGCTGGTAGCGTGTT
>JBKBSI010000209.1:0-6002 GCA_046291745.1 Pseudomonas sp. | reverse complement strand
CATATCAGCGCCTTGGAGGGGCCGAGTTCCACCTTGGCCATAGGCGTTTCCTGCCAGCACGCTGGTCGAGGTAGAACTCGACCCTCCCGGAAAAGCACTACCTCCCCTGGGATGGCCGAGTTCCATCTCGGCCATAGGCATTTCCTGCCAACTCGCTGGTCGAGATGGAACTCGACCAATCCCAGGTAAGCTGTCAGCCTTTGGGTTTCATCGCTTCGAGCGTCGAGCCCATGGCCTGGTGAATGGCATTCACTGCCTTGAGCGGCCGGACCATGACCTTGAAGTCGATGATCTGTCCGGCGTCGTTCCACTCGATCATATCCACGCCGTTGATCTTGATCCCGTCAATCAGGGTCTCGAACTCCAGTACCGCGTGGTTGCCCTGCACTACTTCACGCAGATAGCTGAAGTGCCCCGGCGCGTTTAACACCTGCATGGCGGCCATCAGGTACAAACGGGTAATTTTCTTGCCCTGCTGCGGGGTGTGCACCACCGGTGAATGGAACACCACGTCTTCCGCCAGCAGAGCATCCAGACCCTGCGCATCCTGATGCTTGACGATCTGGTGCCACTGTTCGATTACCTTGCTCATAGGACCTCCTTTACCGTGTTTCAAGCATTCTCGGTGGCAGGGTCCGGCATCTCAAGCCGCATAAGCGCCAGGAATAAGGATGCTGCGACCTGACTTGCTTCCTGGGAGGGGCCGAGTTCCATCTCGGCCCAAGGTGTTTTCTGCCAGCTCGCTGGTCGAGGTGGAACTCGACCTTCCCAGGAGTTAGTCCTCGGCGTGTTGTTCGCGTTGCTGGTCGGCCCAAAGGCGGGCGTAGGCGCCGCCTGCGGCAAGCAGTTCGGAATGACTGCCCTGCTCTACTACCCGCCCCTGTTCCAGCACCAGAATGCGCTCGGCGTGGACTATGGTCGATAGGCGGTGAGCGATAGCCAGGGTGGTGCGCTTTTGTGAGATCAGATTCAGCGCGTCAAGGATCAGGCGTTCGGCGTGGGTATCCAGTGACGAGGTGGCCTCATCCAGAATCAGGATCGGCGGGTTCTTCAGCAGCACCCGGGCAATAGCAATACGCTGTTTCTCGCCCCCGGATAGCTTCAAGCCGCGCTCACCAACCTGAGTTTTCAGTCCCTGGGGCAGACGCTGAACGAAGTCTTCCAGTTGCGCCATCCGCAGTGCCTGCCAGATCTCCTCCTCACTGGCACCCGGTTTGCCGTAGGCGATGTTATAGCCAATGCTGTCGTTGAACAGCACGGTATCCTGAGGCACCACACCGATGGCCTGACGCAGGCTGTCCTGGGTCACGCCACGGATATCCTGCCCATCGATACGAATAGCACCGGCAGACACGTCGTAGAAGCGAAACAGCAAACGGGCCAGGGTCGATTTACCGGCACCGCTGGGGCCGACGATAGCCAGGGTATGCCCGGCTGGAATACTCAGACTGACACCCGCTAGAATCGGCCGCTCTGGGTCATAGGCATGGTCGACCTGATCAAATTCCACCGCCCCGCCGCGTATCTGCAGGTCCTTCGCGTCGGGCGCATCGGCGACCTTGACCGGCGCTTCCAGCAGGCCGAACAGGCGCTCTATATTGGTCAGCGCTTCGCGGATTTCACGGTAGATAAAACCGAGAAAACCCAGGGGGATAAACAGCTGGATCATGTACGCGTTGATCATTACCAGCTCACCCAGACTCATGTCGCCGCTGGCTACCTGGCTGGCAGCCATGACCATCATCAGGGTTACCGAGCCGGTGATGATCAGCGCCTGACCGGAGTTGAGTGCCGCCAGGGACAGGCGGTTCTTCATCCGCGCCGCTTCCCAACCCTGAAGATGGGTATCGTATTCGTTGGCTTCAAAGCGCTCGTTGCCAAAGTACTTGACCGTCTCGTAGTTCAACAGACTGTCTACCGCGCGGGTATTGGAGCTGTTATCGAGCTTGTTGCTCTCGCGCACAAAGCGGTTGCGCCACTCGGTACACCAGATCGAAAAGGCCCCGTAAAGCATCACAGAGCCCAGCACCGTCAGCGCATACATGGGGCTGAAGTTGAGCAGCAGAATGACCGCAATCAGGCCGATTTCCAGCAGCGTGGGAATGATGTTGAAAACCATGAAACGCAGCAGAAAGCTGATGCCGCTGGTACCGCGTTCGATATCCCTAGCCAACCCACCGGTGCGCCGGGACAGGTGAAAGCCCAGGTCCAGCCGATGCAGATGCTCGAATACCCGCAGCGATACCCGGCGCATGGCGCGCTCGGCCACGCGGGCAAACACTGCATCACGCAGCTCTGAAAAGAATACTGAAGAAAAACGCAGCAGACCGTAGGCCGCCAACAGTGCCACTGGCACCAGCACCAGTGCATCGGTAACCGACTCGAAATGCTCGACAATCAGCTTCAGTGCCCAGGGCACTGCGACTCCGGCCAGCTTGGCCACCAGCAGAAAGCCCATGGCCAATGCCACGCGGCCTCGGAACTCGCTCAAATAGGGCAGCAGACTGGTAATGATGCGCCAGTTGATCGGCCCACCCTGGTATTGACTATCGGAATTGGGACGCACGGAGGATTCCTTCGGAATAACGGCAAGCTGCAAGCTGCAAGCTGCAAGCTGCAAGCTGCAAGCTGCAAGCTGCAAGCTGCAAGCTGCAAGCTGCAAGCAAGTGTGAGGCGTTACCTTTCGATGTCAAGGCCCTTGCCCGAAAACATCACGCTGATGTTTTCGAGTTGGCTTGCAGCTTGTCGCTTGTAGCTTGTAGCTTGTAGCTGGCTGCCAAAGGCAGCCTAGTCCTCGTGCGGTATCGGGTCCTTGTTGACGTCCCAGCCCACCAACAGCAGTGTGGCCAATACCCCGAAGGTCAGACCTATCCAGGGTTCGAAGAACGCCAGTGCAGCGCCAATCAGCACCACGGTGCCGCGGGAGGTATTGTTCTGCGGAATCGACATGGCTACATAGGCGCAGGCGAAGCCGGTCAGCACCAGGGTCAGCGACAGGGCAATGCCCAGCAACGGCTGCAAACCGGTAAGCAGCGGTAACAAGAAGAACAGCAGCGGAATACCCATCAGGTAATAGGATGCCAGGCCGCTGTGCAGACTGTTCATGCCTTCCTTACCCTGCTTCCAGCGCTGCACGATGATCACCTGCACACCGGTCCACATAGCGCCCTGCGTCGGGAAGAAGGGTGCGGTAACACCCATGACCGCATTGCGAATACCCACCGACAGGTGCGTGCGGGTCGGGTTGATATCGATATGCTCATCATGCCGCTCGGTCAAGCCATCACGAATCACCTCGTTACCGGTCACCATGTCACCAAACAGGATCACATAGGTGATGATCGCCAGGGGTATGCCCTGCAGGAACATTTCCACGCTCGGCCAGCCGATGGCAAAGGGCGAAATCTGCGCCCAGGCGGCGCCAACTGGCGGAACCAGAATACCCCATTGGATATTGAAATTGACTTCACCAACCATGGGGCCAACCACCGCAGCGATGATAAAGCCCGGCAGCAAGCCCAGTGCACCGATAATGGCAAACACCTTGTACTTGGCCTTGAGCTTTTGCATTGGCAGGGAGAAAGCGAAGATCAGACAGACCGCACAGGCCAGAGTAATGGCGATCGGCTGCTGGAACAGGAAGCGCTCGGCATCATCAATGAATACACGCTTTAGCGCGGCTATGGCAGCACCAAGAATGATACCGGCCTTGAGTGTATCCGGGAGCCAAAGAACGAACTTTTTACCCAAGCCCGAGACACCGAGAATAAACAGCAAGGCTGCAAAGTTCAGCGATAGCGCGGTCATTGCCTGCCAGCGCGAAGCCGGATCATCATAGCCGCCCAGCACGTAGGCGAGAACCAGAGGCAGTGCCGGCGTTACCCAGCCAGGGGCGTAGGGCTCACCAAATACGATAATGGCCGAGCCGATGATTATGGAATGGATCATGGAGACGGCTACCGCCTCCTCAAACCCCAGTCCAAAGAACTCCATCATCAGCGGTATCAGTGCCAGACCGGTTGCCGCAGCAACAAACAGACCTTGAAGGGCTTCCTGCCAGTAAAATCGGGTGTGATAGAACGGCATGCGGAAGGTAAAAGGCCCCCAGCGCCATCCGGGCAATTCGGGTTTCGACATTTTGGACTCCATGACTTGGGCTTATTCTTGTGTGTCATTCAGTGGCACTTTGGCCCCCGCAAGACTGCCGCCCATTATGCAGTCACGTCGGGGCATTGTGCACGTCTGGCTCACTTATTTAACGCAGAATTTGAACGGATCATCACTGCTATGAATGCGCTACCTAGCGCTTCGCTCTTTCTTCGAGTTGTGCATCGAGCTGCTGATGCACCGCATCGGGCGAGCCGGTCCCACGCGCCAGCAGGCTGTACAGCAGCGGAATCACAAACAGTGTCAGAATCATCGATACGCTGACGCCCGACACCACCACGATACCAATCACCGAACGGGTTTCAGCACCGGCGCCAAAGGCCAATACCAGTGGTATTGCACCGGCGACGGTAGTCACACCGGTCATCAGAATGGGACGCAGACGCAGGGTACTGGCCTCGATCAGCGCTTCATCAAAGGGTCGACCAGCATCACGCAACTGGTTGGCAAACTCGACAATCAGAATGCCGTTCTTGGCTGCCAGCCCGATCAGCATGACCAGCCCGATCTGGCTGTACAGATTGAGACTGTTGCCCGTAAGCCAAAGCCCCAGCAAGGCGCCACCAATGGCGATAGGCACCCCAAGCATGATCACCAGTGGATGCACAAAGCTCTCGAACTGGGCCGAGAGCACCAGGAACACCACCAGCAGCCCAAGAATGAACACAAACAGCAATGAACCTCCGGCCTTGCGCAGATCCAGCGATTGGCCCTTGTAATCAATCACCAGATTTTCCGGCAGATGCTCGCGAGCCAGTTGTTCAACATGGTCAAGGGCGTCACCCAGCGCCACACCATCCTCCAGTGAGGCCTCTATGGTGATTGCGCGGTTGCGGTTATAACGATTCAAGCTGGTCGAGCCTGCATACTCCTCAAGCGTCACCAGGTTGGATAGCGGAATCAACTGATCACTGATGTCCGAACGCACATAGATATTGTTCAACACGCTGGCGGCACGCTGCTCGGTGCGATCACCCTCGAGAATCACGTCGTACTCCTCGCCGCCGTCGATATAGGTAGTGACTCGCCGGGAGCCAAGCATGGTCTCCAGGGTACGGCCGATGTTGCTGACGCTAACCCCCATATCAGCAGCGGCATCGTAGTCGATACGCACTTCCAGCTGGGGCTGGGTTTCCTTGTAGTCGGAGTCGATGTTGACCAGCCCCGGGTTGTCCTCGCGAATTTTCTCCAGCAGGGTGTCACGCCATTCGGCCAATTGCGCGTAATCACTGGCGCCGCCGATAACCAGACGGAAAGCCTGCTCCTGGCCTCCGGCAAAGCCCTGACGCATCACCGGAAAGGCCCTTACGCCAGTCAGGTCAGCCAGATCACGCTGCACATTAGCCATGATTTCCCAACCGGAGCGGCGCTTGCCCCAGTCTTCCAGTACAACGATCACAATACCGGTATTGAAACTGGTCACCGCACCAAAGGAGCGCGGGGCCCTGACCAACAGGCGGGTCACTTCACCCTCGTCGACATAACGCATCATGCGCGACTCGATCTCGTCCATATAGTCGCTCATGTAGTCGTAGGTCGCGCCCTCCGGGCCGTTGACGATGATAAAGAAGGCACCACGGTCCTCGCGCGGGGTGTACTCACTTGGCAGGGCACTGAACAGCCAGCCGGTGCCGGCAAAAAGGCCGACCAGTACCAGCAAGGATACCCAGCGAAAGCACAATACCACCGTCAACAGGCGCGCATAGATACGTCGGCTGAGGAACAACAGGCGTTCAACCAGGTTGCTCAGGCGATTTTCGCCGTCATGCGCCTTGAGCACCTTGGACGCGAGCATCGGCGACAGGCTCAGGGCGACAAAACTGGAAAAGGCCACG
>JBKBSI010000208.1:0-6075 GCA_046291745.1 Pseudomonas sp. | reverse complement strand
AGCGGAGCAGAACTAATGTCGGTAAATCAGGGGCTTGAACAGTATTTCCAGTTAGGCAATTTCACCCTACAAAGCGGGGAAATCTTGACCGGCGCGTGGCTGAGTTATGTCCAGATCGGCGAGTTGAATGCTGACGCCAGCAACCTGGTCCTGATCCCGACGTACTATGGTGGAACACACTCGGGAAATATGCCCCTTATTGGTGCGCACGGCCCACTGGATCCCGCACACTTTTGCATCGTGATTCCCAACCTGATCGGCAATGGCCGCTCCATTTCACCAAGCAATGCGCCCACTGAACAGGCAGCCGGGCATTTTCCGCATGTCAGTCTTTACGACAATGTGCGGGCTCAAAAGCAACTGCTCGAAAGCTGTTTCCAAAATGCTGCTCCGGCATTGGTAATAGGCTGGTCCATGGGCGGCATGCAGGCTCTACAGTGGGGCTGCCAGTATCCACAGCAGGTGAAGCGCATCATGAGTATTTGCGCCACCGCACGCTGCTGGCCGCACAACCAGGTATTTCTTGAGGGGGTAAAGGCGGCGCTGACCTGCGACACGGCATGGCATGGGGGCTTCTATGATCATCAACCCGAGGCTGGGCTGAAAGCCTTTGCCCGGGTCTATGCTGGCTGGGCCTACAGTCAGGCCTTTTTCCGCGACGGACTCTATCGCCAATTGGGCTTCAATGACATTCCCGCATTACTGGCCTATTGGGAAGAGGACCATCGGGCCCAAGATGCCAACAATCTGCTAACGGTGCTGGAAAGCTGGAAAGCCGCCGACATCAGTACCAATGAGCTCTATCACGGCGACCTGCCTGCGGCGCTTAAGGCCATACAGGCGAAAACGCTGATAATGCCCTGCACCACTGATTTGTATTTCACCGAGCAGGACGCCGCCTGGGAAGCGGCGCACATATCCGGCGCAAGATGTGTTCCGCTTCAATCCGACTGGGGCCATTGTGCCGGGGCCCCAGGACGTAATCCACAGGATACCGCCAGGATACTGATCGCCTGTGCCGAGCTACTGAGCAGCTGATCAGCTCTCACGCCGCTTCTCACTCAAGCCAGGATCGTCCCAAAACGGCCTGGCGCTTTCCTCCAGCGCCTCCACCCGGGTGATGCCGATATCCCGCAGTTGGTGGTGATCCAGGGAGGCCAGCAAGCGCCGTTCATACGCCAGCCGTCGCCAGCGCTGAACACCCCTGACCAGGGTCAAAAACCGTTTCTTTAACCGCCCTGCAAATGGCCTTGCTCCCACCTCAGGCATTCCGCACGCCATTCCCTCAGTCTGCTTTCTTGCCGCTTTCATCGCTCTATCCTCAGGATGCTATAGCACAAGTTTCGTCCTGGGGATAACATCAATCCAACGAATGTTTGTGATGCCTAACATCTCAGGAATTGATCTATGGCCAACTTCCCCACTATCGATAGCGAGCTGCTGCGCACCTTTGTCGCTATCGCCGATCAGGGCGGCTTTACCCGCGCATCGGAAGTCCTGAACCGCACCCAGTCTGCGGTCAGCATGCAAATGAAGCGATTGGAAGAGGATGTGCTGCAACGGACCCTCTTTATCAAGGAGGGTCGCCAACTCAATCTGACTGCCGAAGGCCAGTTACTCCTGGGCTACGCCCGGCGCATTCTTAAACTGCAGAGCGAGGTGATCAACAGCCTGCGTGAGCCGCATATGGTTGGCAGCGTGAGCGTCGGCACCCCGGATGATTACGTCATGCGCTTTATGCCCAGTATTCTGGCGCGCTTTGCGCAAACCTACCCGATGGTGCAAGTCGAACTGCACTGCGAGCCGTCCTTTCATCTGCTGCAGCGCAAGGATCTGGACCTGACCATTGTCACCCGCGAACCCGGCAAGGAAATTGGTCAGTTACTGCGACAGGAACAGATCGTCTGGGCCCAAGCACCGGGCTTTGACCTTAACGAGCAATCAAGTCTGCCGCTGGCGATGTTCAATGCCGAATGCTTCTGCCGCGACTGGGCCTGCAACGCATTGGATAGCATGGGCCGAGATTACCGTGTGGCCTATACCAGCCCCAGCCTGTCGGCGATCATGGCGGTGGTCAACGCCGGCTTGGCCATTACCGCGCAACTGCAAAGCCTGATTCCGGCCGACATGCGCATCCTGGGACAGGAAGACGGTCTGCCAAGCATGCCCAGCGCCAGTATCGTGCTGCTGCGCAACGCGCAGACCAGTTCACCGGTAACTGAATGCCTGGCTGAGTATATTGCGGAGGGTTTTAGGCTGTAGACCAGCGCTTGCTGTGGTAACTCAGTCCTTGAGCCAACTGAGGGTTTGCGGTTGCCCCTGGTGCGCGTCGAACAGATGCCCAACGTCCGGCACAGCATAGCATCGGTCGCCGCGCTGCGGCTGCCAGCGGTTGAACTCCACATGGCTGATGCCTACTTCCCATGGCTCATCCGACTGCCAACCACAGGGCAAAAGTTCGAGGCGCACCTCTGCACCGATCAGGCTGATCGATTCGATACGCAGTGGCAGATGAGCGTGCTCAGCGGGCTTGTTCTGTAGCCGCACTTCGTGCGGACGCAAATACAGCTGCACGCCCGCATCGGTTGTTGCGGAGGGCATATCAACCCAGGCATCGCCCTGGCTCAGGCGCTGTCCCTGAAGATCGCCATCAAAGACATTTACGTGTCCGAGGAAATCAAAGACGAAGCGACTTTCCGGCTGGGCATACAACGCCTGGGGATTACCCACTTGCTCGATCTTGCCAGCGCTCATGACCACCACCCGGTCGGATAGCTCCAGCGCCTCTTCCTGGTCATGGGTAACGAATACACTGGTGAAGTGCAGTTCGTCATGCAGTGCACGCAACCAGCGGCGCAGGTCCTTGCGAACCTTGGCGTCCAGCGCGCCGAACGGCTCATCCAACAACAGTATTTGCGGCTTCATCGCCAGTGCTCGGGCTAGCGCAATGCGTTGTTTCTGGCCGCCAGACAATTGTGCGGGGAATCGATCGGCCAGATGGCTCAGCTGTACCATCTCCAACAGCTCGCCCACCTGCTTGCGAATAGCGGCCGCGCCAGGACGCTCCTTGCGCGGCAACACCTCCAAGCCGAAGGCAATGTTCTGGGCCACAGTCATATGCCGGAACAATGCATAGTGCTGAAACACGAAGCCGACCCGCCGCTCGCGTACATGCAAGGGTGTGACATCCTTGCCATGGAACAGAATGCGTCCCTGTTCTGCCGTCTCGAGACCAGCAATGATGCGCAGCAGCGTGGTTTTGCCGGATCCTGAGGGTCCGAGCAGCCCCGTCAGTTCGCCATCGGGTATCTCCAGAGAGATATCCTTGAGCGCCTGAAACTGGCCAAAGTACTTGTTGATACCGTCTAGGGTGATACTCATCAGCGACTGTCCGATTGGTCAGATAGCGGGGCGCGCTGGCGGGATTGGCGCCACTCGACAAAGCTCTTTACCAGCAGGGTAAGCAAGGCAATCCCGGCCAGCAGCGAAGCGCTGGTAAATGCGCCCACCGCGTTGTAATCCTGATACAGCAGTTCGACGTGCAAGGGCAGCGTATTGGTCTCCCCGCGGATATTGCCGGACACCACCGATACCGCACCGAACTCACCAACAGCACGAGCGTTGGTCAAAACCACGCCGTACAGCAGTGCCCACTGAATGTTGGGCAGCGTGACCTTGCGAAAAAGTTGCCAGCCGGAGGCGCCCAGGACCACACCCGCCTCCTCCTCTTCACGCCCCTGTTGCTGCATCAGCGGGATCAGCTCGCGTGCGACAAAGGGGCAGGTCACGAACACCGTGACCATCAAAATGCCTGGCCAGGCAAACATTAGCTGCACATCATGGGTCATCAACCAACCACCCAGCCAGCCATTGCTGCCATACAGCAGCAGGTACAAAAGACCGGCGACCACCGGTGACACAGCGAAAGGGATGTCGATCAGGGTAATCAGCACCTTGCGGCCCGGAAACTCGAAGCGTGTTACCAGCCAGGCCAGAAACACCCCGAACACCAGGTTGATCGGTACCGTCAACGCTGCAACAAACAGTGTCAGGCCTATGGCATGCAAGGTATAGGTATTGGTCAGGTTGTCCCAGAAGGTCTGTGCACCACCGGAAAAGGCCTGAACAAAGATCAACACCAACGGAATCACCAGCAGCAGAATGGTGACTGTCAGGGCCAGGCTGATCAATCCCCATTTGACCCAGGGCTGATCGCCAATACGCAAGGTGGCTTTGGAACCGCTCATTGGCTGTTACCGTCCATGCAGGCGGCGCAAGTAACGCGCCTGCCACAAGTTGATCGCCAGCAGCAGGACCAACGACGCCATAAGCACCACGGAGGCTATGGCGCTCGCTGCCGGATAGTCGAACTCCTGCAAACGAATGAAGATCATCAGGCTGGTAATCTCGCTGACGTAGGGCATGTTACCGGCAATAAAGATCACGGCGCCGAACTCGCCCAGACTACGGGTAAATGACAACGCAATACCGGTCATTAGCGCAGGCCAGAGGGAGGGAAACAGAATACGCCTGAACACCGTCCAATCCGAGGCGCCCATACTGACTGCCGCCTCCTCGTCTTCTGGGGCCAAGTCCTCAAGCACCGGCTGCACTGTTCTGACCACAAAGGGCAGACTGGTAAAGGCCATGGCCACCACAATACCTAATGGTGTAAACGCCACCTTGATACCCAGAAGCGCGAGATACTCTCCGTACCAGCCGTTTTCAGAAAACAATGCTGCCAAGGTGATACCCGCTACCGCCGTCGGCAAGGCAAAAGGCAGGTCCATCAATGCATCGACTATGCGCTTGCCCCAGAACTCATAACGCACCAGCACCCACGCGAGAAGCAGCCCGACCGCGCCATTGAACAGCGCAGCAATGCCCGCCGCCCACAGGGTTACCTTGTAGGAGGCGACAACGCGCTCATCAGTGATAACTGCCCAGTACTCGGCCAGGCTCATGCCCGAGGTCTGGACTATCAGCCCGGTTACCGGTAACAACAGCACCAGACTGATAAACAGCAGGGATACACCCAGACTCAAAGCAAAACCCGGCAAGACTCGCTTGCCGGGTTTGTTTCTGCTTATCGACGGCAAGTCCGCCAAAGCTTTACTCATGGAAAGATCATTTACCTGCGTTGAAGTTGATCCAGTTTACCACCACTGGCAAAGTGAACCTTCATCGCATTCTCCCAGCTCCCAGCGATCTCCTCGATCGGCAGCAGCTCCAGCTCCGGGAATTTGTCAGCAAACTCTTTCTGTACTGTCTCGTTGTGAACCCGGTAGTAGAAACCGGCGATCAGACGCTGGGCCTCTTCGCTATACAGGTGCTGCAGGTATGCCTTGGCAACCTCTTCAGTGCCGTTACGCTCAATATTGCGATCGATCCAAGTTACCGGGAACTCGGCCAGAAAGCTGACCTTGGGCACCACCACTTCGTAACCACCATCGGGGTACTCGGCAACAATGTTATTCACCTCTGACTCAAAGGTAAGCAGTACATCGCCGATACCGCGTTCGATAAAGGTCGTGGTTGCGCCGCGCCCACCGGTGTCAAATACCGCAACATTGCCCAGGAAGGTCTTCAGGTAGGCATCTACTGCGGCTTCGTTACCTTCATGCGCCTTCTGTGCATAACCCAGCGCAGCCAGGTAGGTGTAGCGTCCATTACCAGAGGTTTTCGGATTCGGCAGCACCGAGCTCACCCCATCACGCGCGAGATCATCCCAGTTCTGGATATTTTTCGGGTTACCCTTGCGTACCAGAAAGGCCATGGTCGAATAATACGGAGAACTGGCATTCGGCAGACGCTCGCGCCAATCTTCCGGGATCAGATTGCCGCGCTCGTGCAGAATGTCTACATCAGTGACCTGGTTGTAAGTCACCACATCAGCGCGCAGGCCCTGGATAATGGCCTGAGCCTGACGGGATGAGCCACCGTGCGATTGCTTGATCTCTATGGTTTTACCGCTTTCTTCCTGCCAATGCTCGCTGAAGAGCTCGTTATAAGCAGAAAAGAGCTCACGGGCGATATCGTAGGACGAGTTGAGTATCTCCTGATCCGCAGCCTGAG
>JBKBSI010000207.1:0-6095 GCA_046291745.1 Pseudomonas sp. | reverse complement strand
GCTCCAGCATATTGTCCATGCTGGATGAGTCGGAGCCGGTCACGTTGACGATCGGCGAAATGCTCTCAAGGTCCGGCAACAGTTCATTGGTGAATTTGTTGCGGCGCGCATGAGCCCAGTTGCGGTTAGCGGTGATGGTATTGATTTCACCGTTGTGCGCAACCAGACGGAATGGCTGTGCCAGCGGCCACTTTGGCAGGGTATTGGTGGAGAAGCGCTGGTGGAAAACGCTAATCGCGGTCTCCATGCGCTCATCGCTCAGATCCGGATAAAACTTGCCCAGATCGGCGGGCATCATCAGACCTTTATAAGAAATGACCTTATGCGACAGACTGCAAACGTAGAAGTCGGAATCTGCCTGCATGGCGATTTCCGCCTTGCGCCGGGCATAAAACAGCTTGATGCCAAACTGCTGTTCGTCCAGCCCTTCGCCGGAGACGAAGACCTGTTCGATGCGCGGCATGCAACTGATTGCCAGCGGACCAAGTACACTGCTATCAACCGGCACTTCTCGCCAGCCACAGAGCGTCAGCCCCTGATCTTCGAGGGCGCTATCAAAGGCAGCATGCGCAGCCGCAGTCGCGGCCTCGCTGGTACCCATGAATACCATACCGACGGCGTACTGCTCGGGCAGGTCAGCGCCAGTCGCATCGCGGGCGACAGCGCGCAGGAAGCGGTCAGGCTTCTGGATCAACAAACCACAACCATCACCGGTCTTGCCATCGGCGTTAATACCGCCACGGTGTGTCATGCATGTCAGGGCTTCGATGGCCGTCAGTAACAGGTGGTGACTTGGCTGCCCCTGCATATGGGCAATAAGGCCAAAGCCACAGTTATCCTTGAACTGATCAGGCTGATATAAACCTGCTTTCATAGGCACACTCTCAAATGCTATTAAATTCAAGCGCTTACAAGACTCAAGCGAGACTGGATCTGGCTCGGCGCCGGACAAAAGGGGTGTAATTGTACACAGCGGCCTGATTGGCCACAATTTTTTTTAGGCATCTCTTGCCGCAAAATCATATCCAAATGTCGTAAATAAGAAAGCTTTTTATCGTCACCAGGATATGACTGCCCGGTCGCCGCTCTGCGGCTGCTGACCGGGAGGGGTTTTAGCGCAGGGACTGCTGAATACTGGACATGGAGCGCGGCCAGGGATTCTGCTGCCGGATCGAGGCAGGCAGGCTGGCGACGCCCTGCTGCGCCTGCTGGCGGCTAGTATACTTACCCTGGGTCACTACGAACCAGGGCTGACCCTCGTGGACCGTTTCGAAATAGCCAACATCAGTCAGTCCCGGATTAGCATTGATGAAACTCAAAGCCGCGTCACGACTGCGGCTGCCCAGCAACTGCAGGGTAAAGTCTCCGGCAGCCGCCTGGCGATACCAGTCAGTAGTGTGGGGCTGAGAGCGCGACGCTGTGGGAGCGGCAGCTGCGGGCGGCGTCTGCTGATCGCGCCGTGCTGGCTCTGGGGCTGGCTCTGGAGCCCTTGCCGGCGCTGGCGCTGGCGCAACTACCTGAGCTGGTCGCTCGGCTGGAACTTCGCGCTGCGGTGCTGGCTGGCTAACCGGAGATGGCGGAGCAACCGCAACAACAGGCTCCTCCGCCACGTCGGCTGACGGTTCCGGAGCGACCTGAGCAGGCGGCGTCACCACCACCGGCGGCTCGGCGGTGAGAGCATTGAATTCACGCAGTTGCGCGAGCTGCGGATCCACCTCAGCCTCCACAGGCACAACGGTCTCTGGTAATTGCAGCACGGTACGAACCGGCTCTCTATCCTGCCTGTCACCGCCCATCCACCAAGCAATACCAATACCAATGGCGATCAGCAGCACTGCCACAATAGAACGGGTTGGCAAGCCTGCGGCAGCTCGGGGAGTCCGCACGGGAACCTCTTCCATAGCATCCTGCATCACTTCCCGGGCGACCCTGTTGATACGCCCTGGCCAGCCACCGCTGCGCTGATAGATGGTCTGCAGCTGCTCGTCATCCAGCAACTCTATCCCCTGCCCTGCAGCCTCAAGCCGCAGTGCAATATAATCTCGAGTTTCTTCACGGGTGTAGGGTTGCAGCTCAATCTGATGCAGCCACTGCCCCCTGTCTGCTTCGGCATCGACCTGCCTGATCGCCTGCTCTACCTCGTCATCGGCAAACAGAAACAAGCGCAACAGCGGATCAGTTCCACTGCTGAGCGTCATATCGACAAGTTCCTGCAGCGCTGGCTGTTCCAGCAACTGCGCATCATCGATGATCAAATAGAGCTGTACACCTGTCTCCTTTAGCTGCTCTGCGCGCAGCAAAAGACTATCGGCGCTCCGTCCCTTGGCATTCACAGCCTGGCACAGGTAACCCAGCAGTGCGGTGTCAGCCGAGAACTCACGCGCAGTAGCCACGACGCACTGGGTAGTGTCCTTGTTGCTGCTTGCCACCAAGACCTGGCGCAGCAGCGTCTTGCCACTGCCCTGGGGCCCGGTTACCAGCAGAATCTTGTCACCAAAGCGCGCAAGATGATGCAACTCCGCTAGTACTGTCTTGCGCTGCGGCGTGAAGAACTTGAAACCCGGCGTGCGCGCAGCAAAGGGGTCGTGGTCAAATTGATAATGACTGATAAAGTCTTCATCCGAACCAATGGCCGTTATATCCATATCCCGCTCGCTCATGCCTCAAGCCCCGAAGCTAAAGTGGCCTGCAGTGCCCCGGCGTCAAAATCGGCTGTGACAACAGCTCGCCCGAGTGACTCGAGCAATACCAGACGCAACTGTCCATCAAGTACTTTCTTGTCCACAGCCATCAGATCCATAAAGTCGTCCTCATTCATCTCTTCAGGTGGTGTAGTCGGCAAACCGGCAGCTGCGATCAGTGCACTACCCCGCTGCGCCTCTGCAGCGCTAACCCAGCCCAAACGCCGCGACATATTGAGCGCCATTACCATACCTGCGCCTACGGCTTCACCATGCAACCATTGACCATAGCCCTGATGCGCCTCAATGGCATGACCAAAAGTGTGCCCCAGATTGAGAATGGCCCGCACCCCGCCCTCACGCTCATCTGCAGCCACCACTTCAGCCTTGATAGCGCAGGAGCGAGCAATAGCCTCGGTCACCAGCGGCGCTTCAAGGGAACGTAGTCCTTGCATGTTTTCTTCCAACCAGGCGAGAAAGCCAGTATCGCGAATGAGTCCGTACTTAATGATCTCAGCCAATCCGGCACTTATCTCCCGTGACGGCAGAGTACGTAGACTATCGGTATCAATAACCACTGCCTGCGGCTGATAAAAAGCACCCAGCATGTTCTTGCCCGCGGGGTGATTTATGCCGGTCTTGCCGCCCACCGACGAATCGACCTGCGAAAGCAATGTAGTGGGTACCTGAATGAAATCCACACCACGCTGATAGCAGGCCGCTGCAAAGCCGGTCATGTCACCTATGACACCACCGCCCAGGGCAATCAGTGTAGTTTTGCGGTCGTGCCGCTCCGCCAGCAGGGAGTCGAATATCTGCTGCAGCGTATTCCAGTTTTTAAAAGCCTCACCGGTAGGCAGTACCACTGTAGACAAGCGATAGCCCTGCAGGACCTGGCAAAGGGCATCCAAGTACAACGGCGCCACAGTATCATCGGTGACGACGCACACCTGCTTACCAGCTATATGCTTGGCAAAAAGCTCTGCCCTTCCCAGCAAGCCGCTTCCGATATAAATGGGATAAGCCCGATCACCCAGCTCAACGGTCAATACCTGCATGAAAACCCCTTGTGTCGCTATTGCCGCAAGAATACAACAGGCGTGCGAGTTGTGCTCAGGCAGAATGACGATTTGCCGCCAAAGTCCGGCTAAAGGGAGTCAGTCACCAGCTTCGTTGAGCCGATTGAGAATGGTATTGACGACCACCTTGGGGCCACGCTGGTCGGTATCAATGGTGATATCGGCGATCTCGCTGTAATAGGGGTCGCGCTTGGCCATCAAGTCACGCAACACCTTTTCAGGATCGGCATTCAGCAACAAGGGCCGCTGACGATCCTTGGCGGTCCGCTGCAGTTGCTGATCGACGCTGGTGCGCAGGTAGACAACCAAACCATTCGCACTAAGCGCCTTGCGATTGGCATCACGCATCACAACGCCACCGCCCGTCGCCAGAACTATGCCGTTCTCGAGCACCAGCTCGGCAATCATGGCTTCCTCGCGCTGACGAAAACCTTCCTCCCCCTCAACGTCAAAAATCCAGGGGATATCAGCGCCAGTTCGCGCTTCTATCTCCCGGTCAGAATCCTTGAAAGGGTATTTGAGCTCCTTCGCCAGTAAGCGCCCGATGGTGCTTTTTCCTGCACCCATCGGGCCTACCAGAAACACGTTACGCAACGGAATTACCTGGCAACGGTAATGGCTCCGTTGTTGATGATGCGCGGCGTGAGGAAAATCAGCAGCTCAGACTTGGTTTCCGAGGTGATATCCCGACGGAACGCCCGACCAAGAATCGGCAGATCACCAAGGAAAGGCACCTTCTCCTGGCCACGCTGTGACTCGCTGGAGAACACACCACCGATAACGATAGTCTCGCCATCACCCACGAGGATCTTGGCATTCACTTCATTCTTGCGAATGGTCGGCACACCGTTCACATCGTTAGTGAAGTCTGGCTCATCCTTGGTCACTATCACTTCCATGATCACCTGGTTATCCGGTGTGATCTGCGGGGTCACTTCCAGCGAAAGCACTGCTTCAGCGAATGCTGTAGTGGTTGCACCACTGGAGCTGGCTTCCTGATAAGGGATCTCGGAACCTTTGAGGATCTTGGCGGTTTCCTTGTCTGACGTTACAACTTTGGGCTGGGAAATAATTTCGCCATTGCCTGTGCTCTCCATGGCCGAGAGCTGAAGGTCAAGAATGGTATTGTTGGTGATAAAGCCGATACCTATACCCGAGGTAGAGGACAGCAAGCCCATATCCACAAAGGGCGAGTTGAACGGTTGTGTGCGACGTCCCTGGAAGCCCGCAGTCGAAACACCATCTTCGTCCTCAATACCAGTCTCGCCATCTTTACCAAACAGCGAGAAACGATCACCCATCCGCACGTTACCCCCCCAGCGCACACCGAGCGCCCTATCGAAGCCGACGTTAGCTTCCACGATCCGCGCCTCAATCATTACCTGACGAACAGGGATGTCCAACTGGACCACGATACGGCGTAGCTCGTCGAGCTTATCCTGCGTTTCCAGAGCGATAATGCTATTGGTTCGATCATCAACAGTGATGGAGCCCCGCTGTTGGCTCTCTCCTCCCGTTACCGAGGCAAAGAGTGCGGCGATGTCGGAGGCTCTGGCGTAGTTGACCTGAATCAGTTCACGACGCAGAGGAGCAAGTTCGGAAATCTGCCGCTGGGACTCAAGTTCCTGACGTTCGCGCGCTGCAATCTCATCCGCAGGAGCAACCAGCAGCACATTACCAACCTGGCGCTTATCAAGCCCCTTGGTTCTGAGCACCAGATCCAAAGCTTGATCCCAAGGTACGTTCTGCAAACGCAAGGTAATGCTACCCTGTACAGTGTCACTGGCGACCAGATTCAGATCGGTAAAGTCGGCAATCAACTGCAGTACCGAGCGCACTTCAATGTCTTGGAAATTCAACGACAGCTTCTCGCCTGTGTAGGCAAAGGCTTCGGCGCGGCGTTGCTCAGCTTCGCTCTGAGTCAGCGGCTTGAAGCTGACGATCAAACGATTATCAGTCTGATAAACCAAGTGCTCATAGAAGCCGGTAGGCTCAATACTCACCACCGCATTACCGCCGCTGCTACTGGCGTTTACGAAGTTGACCGGCGTAGCAAAGTCTTTGACATCCAAACGTACGCGCAAGGCAGGCGGCAGCTCAGTGTTAGGGAAGCTCAGCCTTACACGACCACCCTGCTCCTGCACATCCACGCGCACTGACGGGTCGGACAGATCGATAATGACATTACCTTCGCCCTGATCACCGCGGCGAAAATCCAGACTGCTAATGGCTGAACCTCCGGATGCCGCAGGACTGCTTACAGCCGGCTGGCTGGTAGCGCGCCACTCACTGGAGGCTGCGGGTGCTGCAGGAGCAGCGGAAACGGGGGCAGCAG
>JBKBSI010000206.1:0-6148 GCA_046291745.1 Pseudomonas sp. | reverse complement strand
CTTTGAACGCATGCATATGGAGCAGGCCAACCCCTTCAGCATAGTTGCCTTCGAAGCAGCCTATCGCCACGGCGATGCCTGGCTGGATGAGCTGCTGGGTTACCTGCAGGCCAACCTGGCTTTTGTGCACGATTATCTGGCCGAGCATATCCCGCAGATCAGTTGTGCTCAGCCGGAGGGCACCTATCTGCTCTGGCTGGACTGCCGCGCCCTGGGACTCAGCGATGCGCAGCTCAAGCGCTTTTTTGTCGAGCAGGCGGGGCTGGGGTTGAACCCCGGTATCAGCTTTGGTTCCCAGGGAAGCGGCTTTATGCGCCTGAATTTTGCTACTCAGCGGGCGGTGCTGGTCGAGGCGCTGACGAAGCTGCGCAAGGCCTTGGAAGGCCTGGAGTAAAAGCCGGGCCCAACCATTTCGGCCTATTGCTTTTTATAGAAATTCAATATTTTCAAAGGCTTGAAATTAGTTCTTCTGGTTTAATCCGAACTGCAGTTCGGCCAGTCGGGCATACAGCGGGTTGGTTGCAATCAGCTCGCTGTGTGAGCCGATAGCCAGCAACTTGCCTTGGTCTATCACTGCAATACGGTCTGCGTGCAGTACCGTGGCCAGGCGGTGGGCGATTACCAGGGTAGTGCGTCCCTGAGTCAGTGCTGGTAGTGCTTGCTGGATAAGGTGCTCGCTCTGGGCATCCAGTGCGCTGGTGGCTTCGTCGAGTAGCAGAATGGGCGCGTCGGTAAGTAGCGCCCGGGCTATCGCCAAGCGCTGTTTCTGGCCGCCGGACAAGCCCAGCCCGGCATCGCCCAGGGCAGTGTCGTAGCCCTTAGGCATACTCTTGATGAACTCTTCCGCATGGGCTGCCCGTGCGGCAGCAACCACCTGCTCGTTGGACGCATCGGGTCGTCCATAGCGAATATTGTCGGCGACACTGCCGAAGAATAATGCCGGGTTTTGCGAGACCAGGGCGAAGCAGCGGCGCAGCTCCTTGGGGTCAAGCTGGCGGATATCGCAGTCGTGCAGCAATATCCGGCCTTCGGTTGGATCGAAAAAGCGCAGCAGCAGATCCAGCAGGGTGGATTTGCCTGCTCCCGAAGGCCCGACCAGGGCCAGGGTTTCACCGCTGCGCACTTCAAGGCTGAGCTGGTCCAGCGCTTTTACCTCGGGCCGCGATGGGTAGCTGAAGCTCACGGAATCAAAGCGAATGTCTCCCGTTACCTCGGTAGGTAGGTGGCATAGGCCCTCGCGGGGAGCGGCAATCTGTTGTTCGCTGCGTAGCAACTCCATGATCCGGGCACCGGCTCCTGCGGCCCGCTGCAACTCGCCTATCACTTCACTCAAGGCCCCGGCAGACACGCCCACGATCAGGCTGTAAAACACAAACGCGGCCAGTTCGCCGGGGCTGATGCGGCCAGCAATCACATCCATGCCGCCGACCCAGAGCATTACCCCTATGGCGCCCAGTACCAGCAGAATCACCGCAAAGGTCAGCCAGGCGCGCTGGCGAATGCGCAGGCGCGCCACATCAAAGGCTTCCTCGACTACTCTGGCAAAACGCCGCTTGTCTTCGTCCTGATGGTTGTAGGCCTGTACCGTCTTGATCTGTCCAAGTATCTCACCCACGTAGCTGCCGACATCGGCGACCCGATCCTGGCTCTTGCGTGACAGTGTGCGGACCTTGCGACCAAAGAAAATGATGGGCGCTACAACCAAGGGGATCGCCAGCATCACGATGCTGGTCAGCTTGGGGTTGGTGACAAACAGCAGGACAATGCCGCCAATCAGCATCAGCAGGTTGCGCAGGGCAATGGATACGGATGAGCCGATCACCGATTGCAGCACTGTGGTGTCTGCGGTCAGACGTGACTGGATTTCCAGCCCACGGTTGGACTCGTAGAAACCGGGGTGCAGTTCAATCAGGTGATCGAATACCTCACGCCGCATATCGGCCACTACCCGTTCGCCGATCCAGGACACCAGATAGAAGCGGGCAAAGGTGCCCGCGGCCAGACCGAGCACCAGCAGCGCAAAAAAGGCTACCGACTGGTTCAGCAGGCTCTGCGATCCGGTACTGAAACCCAGATCAATAAGCAGCCGCAGACCCTGGCCCAACGACAAGGTGATAGCTGCAGTAAACAGCAGCGCGAGCATGGCACCGACCACCTGCCGGGTGTAGGGTTTAAGGTAACGCAGGGTGAGCGCGAGGGCGCGCTGGGTCTGGTCTGGCAAAGGGGGCATGGGGCTTCCAGTCGAGAATCACAGGAGGCTATGGTACGCTTGTGCGCTGATTTTTTTCCCGATTAATTAGCTGCTGGAACCCATCTGATGAGCTCTCGAAATATCTGGACCCACAAAGGTACCTTTCTGTTGGCGGCGGTGGGCTCCGCCGTTGGTCTTGGTAACCTGTGGCGTTTCCCCTACCTGGCTGGCGAGAACGGTGGCGGGGCATTCATCCTGGTCTACGCCATTACCATTGCCATGGTCGGCATACCCATTCTGATTGCCGAGAGTCTGCTTGGTCGGGCCAGTCGCAAAAGTCCGATCATGGGCATGCAATACCTTACCGAGAGTCATGGCACCAGCAAGGGGTGGCAAACCATTGGCTGGATGGGTGCGGCGGCGGCTTTCATCATCCTCAGTTTCTATTCGGTAATTGCCGGTTGGGCGATTCACTATTCGGCGCTGATGTTCTCAGGCTCCCTGACTGGAGCAGACGCAGAGGCAATTGGCGATTCATTTGGCGCATTGCTGGCTGCTCCGGACCTGTTGCTGCTGTATCACACCTTGTTTATAGCAGCCTCTGGTCTGATCGTTGGGCTGGGCATCCACAAGGGTATTGAAAGCGGTCTGCGCTTCATGATGCCCGCGCTGTTTCTGATCCTGCTGGTGGTGCTGGTGTACGGTGTCATGGTCGGTGATGCCGGAGCAGCTTTGAGCTTTCTGTTTACCTTCAATCTGGCTGATCTGAGCCTGGAAGGCTGGCTGCAGGCCATGGGGCAATCCTTCTTTACCCTGAGTCTGGGGATGGGCGCAATCATGGCTTACGGTGCCTACATGTCTGGTGAGGTGTCGCTGACGCGCACCGCCATCTCCATTGCGCTGGTTGATACGGTCATTGCGTTGATGGCGGGCGTGGCTATCTTCTCCCTGGTATTCGGTAGTGGCCTCGAGGCTGGGCAGGGCCCGGGACTGATGTTTGTTACCTTGCCGATCGCCTTCGCCGAGTTGCCCGGTGGTGCCATGCTCGGAGGGGTGTTCTTTGTGCTGGTTATTGGTGCTGCCCTGACTTCAGCGATCTCCCTGGTAGAGCCGGTAGCTGCCTGGCTGGTGGAGCGCTTCGGTTACTCGCGCCCGCTGGCTGTAGCCATCATGGTTGGAGCTTGCTGGTTGCTGGGTCTGCTCACGGTGTTCAGCTTTAACGTCTGGGAAAGCGAATCGCTGAGCCATGACTGGTTTGGTCGTTCGCCCTTTGATGTGCTGGAATTTATCACCAACATCCTGATGCCGCTGGGTGGTTTGCTGATCGCCTTGTTCGCCGGTTGGGCGCTGACCCGGGAAGAGGTGGTGAAGGAAATGGCCACCAGTGAAACATGGTTCACGGTGTGGCAGTTCCTGGTGCGCTTTGTGGCACCAACCGCCGTTGCCTTTGTGTTCCTGCGGACTATTCCGCAGATTCAGGGCAATCTGGTACCAGCTGTCCTGGCACTGCTGATGATTGGAGCCTTTAGTGTCGGTCGAACCTTTCTGGTGCGCCGCTAGCTGGCATTTTGGGCGGATTCTTCCGCCCATTGGCAAGGGATAACTCCGGGGCGACGGCGCGTCGTACCCGGTTGCGTCCAGCCTGCTTGGCCTGAAACATGGCCAGGTCTGCGGCCTTGATCAGCAGTTTCGGCTCTGTTGCATCGGTGGGATAGACGGCGACGCCAACACTGGCGGAAATGCACAGATTATTGCCGTCCAGGCTGAAGGGGCGGGAAAGCTCGTCGATGATCTTCTTGGCCACACTCATTACATGATTCTTGCTGCTTATGGTGCTCAGGGTCACGGTGAACTCATCGCCACCCATGCGCGCCACTGTGTCTGACTCACGCACGCAGCTGTTCAGCCGCTGGGCAGCCAAGCGCAACAGTTGGTCGCCGCTATCGTGGCCCATGCTGTCATTCACATTCTTGAAGTCATCCAGATCAATGAACATGACCGCCAGCGGTGTTTTTGCTCGCTCTGCATAGCGCAGGTCCTGTTGCAACCTGTCCAGAAAAAGTCGGCGGTTGGGTAGCCCGGTGAGCATGTCAAAGTTGGCGTGGTGCCAGCTCTGGTCCTCTGCGGCTTTGCGCAGCGTTATGTCGCGAGCAATACCCACTACCGCTTCAACGCTTTCGGATGGGCCTTTCTCGTCGAACAGGACGGGGGAGAGAATGTACTCGAATTGCTGCCCCGCGCCGTGGGTGAAGGACAGCTCTCCGCGATAGCTTTCCCCGGCTTCGATCACTTGCTTCAGGCTACGTTGCATCAGGGCCGCAAAGTCGAAGCCGAGGTCAAAGCAGGTTTTGCCGATGATGAACGAGCGTGGCTTGTCGAACAGGTCAGCTGTGGCCTGATTGACGTATTGGAAACGACCCTCTGTATCCAGTACGAAGGTCTGGTCTGCAGAGGCGTTAAGGATGGTTCTCAGTAGACGCGTACCCATTTCCTTTTCCTGGCTGTAACTAGCCAGCGCTGCGTCCAGCGCCTGGTCCATGGCCAGATTGAAAAACATCATGTCTTCAAGCTGGGTGGTGGAGTAGGGCTGCTGACTACCGGCTAGCCAGAGTTGCAGGATATTTGCCCTGAGTGCGCGGTATTCGGAGATGATTTCGTTGACACTGAAGTCAGCGTCCAGGCGATCCAGGCCATGCTCGGTGGCTGACTTGTCAGCTGCGCCTAGCAACTTGGGGGCAGCAGCCTGCACACCGGCCTTGTCCAGCTGCGAGGCTATAACCTCAAGCATTTCACGCGCATGGTCACGCCGCCCAGTGGCGTTGAGGCTATCTGCCGAGCGGATGGTCAGGGCAAATCGGTCCCAACCCTCCAGAAGATCCTGCATGTTTGCGCGAATAAACTCGGCGAGCTTCACCTGGCAACTACCCCCGGAATTGAAAAAATCACCCATACTTCGGGCAAGCTGACGCGGCAATTCAATTTGCCGAAGACCGGGAAAGGATTTGACTCGGTCGAGAGTTAGGGTGCATATCCCGGGATAAGTTCAGGTAGCGTGCAGGCTCGGATATTGCGAGGGGCCGTCTGATAGTTCGGGGGGGCAGGAGGGTGTTTTGCCGGTTGCTAGGGTGCATTATGACAACACTCTGTTGCCAGCAATCCCGCGGCCTTTCTGGCATCATGTGGGCATCTGGCGGTCATGCGAGCTGACTGCCTGCCCGTCATTGTGGACATATCATGCCTCTCAAGTTCTTGCTTATCCTCGGTGGGTTGAGTGCCTTCGGCCCGCTGGCGATTGATCTGTATTTACCTGCTTTTCCAGCCATGGCGGAGAGCTTTGGTACCGACAGCAAACATATTCAGTTGAGTCTGGCCGCGTACTTCGTTGGCCTGGCAATTGGTCAGGTGTTCTATGGCCCAGTCGCCGACCGCTATGGTCGACGCAAGCCGCTGTTGTTCGGTATTGGTCTGTTCGCCACGGCGTCGCTGGCCTGTGCGCTGGCCCCGACTTTGGAGTGGCTGCTGGCGGCGCGCTTTGCCCAGGCACTCGGCGGCTGCGCGGGCATGGTAGTGACTCGCGCGGTGGTGCGTGACCTGTGCACGCCCATCGAGGCGGCCAAGGCTTTCTCCCAGTTGATGCTGGTGATGGGCATAGCGCCCATCCTGGCGCCGCTGGCGGGCGGTTGGATTCTTACTATTGGCGACTGGTCGCTGATCTTCCTGTTCCTGACCACCTTCGCAGCGCTTTTTGCCCTGGCGGTGTTTTTCGGTCTACCGGAAACCCTGGCCCAGGATCGACCAAAATCGCCGCTGTCGAGCGCCTGGGGCCGCTATATGGGGCTGCTGCGTGAGCCGCTGTTCATGTGCCATGCGCTGACCGGTGGCTTTGCCATGGCGGGCATGTTCGCCTATATAGCTGGGTCGCCCTTTATCATCATCGAGCTGTATGGGGTGTCGCCG
>JBKBSI010000205.1:0-6156 GCA_046291745.1 Pseudomonas sp. | reverse complement strand
CATTATCTGCAATGAGATTCCGCTGATCTTCCACAAGGAAATCTACGCAACGGCCTGCATTGCAGGTTCAGTCGTTTATATCGTTCTGCATCAGCTGAACACCACGCCCAATCTGGACGTGACGCTCGCGGTCATGACAGTGCTGTTGATTCGCCTCGCGGCGATCCGCTGGCATCTGGCACTCCCGCGTTTTCACCTGCTGGATCGGGATTAATGATGGTGGCTGTGGTCGCCGTCATCTTCTGAAGGGGCATGGTGCTCATGCGTGGCAGGGGCGCCATCTTCGATATTGACCGTTACCTCGACGGTTCCGGCCTGTTCAAACTCCAGTGTGAGTTGAAAGTCCTCACCTGCTACCAGCGGCTGTTGCAGATTGAACAGCATGATGTGATAGCCGCCGGGCTGAAACTCGACCGTCTGGCCAGGCTCTATGGCCAAGGTCTGAACCTGCTGCATTTTCATCAAACCATCCTGATGAATATGTTCATGCAGCTCGGTATAGGCAGCGGCCGCTGTCTCGGCGCCAAGCAGTTTGTCGGGCGTCTCACCACGGTTTTCAATCCGCAGATAGGCTGCGCCTGTAACTGCGTTTGGTGGCATGGCGCGCGACCAGGGATGGTCGATAAACAGATCACCCGCAGTGAAATCGTGGGCTAAGGCAGGCACAGCAAGAAGACTGGCGAAGAGGGCAGCAGCAGCTTTTTTCATTAACATTCACATCACTCCGTTTTACTTTGCCACAGCTTACCCTGTCGGCATTCCCGGCGACTACTCCAGGCGCACCCGATACACCTCTGCCACTGAAATAATACCTTTCCTGGCCAGCTCGAGTGCGCCCTGAGTAAGGCTGCGCATGCCGTCCTTTTGTGCCTGCAGGTCAATGTCCTGGGCCGCGACAGCAGGTTGGATCAGGCGCCGCAGGGCAGGGGTGACCTCCAGCAGTTCATACACCGCGATCCGCCCGGAAAAGCCTCGGCCGTTGCATTTGTCGCAGCCTTTACCTGCTTTGAACACACTGTTTGCGTCCAGCCCAAGGGAGTGGCGGACGTGCCCCGGCACCTCTTCGACAGCCAGACAGTGCTGACAGTTGCGCCGCGCCAGGCGCTGGGCCAGCACGCCGATCAGGCTGGCGTTGACCAGATAGGGAGCAATGCCGATTTCCAGCAGGCGAGTGATAGTCGCCGCTGCACTATTGGTATGCAGGGTACTCATGACCAGGTGGCCAGTCAGGGCGCTCTCCGTGGCCATCAAGGCAGTCTCCTGGTCACGTATCTCGCCAACCATGATGACATCCGGGTCATGTCGCAGAATATGCCTAAGGGCCCGGGCGAAGGTGTAACCGATGCCGGGACGCACCTGGATCTGCCGAATACCCGCAATCTGGTACTCCACTGGATCCTCGACGGTGATTATGTTGACGCCGGTGCCGCGAATATCATTGATTGCAGCGTACAGCGTGGTGCTTTTGCCGGACCCGTTCGGGCCGGTAACCAGCACAATGCCCTGGTTGAGACTGATGAGATTGCGAAAACGGCCGGCGTCCTGCTCACTGAAACCCAGGTCTTCAAGACTTTTCATGCTCTGGCTGGTATCCAGAATACGCATCACCACGCTTTCACCGTGCACGGTGGGCATGATCGACAGCCGCAGGTCGATGGTTCTGTTCTTGACCCTGACCATGTAGCGGCCATCCTGCGGCAGGCGGCGTTCGGCGATGTTCATGCCGCCGATAATCTTGATGCGGCTGACAATGGCAGGTAGAACACTGCGCTTGATCTTGCGGATATCCATCAGCATGCCGTCGATACGGAACTGAATGGTGGCTTCTTTCTCATCCGGGCGCAGGTGAATATCCGAGGCCCGGCGGCTGATAGCGTCCTCCAGCAGGTTGTCGACAAAGCGCACGGTAGGCTTGTCTTCGGCCAACTGCTTGATCTGCTGCAACGACAGCACCGGGTCGGCATTATCGTTCTCTGGCAGTACCTCGGCATTGGCGGCGCCATAGTGCAGGTTGATTGATTGCTCAATGGCAACAGGTTCGGCAATCACGGCCTCTACCGGCTTGCCGGTAATAAAGCTGAGCAGGTGCAGCAGCTCGTGCTGGGTCGGGTCTGGACAGGCAACGATCATGCGCTCGGCATGGGTCATCAACGGCATGACCTGATATTGCCGAGCGAGCTCTTCAGGCAGCAGGTTCAGCAGGCTTTCATCAATATCGAAGTCTTCAAGCCGCACCTGGGGAATGGTCAATTGCTCGGCGATGACCTGCTTCAACTGATCAGGCTTGATCGCGTCTATACTCAGGAGTATCTGCCCCAAACGTCCGCGGTGGGGTTGATTTTTCTGCAGTCTCAGAGCGGCTATAAGCTGCTCGTGATTAATCAGGGCGCGCTCGATAAGTATCTCGCCCAGCAGCTTTTCAGGAACGCCCACGCTGTGCTTGTCAAGAACTCGGTTCAGTGCTATTTGGTTGTTTACGATCATTGTTGGCGTCTCAAGAAGGCTTGTTTCCGCTTAGTGTAAAATAGTGGCACTATGTTATTACTGACGGGAATCAAGCTATTGCCATGTCAGCGGTTCGAGACCAACAGGACGCTGAATTTATTATGTAGAAGTGTGTTCCAGTTGACGAAAAAAGTGTCCATGCATGGCTGTTAGCCAGCATGTATTTCCAGCAGACTATCCAGGTCGACATCTCGAAGCGCTACAGGGATGTGCACCTGGGTAAATGAGTCAAACATGTACGAAAAACGCAGACTGGACCGACATCAAGTGAGCACAAGTCTTGAAGTTTACGATTTGGACACCGGCCATCACCTTGGCCGGGTAGTCGACCTGCATGTAGAAGGGCTGATGCTGCTTAGCGATCACCCCATCGGCTTGCATAAGCGTTTTGCCCTGCAGGTGAGTCTGCCGATGACGCTGAATGGGCTGACCGAATTCTTTCTCGATGCAGAAAGCCTGTGGAATCGGGAGAGTATTGCCGGCGGCCAGTACTGGACCGGCTTGCATTTCACTACCTTGCCGGACGATGCCAGAGGCTGCATCGAAAGAATGATCGCCAGCCGCTAGCCGGACCTTACCGGCGGCGATGGAACTTGCTGGCCGTTCCCCTGTTCTACTGTGGTAACAGTCGATAAAAGGAGAACAGCATGTCAGGTAATCACGTCTATAAGAAACTTGAACTGGTCGGGTCATCTACCACCAGCATCGAGGACGCCATCAGCAACGCCATCACCGAGTGCGCAAAGAGCGTGAAGAACATCGAGTGGTTCGAGGTGCAGGAAACCCGCGGTCACGTGACCGACGGCAAGGTGGCCCACTATCAGGTGGTTCTCAAGATCGGTTTTCGTATAGAGCCTCACTAAACCTGTAAGCCTTGGGGGAGGGCAGAGCGCTTTGCGTACCTTCCCCAGTGGCCTATGCTGAGCGCTTTACCTTCCTGGACGCGCCCATGTCAGAGCATTATTCCCCCGCCTTTTCCCCAGAGTCTCTTCCCCAGGGCATAAGCCTGCAAGCTAATCGCCACGGGCGCCTGTTCCTGGTT
The DNA here is from genome assembly GCA_046291745.1 of Pseudomonas sp. Taxonomy (GTDB): domain Bacteria; phylum Pseudomonadota; class Gammaproteobacteria; order Pseudomonadales; family Pseudomonadaceae; genus Halopseudomonas. Next base: position 2,609 of record JBKBSI010000205.1, on the reverse strand, counting down.
GTTGAGCGTCAGGAACTGTCTGCGCGGATTGCCATCGAGGGCGCGCACATCGTCGAGTGCACGCCAGCAGGCGCCGCGCCGCTGTTGTGGCTCAGTCCGGATGAGCCGGAACTGCCAGGGCAGGCGTTGCGCGGCGGCGTGCCCCTGTGTTGGCCATGGTTTGGCAACAACCGACCCGGACCGGCCCACGGCATTGCGCGCACAGCCAATTGGCAGTTGGATAACGTGAGTATCGAGTCAGGAGAGATCGTTGTACGGCTGCTGTTACCCGAGCAAAGGCTGCCTGCGGAGGAGGGGGAAGAGCTGTGGCAGGCCGAGGTCGAGTTTCGCATGGGTACTGACCTGCACATAGCACTAACCAGCCATAACTGCGGATCTTCTGCCCAATGGTTCAGCCAGGCGCTACACACCTATTTGCCCATTGCAGATATCGATCAGGTGCAAGTAAAGGGGCTGGCAGATTGCGCCTACCTGGATCAATTGACCGGACAGGAATGTCGACAGGACGGGAACATCCGTTTCAATGCTGAAGTTGATCGTATCTATTTCGATCACGAGGCGGGGGTCGAGGTAAGCGATGGCGGCCCAAGCCCCATTACCGTCCAGCGTCAGGGCAGCCGATCATTGGTGGTATGGAACCCCTGGATAGACAAGTCCAAACGCCTGGGGCATTTTCCGGCCACGGGTTACCGCACAATGCTGTGCATCGAAGCGGCCAATACTGGCCCCGACGCACGGCTGTTGCAGCCGGGTGAAAGCCATCGGCTTGCTACTCGTATCAGTCGTCCACAAAACGGTTGAAACCTGGCCTCAAGCTGCCTGCGACTTGTTCAGAGAATCCTGAACCGCCGCACTGGGTGGATCAAAGGCTAGCACACCGTCCTCCAGGCTCTCCTTGAGCAACATGTTGGCGTCACGCAGGTAGTCGTTCATTACCTGCCAGGGCAAACCCTGACCCTGGCGTGGCAGCATGCCTTCGGCTCTGGCCACGTAGCCTGATTTCAGCGAGCCCATGATGGAGGAGGGCGTACGACTCTCATCGCCACCCAGGGGCACCGCCACCTGATACCCCTTGGCATCCATGTGCTGCAGTAAGCGACAGATGTACTGCGAAGCTATATCCGCCTTCAGTGTCCAGGAGGCGTTGGTATAACCCATTATCCAGGCCATATTAGGCAGGTTCTGCATCAACACGGCCCGGTAAGTCATCTGCTCGCTCATCGCAAACGGCTGACCGTCGATGCTCAACTGCATGCCGCCCAGTACCTGAAGCTGCAGCCCGGTAGCAGTGACGATAATATCGGCCTCAAGATGTTTGCCTGAAGCCAGTAATAACCCATTTTCGGTAAAACGCTCGATCTTGTCGGTTTCCACTGATGCCTTGCCACTGTTGATCGCGACAAACAGATCGGCATCCGGAACAGCGCACAAACGCTGGTCCCAGGGCATGTAATCCGGGGTGAAATGGCGCATGTGCTCGGGATTATCCAGGTGCTTGCGCACGCTTTTCAGCAGAAAGCCCCGGGTTGCCTTGGGCCAGCGCCGGGCAGCCTTGTACATCCAGCGTTGAATACGAATATTACGACGCCGCGCCAAGCTATAGACCCAACGCTCGGGCAGCACCTTAGCCAACGCGGCGGATAAGTGATCCTTAGAGGGCACAGAGAAGATATAGGACGGCGAGCGTTGCACCATGGTGACGTGTTCGGCCAGCTCGGCCATGGCTGGCACCAGCGTAATGGCAGTAGCGCCGCTACCGATGATCACGACTTTCTTGCCCCGGTAGTCCAGATCCTCCGGCCAGGCCTGCGGGTGAATGCATTGCCCCTGAAAGCGTTCTACATCGGGAAACTCGGGCAGGTAACCCTGGTGGTAGTTGTAATAGCCTGAGCAACTGACGAGAAAACCGCAACTGAACAGGTGCTGCTCGCCAGTGTCGGTATCCTGGCCGGTCAGCGTCCAGCGCTTGTCACTGTTTGACCAATCCGCCTGCTGCAGATCCAGAGCAAAGCGAATACGCTGGGTAATGCCATGCGCGTCGGCCGTATCCCGGATGTATTCACGGATAGAGCCACCGTCAGCCAGCACCTGCAACTCATTCCAGGGCCGGAACTGATAGCCAAAGCTGAACATGTCGGAGTCTGAACGCACGCCCGGGTAACGGAACAGATCCCAGGTCCCGCCGATACTCTTGCGGCGCTCGAGGATGGCAATGCGTTTCTCTGGACACAGGCGAGCCATGTGACAAGCCATGCCAATACCGGAAAGGCCAGCGCCTATGATGATCACGTCAAAATGTTCTGCAGCCATTTTTTATTCTCTTGTCATGCTGTGATGGGCTGTGATGCAAAGCCTGATGCAAAGCATAGACTGCCTTGTTAACGACAACAGGCGAAAGGCTTATCCTGCCAGATATCCATCATTTACTGCCAAATGTGCAGAAATAGCAGTTGCCTAGAACATCCGCCTTCTCGCTTTACGACGGATCATATAGCTGTACTGCTTTGCGCAAGCCTGGCGGCGCAGCCTGATCTGCGCGGCGAGCCAAAGGGGTCGCGAGATCCTCCAGAATATTGCAGGGGCGCGTCTCTACACAGGCACCACCGCCT
>JBKBSI010000204.1:4167-6158 GCA_046291745.1 Pseudomonas sp. | reverse complement strand
ACGGCCTCCATGCAGCCGTTGGTGATGATAATGTCTTCCTGGGTGACCGGGACCGGGTAGTTCAGGCTGCGGCGTGCCAGTTGGTGGGTAAGGCTGGGATGGCCGTGGGGGTGCATGTAATCCCAGACTTCCATGGCGTGTTTACGGGTGACCTCGCGCAAAGTGCGTAAAATACGGGCTATCGGCATGATTTCACGGGCGGGCAGGGCGATGCCCAAGTGCACCAAGTGCTCCTGCATATGCGGTTCCATGTAATGCAGGATATCTTCGCTGAGGGATACTTCTACCGGTAGCAGGGGGAAGTGCGCCAGCGTCGCCGTCTCGAAGGTGGCTGGAAGGCTACTGGCAACAAAGACGCCCGAGCGCGGCCGGATATCGATAAAGCCATCGGTCTCCAGTTGGCGGAAACACTGCATGACGGTGTTGACGCTGACGTCAAACACCTGGCTCAGGCGCCGCACGGAAGGCAGGCGCTCACCCGCCTGATAGCTGCCACCACGAATCTGGTTGCGCAGTTGCTGACTGATGCTTTCATAGAGAAAGCGTTCGTGTGCCATATATCTGCTGCCCGGCTGCCAGCTTTGAAGTCGCTGATTGTTTTCAGGGTCGAGCGCAAAAGTATAGGACAGGATAACGCCTTGCGCCAAAGCGCTGCCGGAGCGCCGGTGCCAGGCGCTTCAGCAGTTAGATGCGCTCCAGCAGCACCCCGGACTCCATATGGTGGGTATAGGGAAACTGATCAAAGAGCGCGCAGCGGGTTATCCGGTGGGTGCTGCTCAAGTCCGCCAGATTGTTGGCCAGTGTATCCGGATTGCAGGAGATATACAGAATGCGCTGGTAGCCTCTGACCAGCTCCAGGGTGGCGGGATCGAGGCCTGCACGGGGTGGGTCGACGAACACGGTGCCAAAGTCGTAGCCTGACAGATCGATGCCCTGCAGGCGGCGAAACTCGCGTACCCCGGTTAGCGCCTGGGTCACCTCTTCGCTTGCCAGCCTGACCAGGGTGACGTTCTCGACCTGATTCATCTGCATGTTGGCAATGGCCGATCTGACCGAGCTTTTTGACAGTTCGGTTGCCATTACCCTGCGAAAGCGCGTGGACAGCGGCAGGGTGAAGTTACCATTGCCACAGTACAACTCGAGTAGATCATCCGGATTATTACCCGCAGCATCCAGCGCCCAGCCAAGCATGTGCTGGTTGACTTCGCCATTGGGCTGGGTGAAGCCACCCTCAACCTGCTGATAACGCCAGATACGGCCTGCCACGTTCAGCTCTTCCACAACGTGATCGCGCTGTAATACCCGCTTGCGACCGCGACTGCGCCCGATCAGCAAGACGCCAAGCTGTTCGGCCAGCGCCTGCGCAGCGGCGTCCCATTGCTCATCAATCGGACGGTGGTAGCACAGGGTTACCAGCGCCTCGCCGGACAAAGTGGTGAGAAACTCGATCTGGAACAGCTTGCGGCCCAGTATCGGATCCGCTTTGCAGGCGTCGAGCAAGGGTCCCATCAGCTCGTTGATGCGACGGCTGGCAATCGGCAGTTGCTTGATCAACACGGCCTTGTATTTCTCGCCCGGCTCGAACATGGCGTAGTGCGCTTCGCCATCCTGGTACCAGAGCCGAAACTCGGCGCGCAGGCGGAAATGTTCCCTGGGTGAAGAGAAGACTTCGGGCGCGGGTGCCTGGAAGGGGGCTAGCAGGTCAACCAGCTGCTGGCGCTTGTGGGCCAGTTGCTCGTCGTAGGATTCCGGTGTGAATGACAGGCCCATTAGTTGAACAACGCCAGTTTGATGATGAAGAGTCCGGCCAGTACATAGAGGCTGGGATTGAGGTCCTGCCAGCGGCCAGCCAGCAGTTTGATCACGGTCCAGGCAATAAAGCCCAGGGCAATGCCGTTGGCAATGGAAAAGGTCAGCGGCATCATGATCGCAGTGATGACCACGGGTGCGGCCTCGGTCAGATCTTCCCAGTCGACCTGTACAAGGCCGCC
>JBKBSI010000204.1:0-4157 GCA_046291745.1 Pseudomonas sp. | reverse complement strand
TGCTGTGGCATAAGCCGGGACCGCGCCTGCCAGGGGTGAAAAGAACAGGCTGAGCAGGAAGAGCCCGGCGACCACGCAGGCGGTCAGGCCGGTGCGGCCACCCGCGCTGGTGCCAGCGGCCGACTCGATATAGCTGGTGGTGGTTGAGGTGCCCAGGGCAGCCCCGGCCATGGTGGCGGTGCTGTCGGCCATCAGGGCGCGGCCCAGGCGTGGCATCTTGCCGTTCTCATCGACCAGGTTGGCGCGCTGGGCTACGCCGATCAGGGTGCCGGAGGTGTCGAACAGATCAACAAACAGAAAGGCGAAGATCACGCTGAGCATGCCGATTTCCAGCGCGCCGCGAATATCCAGCTGCAGGTAGGTCGGGGCCAGGCTGGGTGGTGCCGAGACGATGCCGTTGGCCTGGCTGAGACCGGCAATCAGGCTGATACCAGTGATCACCAGAATGCCGATCATGACCGCGCCTGTGACCTTGCGGTAGGCCAGTGCCACGATCAGTGCAAAGCCCAGTGCAGCCAGCAGTGGCGCGGGCTGGGTCAGATCGCCAAGGGTTACCAGGGTGGCCGGGTGGGCGACCACCAGACCGGCGTTCTTCAGTGCGATCAGCGCCAGAAACAGGCCGATGCCCGCCGCTATGGCCGAGCGCAGGGCCATGGGGATGCTATTGATGATCCACTCGCGGACCTTGAAAATGCTCAGCAGAAAGAACATGAAGCCGGAAATGAATACCGCGCCCAGAGCCACCTCCCAGCTGTAGCCCATGGAACCGACCACGGTATAGCTGAAGAAGGCATTCAGGCCCATGCCGGGGGCCAAGGCTATCGGGTAGTTGGCCCAAAGGCCCATGATCAGTGAGCCCAGTGCCGCCGCCAGGCAAGTGGCGACAAAAGCCGCCCCTGGGTCTATACCGGCATCAGCCATCATCATCGGATTGACGAAGATGATATAGGCCATGGTCAGGAACGTGGTGAGGCCAGCAATAAGCTCGGTCCGCACGGTGGTGCCGTGGGCCTGCAGTTGGAACAACCTTTCCAGCATGGCGGAGTCTCGAAATGGGAGGGCTGAAAAAGCCGCCTATTGTAACGGACTATAGTGGTGAGGGTGAATTGTTCATCGGTTTATGGCAGGCTTGACGGCCTTTTTTCCAGTGGAGAGCCGCCATGAGCAATACATTCGAGACCGACGAGCAGCGCATCAGTTACGGCATAGGTCGGCAGATGGGTGACCAACTGCGGGGCAGCAATATTCCCGACCTGACCATAGACCTGGTAGCAGCTGGCCTGCGCGACGCCTTTGCTGGTGAGCCCAGCCAGGTGGATGAGTCGGCACTGCAGCGTGCTTTCGAGGGTCTGCAGGCAAGAATGCAGGCGGCTGCGGAGCAGACGGCGCGGGCCGCTGGTGAAGCGGGCGTGGCCTTTCTGCAGGAAAACGCTCAGCGTCCCGGCGTGATAACGCTGGAGTCGGGCCTGCAGTACGAAGTGATTACCGCCGGTAGCGGCGCTACGCCCAGTGCCAGCTCCACAGTGCAGACGCACTACGAAGGTACGCTGATTGGTGGCGAAGTGTTCGACAGCTCCTACAAGCGTGGCCAGCCTGCCGAATTCCCGGTGGGTGGCGTGATTGCAGGCTGGACTGAAGCGCTGCAGCTGATGCAGGAAGGCGCCAAATGGCGGCTGTTTATACCGTCCGAGCTGGCCTATGGCGCGCGCGCCGCAGGCAGCATCCCACCGCACAGCACGCTGATATTCGATATTGAGTTGTTGAAGGTGCTTTAAAACCGTTCGCGGCGGGGTCGCCGCTCCTACCAGGTAGGTGCAGAAACCACGGATCTTGTAGGAGCGGGCTTGACCGCGAATGGTGCTGCTAGCATCTGAACCCCTCCGCGCTCAAGCGCGCTCCTACAAAGCGCGGAATGGTCTTGGTAGGAGCGGCGGCCCCGCCGCGAAGGGTTTCGCCGCCGTAACGGTCTCCCGTCAGTAACCCCGCTCCACCGCAAAGCGCGCCAACTGCTCCAGCGAGTCACGGTATTCGGAGGCTGGCAGTACTTGTAGCAACGCTAAGGCCTCCTCCAACTGGGCCCGAGCCATGCGTTCGGTATATTCCAGTGCCCCACAGTCACGTACAGCAGTCTGAATCAGAGCCAGATCCTCGGTGCCGCCTTTCTGTATCGCCTGGCGGACCAGTCGTGCCTGTTCGGGAGTGCCTTCGCGCATGGTGTAAATCAGCGGCAGCGTGGGTTTGCCCTCCGCCAGATCATCGCCCACGTTCTTGCCCATGGCGTCGGCGTCACCGGTGTAGTCCAGTACGTCATCGACCAACTGAAAGGCAATGCCCAGCGCGTTGCCATACTTGCGAAGGGCTTCGGTCTGTTCGGCGGTTGCTCCTGCGAGCATGCCGGCGCAATGGGTGGAGGCTTCAAACAGCATGGCGGTCTTGCTGCGAATGACCTGCATATAAGTGGCTTCATCGGTGCTGGCGTCGCGCACCTTGGACAGTTGCAGCACCTCGCCCTCGGCGATCACGTTGGTGGCATTGGCCAATACGCGCATGATCTCCATATCGCCGAGTTCGACCATCATTTCGAAGGCGCGGGAGTACAGAAAGTCGCCGACCAACACGCTGGGTGCATTACCCCAGAGGGCATTGGCAGTGCTGCGCCCGCGGCGCTGATCGGAGGTGTCGACCACGTCGTCATGCAGCAGGGTGGCGGTGTGCAGAAACTCGATGATTGCCGCCAGGCTGTGCTGGCGCGGATCATCCAGGCCACAGGCCCGGGCGCTGAGCAGGACCACCAGGGGGCGCAGCCGCTTGCCGCCTGCACTGATAATATAATGGCCGATCTTCTCGACCAGGGGCACGCGGGAATGAAGCTGACGCATGATCAGTGCGTTGACCGCCTCGAAATCCCGGGACACCGCATTATAAAAAGGCAGATTGGACATTAACTGCACATTCCTCATAGGTTGCGCGGCATGCTAGGCGGCAGGCCTTGTGCTGTCAAGAATCGGCGGACCTTTCCGCGCTGGCAGAGGTTGCCGATAATGCCGCACTGGTCCCAGGTACCCCTTGCGCGCGGGCAAGTCTTTGCGTAGAATTCCCGCCCCTGAAAACCAGATTTACAGCATCCCTGTTTTGACAATGGCAAGGTCGGGCCCGATAGGCGGGTTCACTTGCAGCCATGCCGGCCACTAACCATTATACCTAAGCGCCGGGTGAGCAGGATTACGGAGAAAGCATCATGTACGCAGTGATTGTTACCGGTGGTAAGCAGTACAAGGTCACCGAAGGTGAATACCTGAGAGTGGACAAGCTGGACGTGGAAACCGGTGCCAGCATCGACTTCGACCGCGTACTGCTGGTCGGCAACGGTGATGACGTCACCATCGGCGCGCCTGTTGTTGAAGGTGCCAAGGTTACTGCAGAAATCAGTTCCCATGGCCGTGGCGACAAGATCCGCATCATCAAGTTCCGTCGTCGCAAGCACCACATGAAGCGTCAGGGCCACCGTCAGTGGTACACCGAAATCAAGATTACCGGCATCTCTGCCTAAGCCCATTGAGGAGATAAACACCCATGGCACACAAAAAAGCAGGCGGTTCCACGCGCAACGGTCGCGATTCAGAATCCAAACGCCTTGGCGTTAAAATGTACGGCGGTCAGTCGATCATTCCTGGCAACATTATTGTTCGTCAGCGTGGCACTGAATTCCATCCCGGCAAGAATGTCGGCATGGGCAAGGATCACACCCTGTTCGCAAAAGCGGCTGGCGTGATCAAGTTCGAAGTGAAGGGCAAGTTCGGTCGTCGCTACGTGAATGTCGTAGAAGCCTGATACTACCCTGGTTCGAAGAAGCCCTGTCTGACGACGGGGCTTTTTTGTTTGTAGTAACCTTAACCCATCCCGCATTGGGAGGGAGCTAGATGAAATTTGTTGATGAAGTATCCATCACGGTCAAGGCCGGAGATGGTGGTAATGGCTGCATGAGCTTTCGCCGGGAAAAATTCATTCCCAAGGGCGGGCCGGATGGCGGTGATGGCGGCGACGGTGGCTCGATCTACCTTGAGGTGGCGGATAACTGCAACACCCTGGTGGACTATCGCTATACCCGCCGTTTCAATGCCAAACGTGGCGAGAACGGCAGTGGTAAGGATTGCACC
>JBKBSI010000203.1:0-6161 GCA_046291745.1 Pseudomonas sp. | reverse complement strand
GGGCGGCAATCATTGACAGCGTATCGCCACGCACCACCGTGTGCTCCGAGGGACGCTGAGACTGCAGCCCGCCACTGGCCTTGAGCGCCGCAAGTCGGCTACCAGGCGGCGGGTAGCGATGGAAATAATCCCGAATACCCGAGTGCATAGCCCGCGCCAGAGCCTGCTGGTGGGCGCGAGTGGACAGTTTTCGCGCCTCTCCCGGATTCGAGATAAAACCGGTCTCGACCAGAATCGAGGGTATGTCAGGTGACTTGAGGACCATAAAACCAGCCTGCTCTACGCGCCTTTTGTGCAGGGGTGTAATGCGGCCAATGGACGAAAGGACCTGCTGGCCCACATCCAGGCTCGCCGACAGGGTTGCGGTCATGGACAGGTCCAGTAGCACACTGGCCAGGACCTGGTCCTTGTTGCCCAGACTGACACCACCCACGCCACCTATCAGGTCCGAGCGGTTTTCCCGGTCAGCCAGCAGGCGCGCGGTCTCGGAAGTAGCACCGCCGTCCGACAGGGCGTACACCGAAGCGCCAAAAGCGCTGGTGCGGGTAAAGGCGTCGGCGTGCACGGACACAAAGAGGTCGGCATTATGCTTACGCGCAATTTCGGTCCGGCGACGCAGAGGGATAAAATAGTCACCAGTACGCACCAGCACCGCCTTGAACCCCGGCTCGGCATCGATCAGAGTTTTGAGTTCGCGGGAAATGGATAACACCACCTCCTTCTCGCGCAACCCGCCCGGGCCGATAGCCCCGGGGTCCTCGCCGCCGTGCCCCGCATCCAGGGCAATAACGATATCGCGCTTGCCCGCCTCATCCGCTGAACGGGTCGGCTGCTGGGTAGGCAATCCCGGGGCACTGGCAGCAGGAGCAGGTACAGAAAGACTCTCGCGTGGCTGATCCTGATCAAACAGGTCGATTACCAGGCGGTGGCCATACTGTTGATTGGGCGGTAGGGAAAAGCTTTTAGGGTTAACCCTGCGGGACAGATCCAGCACCACGCGCAGGTCATTCTGCTCACGCGGCGCCGAGCGAACCCCGGTCAAGGGCGTATCCTCTAGCGCCAGGGCATCGACATTGGCAGAGAAACTCGCGCCGTTGATATCGATAACGATACGTTCCGGGCTGGACAGGGTAAAAAGGGTATGTTCGGCAGGACCGGTCAGGTCAAATACCAGACGCGTGTTATCTGGAGCACGCCAAAGGCGTACATTCTCTACATCCGCCGCCTGCACCAGCCCGGACATCAACAGACACAGACCGATGATCACCCCTTTGAGCATCACTCGCCCCCTACTAGCGGTATTCCAGATCACGGCTGCGTATCATCCTGTTTATTATCTAAGCTCTGACACGCGGCATGGCCCAAGGCACTATGCCCCTCTAGGGACAACCTGCGGCCCGCACCCGCTGCTGCTATGGTAATCGTCAGGTCGGCAATTGGCAAAACTCCTTTACCCTTCTCTGGCCATTCGATCAGACACAGATTACCTGGCGCGAAATAGTCCCGCACACCCAGGAACTCCAGCTCCTCAGGGTCGAGCAACCGGTAAAGATCGAAATGATAAATTGCTCCACTTTCCAGTTCGTAGGGCTCAACCAGGGTAAAGGTCGGGCTCTTGACGGCGCCAACATGCCCGCGCGCCCTTATAAGCCCGCGACTCAGCGTCGTTTTGCCAGCCCCCAGATCACCCTGCAGATAAATGACTCCGGTCGGACCCATGGCCTGCGCCACTGACGCGCCCATGGCCGCCATGGCCTCTTCACCTTCTATATAAACGCTGTAGGTCATGACTGATTCCGTAAATTCAACAAATCCTTGATCGGCATGATCAGGTCGCTGGCAAGCAGTCCACGATACCCGCCCCTGGCTGCCTGATCGCCTGCCAGGGCATGCACCAGCACCGCATAGCGCAGCGCATCTCCAGCTAAAAGCCCCTGCCCCAGCAGAGCACCGGCCAATCCCGAGAGCACATCACCCATGCCCGCAGTTGCCATTCCGGGGTTACCATCGGTACATATCGCCACCGGCCGAGCCTGATCATCCACCGCAGCGACCAAACTACCTACCCCCTTGATGACCACCGCGCAGCCAAAGCGTTCCACCAGGGAGCCTAATGCTTGCAGCCGGTCCGCCTGTATTTGCGCCGCAGTGCAGCCAAGCAATCGCGCTGCCTCCGCCGGGTGCGGCGTAATGATGCAACGGGCGCCTAACTGTCGCGGCGACTCTTGAGCCAGCATATTCAGCGCATCGGCATCCAGCAACATCGGTAACTCGGCTTGCAACGCCAGATCAAGAAGGCTACGACTCCAGTCGGAACTGCCCAGGCCCGGACCAACCACCAACACATCCGCGCGCTCGAACAACCCCACTGCCGTTGCCGGATCATCGGCACCCAGAACCATGATTTCCGGACAACGACTGAGCAGCGGTGCCACATGCTCCGGCCGAGTTACCACGCTCACCCGCCCGGCCCCGCTGCGCAGAGCGGTCTCGGCCGCGAGCATGATCGCACCGCCCATTCCACGCTCCCCGCCAACCAGTACTACATGGCCGTACAATCCCTTGTGCGCAGCACGCGGCCTGGGCGGCAAGGCCTGCGCCCAGGTGGCAATATCCAAACGCTGGGCAATGGGCTCAAAATCACCTTCCGGCTTGGCGGCCAGACTCGCACATTCCAATTGTCCCACATGGTCCGGACCCTCGGCAGTCAGCAGTCCGAGCTTCAAGCCGATAAAGGTCACCGTCAGATCCGCCCTGATCGCTTTGCCACAGCGCACCCCCCGGTCGGCATCCAGGCCGCTGGGCAGATCCACCGCTACCACCGGTAGGCTGCAGGCATTTACTGTATCAATGGCTTGCGCATAAGGTTCACGCACTGCGCCCTTGAGACCGGTACCAAGCATGGCGTCTATCACTACACCCTGCAGCGCGGTACCAGGCTGCCAAGGTTGTACCGGCACCTGCCCTGCAAGTGCCGCCTGCCAGGCCTGCCGTGCAACACCCTGCAGCCCGGCTGGATCGCTGAGACTGTAAACCTGCACACGCCAACCAGCCCTCGCCGCCAACAGGGCAACCAGATAACCGTCTCCGGCATTATTGCCAGCCCCACACAACACGCTCAGGCAACCCTGGGCAGGCCAACGGGCCAGCACTGCGCTCCAGAGCGCATCTGCTGCGCGCTGCATCAGCTCGAAGCCGGGCACACCGCTGGCAATAATCGCCGCATCCATCGCCCTGATCTGGGCGGCGCTATAGACCTTGAGGGGTAAGGCTTTGCTCATGGACATGCTACCTGTGGGTTTGTCTGGCACAATTGCAGGGCAAATCACCCAGTTCAAAAGACTATACCGGTACCCATCCATGGCTGAAACCACTGCCGACCCGAGCGTTCTCGCAGAGCAGATCCGTCAGCTTGCCGGGCAACTGGGCTTCCAGCAAACCGGCATCACCAGCGCCGATACCGGCCAGCATGCACAACACCTGCAACGCTGGCTGGACGCTGATTACCATGGCGAAATGGAATGGATGGCCAGCCACGGCAGCAAACGCACGCATCCAGCTGAACTGGTGCCGGGCACCCTGCGGGTTATTTCGGTACGCATGGACTATTTACCAACTGACAGCAGCATGGCCAAGCGCCTGGGCCAAGCTGACATGGCTTACATCTCCCGCTACGCCCTGGGCCGTGACTACCACAAACTGATGCGCCGCCGTCTGCAACAACTGGCCGAACAGATCCAGCAACTGATCGGCCCCTTTGGCTATCGCGCCTTTGTCGACAGCGCCCCGGTGATGGAACGCGCCCTGGCAACCCGCGCCGGATTGGGCTGGATCGGCAAGAACACCATGCTGATCAACCGCCGGGCTGGCAGCTACTTTTTCCTCGGCGAGCTATTTACCGATCTGCCCCTGCCAACCGACGCCGAGCAGACCCAGGAGCACTGCGGCAGTTGCCGCGCCTGCCTGGACAAATGTCCGACGGATGCCTTCGTGGATGCCCAGGTACTGGACGCCAGGCGCTGTATTTCCTATCTGACCATCGAACTCAAGGGCACCATACCCGAGGAACTCAGACCCATGCTGGGTAATCGCGTATTCGGCTGCGACGACTGCCAACTGGTCTGCCCCTGGAATCGCTTTGCCAAACCCACCCAGGAAGCGGACTTCAGCCCGCGCCATCAACTGGATCAGGCAAGCCTGGTGAGTCTATTCCGTTGGGACGAAGCAACCTTCCTGCGCAATACCGAAGGCTCACCGATCAGGCGTATAGGCCACGAACGCTGGCTACGCAACCTGGCTGTCGGACTGGGCAACGCGACCAATAGCATCGCGGTCACTGAGGCCTTGCGCAGCCGCCTGGATCACCCCTCCGAATTGGTGCGCGAGCACGTGCGCTGGGCACTCGAACGCCACGGGCAAAAACTCAGTATTTGATAAAGTGTTCGCGGTAATATTTCAGCTCGGCAATCGAGTCATAGATATCATCCAGCGCCAGGTGACTACTGCGCTTGTTGAAGCCACCCTTCAGATCCGGCGCCCAACGCGCAACCAGTTCCTTGAGCGTGGACACATCCAGATTGCGGTAGTGGAAATACACTTCCAGCTCAGGCATGCCGCGGTACAGGAAACGACGATCCTGACAGATGCTATTGCCGCACATTGGCGATTTGCCCGCGGGCACCCATTGCTGCAAGAAAGCCAGGGTTTGCTGCTGCGCATCGGCAACGCTCACAGAGCTTTCCCGCACCCGCTGGGTGAGACCCGACTGGCCGTGCTGCCTGGTATTCCACTCATCCATGCCGTCCAGCAGCGCGTCCGCCTGCTTTACTGCCATCACCGGGCCCTCGGCGAGGACATTCAACTGGGCATCGGTGACCACCGTTGCTATCTCGATAATCACGTCGTTATCAGGATCCAGCCCGGTCATTTCCAGATCGATCCAGATCAGATTTTCAGGATTAGGCATACACACTCCAGGGCCAGATGAAAACAATAGTATACGCGCCCCGTGGTACACTGGCGCAACTTCCAGGAACAGTCCCCCATGGCCAAGCGACACCTTACTCGACGTCAGAACTGGCGTATTCAGAAAATCCAGGACGAACGCGCCGTACGCGCCAGTCGCAGGGCCGACCTCGCCGAAGAAAGCCTTACCGGTGGCGATCTTGGACCCGAACAGCAGGGCCTGGTCATTGCCCACTTTGGTGTACAGGTTGATGTCGAAGCTTGCGAAGGCAGTGATATCGGGCAAATCCGCCGCTGCCATTTAAGGGCCAATTTACCCGCCCTGGTCACCGGTGACCGAGTGGTGTGGCGTGCCGACAATCAGCAGGGTGGCGTCATCGTTGCGCAGTTGCCGCGCAGCTCGGAACTCAGCCGTCCGGACCATCGCGGCCAGCTCAAACCGGTGGCCGCCAACGTCGAACGCTTGGTCATCGTGTTTGCGCCCCTGCCAACCCCTTATACCACTCTGATCGACCGCTATCTGGTCGCCGCAGAGCAGGCTGGACTGGTGCCGCTGCTGATTCTCAACAAAGCCGATCTGATGAGCAGCGGGCAGTTCGCCGAACTGCGCGCCTGGCTCGATGACTATGCCCGTCTGGGCTATGAAGTACAGGAATTGTCGGCCAGCGCCGGTACCGGACTGGACGGCCTTCGCGAGACCTTGAAGGGTAGCATCAGTGTTTTTGTTGGTCAGTCCGGGGTGGGCAAATCATCTCTGATCAATGCCCTGTTGCCGGGTATCGACTTGCGCGTTGGCGCACTGTCAGAATCCAGCGGCCAAGGTACTCATACCACCACTACCGCGCGACTGTTCCACTTTCCCGATGGTGGCGATCTGATCGATTCACCCGGCATCCGCGAATTCGGCTTGATGCACATCAGTCATGACGATCTGCTGGAAGGCTTTATCGAGTTCAGACCCTTTCTCGGTCACTGCCGCTTCCGCGATTGCCAGCACCTGCATGAGCCGGGCTGCGCGCTGCTTGAGGCAGTAGCCCGGGGCGATATCTCGGCCAGCCGTATCGCCAGCTACAGGCATATTCTTTCTACGGTGGTGGTCGCAGGTTACTGAAGCGGGGCCGCTCGCGGCCCCTGTATCAGTTACGCAGTGGCTGCAAGGGGTCGGCGTCTTCAAACAGGTTGGCTGGTCGCTGCCG
>JBKBSI010000202.1:0-6177 GCA_046291745.1 Pseudomonas sp. | reverse complement strand
GCAAGAGTGGTGCCGAGCTGGTGCTGGTTTCCTCCGGCGCGGTGGCGGCGGGCATGAGTAGTCTGGGCTGGAGTGAGCGGCCCAAGACCATTCATCAGATGCAGGCCGCAGCGGCCATCGGCCAGATGGGTCTGGTGCAGGCCTGGGAGTCGAGCTTCCAGGCGCATGGCCTGTCTACCGCCCAGGTGCTACTGACCCACGACGACCTGTCTGATCGCAAGCGTTACCTCAACGCCCGCAGCACGCTGCGTGCGCTACTCGATTTGGGCGTGATCCCGGTGGTCAACGAGAATGACACTGTGGTGACCGACGAGATTCGCTTTGGTGACAATGACACCCTGGGCGCGCTGGTGACCAATCTGGTCGAGGCCGACCTTCTGGTGATTCTCACTGACAGGGACGGCTTGTATACAGCCGACCCGCGGCACAATCCCGAAGCTGAGCTGGTTGCCGAAGCCATGGCCGATGACCCGAAGCTGGATGCGATGGCTGGCGGCAGCGCTGGCGCTTTGGGTCGCGGCGGCATGCTTACCAAGCTGCGGGCCGCACGTCTGGCTGCGCGGTCCGGGGCGGGTACGGTAATTGTTGGTGGCCGGATTGAAGGCGTGATCGAGCGCCTGCAGGCTGGTGACGAACTGGGTACCCTGTTGTTGCCGGAAAAGGGCATGCTTGCCGCGCGCAAGCAGTGGCTGGCCGGCCACTTGCAGACCCGGGGTAGGCTGTTGATTGACGAGGGTGCGGTCAAGGCACTGGCCTCTGGGCGCCGCAGTCTGTTACCGGTTGGTGTTACTGCTATTGAAGGTGCTTTCCGGCGGGGTGAGATGGTGGTCTGTGTTGGCCCTGATGGACGCGAGGTGGCGCGCGGGCTGGTGAACTACAGTGCTCAGGACGCATCGCGAATCCTGGGGCAGTCGACTGATGCTGTGGCGCGGATCCTGGGTTATATCGATGAGCCGGAGATGGTGCACCGGGATAACCTGGTTCTGGTTTGAGTTGTTTGCCAAAAGCTGAAGGTTTCAGGCTGGAGTAGCTGCTTTGTGGTTTGAGTGGTTTGTGGGGGGGGGTGGTCGCGTCCGCTTGGATTCCCGCCTTCGCGGGAATGACGAGCCGGTCACAGCCCCCGCTGCCTCGCTCATTCCTGCTATTTTCGTCACTCGGTCTTCCGTGACCTACGCCTTTCTTCACCCTCCCGGCTCATTCGTCATTCCCGCGAAGGCGGGAATCCAAGCGGTGCCCGAGTAATATCACGGGCCCCACCAAATCCCGGCCACAAAAAAACCGGCTCGTAAGCCGGTTTTTTATTCCGCAAGGAATGCGATCAGGCGGCAGTAGCCATTGCCTTGATGTGCGCATTCAGACGGCTCTTGTGGCGAGCTGCCTTGTTCTTGGGGATGATGCCCTTGTCAGCCATGCGGTCGATGACCGGTACGGCGGCCGTGTAGGCAGACTGAGCTTTTTCCAGATCTTTGGCTTCGATAGCCTTGACCACGTTCTTGATATAGGTACGAACCATGGAGCGCAGGCTTGCGTTGTGATTGCGGCGCTTCTCGGCCTGCTTGGCGCGTTTCTTGGCTTGAGGTGAGTTGGCCACCGTCGTGCTCCTCGAAAAATCGTTATGAATAAGGGTACAAATAAGGCCGCGTACTATGCAGTCGCGCTGCCTTGATGTCAAGGGGGCTAGGTGCCGCCCGCTAGTTTTTTATGTCGGATAGCCGACCGTGGGCGCAGCTTGAGGCATTTGCCCGTTGCCCACAAGTCTTCTACCCAACTGCGTCACTCGCCAGAGTACGGCCCGAGGGGCTATCATCGCGGTTTTGGCTGGCAAACCAACGCATGACAGATACGCTCCCGCCCTCAGCGCCTGAACCCAAAGCCCCGACGCTGCTGCGTTCGGGCATGGTGGTCAGCATCATGACCATGCTCTCGCGAGTGCTGGGCATGGTGCGCGATATTGTAGTGGCAGCGTACTTCGGTTCCCAGTCTGAAGCCGATGCCTTCTTCATAGCCTTCAAGATCCCCAACTTTTTGCGCCGACTGTTCGCCGAGGGTGCCTTCGCCCAGGCGTTTGTGCCGGTGCTCTCGGAGTACCGCACCAAGCGCACGCTGGCCGAGGTCAAGCAACTGGTAGATAGGGTGACCGGTACCCTGGGCCTGACGCTGGTGGCTATCACCGCCGTCGGGGTGGCTGGGGCGCCGGTGCTGATCACCCTGTTTGCCCCGGGGTTCCATGGCGAGACTGAGAAGCTCGCGCTGGCCACCGACATGCTGCGCATTACCTTTCCCTATCTGTTGCTGATTTCGCTGACAGCCCTTTGCGGCTCGATCCTCAACAGCTACGGTCGTTTTGCCGTGCCGGCCTTCACCCCGGTGCTGCTGAATCTGTGCATGATCGGCGCCACTGTGCTGATGACGCCCTATTTCGACCAGCCAATTATGGCCCTGGCCTGGGGTGTGTTTATCGCCGGGATAGTGCAGTTGCTGTTCCAGCTACCGTTCCTGGCGCAGATCAAGCTGTTGCCGATACCGCGGCCTGACCGCAAGCACGAGGGCGTCAAACGCATCATGACGCTGATGATCCCCGCGCTGTTCGGTGTCTCGGTAAGCCAGATCAACCTGCTGCTGGATACCGTACTGGCATCCTTTCTCGAGACCGGCAGCATTTCCTGGCTGTATTACGCCGACCGGCTCTCGGAGCTGCCTTTGGGCGCCTTCGGCATCGCCATAGGTACGGTGATTCTGCCGGCGCTGTCGCGGCAGCACGCAAGTGAAGATCCCAAGGCGTTCTCGGCCACGTTGGACTGGGCCATCCGCATGGTCATGCTGGTGGGTGTGCCTGCGGCTCTGGCGCTGCTGTTGCTGGCGGAGCCGCTGATCGCTACGCTGTTTCACTACGGCGCCATGACCGAGCGTGACGTGGTGCAGGCGGCAGCTGCGCTGCGGGCCTACTCGGTCGGGGTGATGATCTTTATGCTGATTAAGGTGCTGGCGCCTGGTTACTTTGCACGTCAGGACACCAAAACCCCGGTTAAGATCGCGATCATCTGCATGGTGGTCAATATGGTCCTCAACCTGATCCTGATCTGGCCGCTGGCCCACGTCGGGCTGGCGCTGGCGACTTCTCTGGCGGCGGTGCTGAATGCCGGGTTGCTCTGGTGGGGACTGCGCAAGATGGGTATCTATCAGGCGCAGCCTGGCTGGTTGATGTTTGCCTGCAGGCTGGTCGCGGCCTGTGTCGCCATGGCGCTGGTCATTCTGTGGCTGGTGCCGAGTGTCGAGCAGTGGTTCGCCTGGGGTTGGCAGAACAAGGTCTGGGAAATGACTCAGTTGGTGGCGGCGGGAATCGGCATCTTTGTCGTGACGCTGCTGGCAACCGGGATGCGCCCACGGCATTTGCGTCAGGGTTGATCCGGGCTGCGGCGTTGCTCTGCAGTTTTGCTGCTGGTGTCGAGTTCGTTGGTCGAGATGGAGCTCGACCATCCCGGGAAGTGTTGGCGGGCGGGGTGCCGTTCCGGGAGTGGCCGAGTTCCACCTCGGCCTGCAGTGCTGCAGATCAACTCAGCGCCTGCGCATGACGCGTAGGTCGCTAACCCTGTATACTTGCGCGTTTCGACCCTTCAATCCAAGCATCGAGCATTATGGAACTGGTCCGCGGCATACAGAATCTGCGGCCCCGGCATCGGGGCTGTGTGGCGACAATTGGTAACTTCGATGGCGTGCATGCCGGGCATCAGGCGATTCTCAAGCGTCTGCGTGCGCATTCTGCGCGGATGAGTCTGCCTGGCTGCGTGGTCATTTTCGAACCGCAGCCGCGCGAGTACTTTGCACCGGATGACGCGCCGCCACGCCTGACCCGTCTGCGCGACAAGCTCGCGCTGCTCGAGGCCCAGGGCGTTGACCGGGTGCTGTGTCTGGCCTTCAATCGGCGCTTGCGCGAGATGAGTGCCGAGCAGTTCGTGCAGCAGATTCTGATCGATGGTCTGGGGGTCAAACACCTGGAAGTGGGCGATGATTTCCGCTTCGGCTGTGATCGCTCGGGTGATTTTGCTTTTTTGCAGGGTAGTGGTGAGCGCCATGGCTTTAGTGTGGAAGCAGCCAACACCGTTGCGGAAAGCGGTGAACGTATCAGCAGTACGCGGTTGCGCCAGGTGCTGGCCGACGGCGATTTTGCCTTGGCAGAACGTTTGCTGGGACGGCCCTTCAGTATCAGCGGTCGTGTGCTGCACGGTCAGAAGCTCGGCCGTCAGCTCGGCGCGCCGACTGCCAACGTGCAGCTAAAGCGTCTGCATGCGCCGCTGCGGGGTGTATACCGGGTCAGCGTCGAGCTGGATGGCGTGATCCAGAAAGGGGTGGCCAATATCGGCACGCGGCCGACGGTCGATGGCGATGGTCAGGCCCACCTGGAAGTGCATTTGCTGGATTTTGACGGCGACCTCTATGGTCGGCGAATTACCGTGGTATTCCATGAAAAACTGCGCGACGAACAGCGATTCGATTCGCTGGACGCCCTGCAGGTGGCAATCAAGGCAGATTTTGCTGCCGCCCGAGCCCAATGGGGCCTTTGACTCCAATCAAGCGAGCCTGGAAAGAAGATGACTGATTACAAAGCGACGCTGAACCTGCCGGAAACCGCCTTCCCGATGAAGGCTGGTTTGCCCACCCGTGAGCCGGAAACCCTCGAGCGCCTGGACAGCATCAACCTCTACCAGAAAATTCGTGAAATCAGCCGCGGACGGCCGAGCTTCGTACTGCACGATGGCCCGCCCTATGCCAATGGCGATATTCATATCGGCCATGCGGTGAACAAGATCCTCAAGGACATGATCACCCGTTCCAAGACTCTGTCCGGTTTCGATGCGCCTTACGTGCCGGGTTGGGACTGCCATGGCCTGCCGATTGAACACAAGATCGAAGTGACCCACGGCAAGCATCTGGAGCCGGGCAAGACCCGTGAGCTCAGCCGTGCCTACGCCGCCAAGCAGATCGAGGGTCAGAAGGCCGACTTCGCCCGCCTGGGTGTGCTCGGTGAGTGGGACAACCCCTACCGGACCATGGATTTTGCCAACGAAGCTGGCGAAATTCGTGTGCTCGGCAAGCTGGTCGAGAAGGGCTATGTGTTCAAGGGTCTGAAGCCGGTCAACTGGTGCTTCGATTGTGGCTCGGCGCTGGCCGAGGCCGAAGTGGAGTACGCCGACAAGCAATCACCGACCATCGATGCGGGCTTCCCTTGCGCCGAGCCGGAGAAGCTGGCCGCGGCCTTCGATCTGAGCGCGCTGCCCAAACAGGCGCAAATGGTCATCTGGACCACCACGCCCTGGACCATTCCCGCCAACCAGGCGTTGAACGTGCACCCCGAGTTCAACTACGCACTGGTGGACGTCGGTGATCGTCTGCTGGTGCTGGCTGAAGAGCTGGTCGAGAGCTGCCTGGCGCGCTATGGCCGCACTGGCGAGATCATCGCGCGCACTACCGGCGATCGTCTGGAGCTGATCAACTTCCGTCATCCATTCTATGATCGTTTGTCGCCGGTGTACCTGGCGGATTACGTCGAGCTCGGCGCCGGTACTGGTATCGTTCACTCGGCTCCGGCCTATGGCGTGGATGACTTTCATACCTGCAAGCGTTACGGCATGGTCAATGACGATATTCTCAGCCCAGTACAGGGCAATGGCGTCTATGTCGAGTCGCTGGAATTCTTCGGCGGCCAGTTTATCTGGAAGGCCAACCCCAACGTGGTGGCCAAGCTGGAGGAGGTCGGTTGCCTGCTGGCCCACGAACAGGTCAGCCATAGCTATATGCACTGCTGGCGGCACAAGACCCCGGTCATCTACCGTGCTACTGCCCAGTGGTTTATCGGCATGGACACCCAGCCGCACGAGGGCGACAGCCTGCGTCAGCGCGCGCTGGCCGCCATCGAAGAGACCGAGTTCGTTCCGGCCTGGGGCAAGCAGCGTCTGCATAACATGATCGCCGGTCGCCCGGACTGGTGTATCTCCCGTCAGCGCACCTGGGGCGTGCCGATCCCGCTGTTCCTGCACAAGCATAGCGGCGAACTGCATCCGCGTACTGCGGAGCTGATCGAGCAGGTGGCCCAGCGCGTAGAGCAGGGCGGTATCGAGGCCTGGTTCTCTATGGATGCCAGTGAGCTGCTGGGCGCGGAAGCCGATCAATATGACAAGA
>JBKBSI010000201.1:0-6181 GCA_046291745.1 Pseudomonas sp. | reverse complement strand
TGCCAGGTTGTCGGTAGACAGGGCGGCAGTGTGGTAAGTCGGCAGAGTGATCAGGTGGTGGAAGATGCCGGCATGGGCAGAACCATCACGCTGGAAGGTACGGATCTTCTCGTCAGCAACCTGAGCCAGTTCGCTCTCATCGTACTCAACGCTCATCAGCTTGGAACGATCGTAAGCAGAAACATCTTTACCTTCTTCAACAAAGGCATCGAATACTTGCTGACGGAAGTTCAGAGTCCAGTTGAACGATGGGCTGTTGTTGTAGACCAGCTTGGCGTTCGGGATAACCTTGCGGATCTCGTCAACCATCTCAGCGATCTGACCAACGTGGGGCTTCTCGGTCTCGATCCACAGCAGGTCGGCGCCGTTCTGCAGGGAAGTGATGGAGTCCAATACGCAGCGTGCTTCGCCAGTGCCAGCACGGAACTGGAACAGGTTGGAAGGCAGACGCTTGGGACGCAGCAGCTTGCCATCACGGTTCAGTACCACGTCGCCGTTCTTCATATCGGCAGGAGACACTTCTTCGCAATCCAGGAAGGAGTTGTACTGGTCGCCCAGGTCGCCTGGCTCTTTGGTTACAGCGATCTGCTTGGTCAGGCCAGCACCCAGGGAGTCAGTACGGGCAACGATCACGCCGTTGTCGATACCCAGCTCCAGGAAGGCATAACGTACAGCTGCGATCTTGGCCAGGAAGTCGGCGTGGGGAACAGTTACCTTGCCGTCCTGGTGACCGCACTGCTTCTCGTCGGAAACCTGGTTTTCGATCTGGATGCAGCAAGCACCGGCTTCAATCATGCGCTTGGCCAGCAGGTAGGTGGCTTCGGGGTTACCGAAACCAGCGTCAATATCGGCAATGATCGGCACGATGTGCGTTTCGTAGTTGTCGATCTGGTTCTGGATCTCGGCAGCCTTGGCGTTATCGCCGGCTTCGCGAGCGGCGTCCAGGGCGGTGAACAGCAGGTCCAGTTCGCGGGAATCAGCCTGACGCAAGAAGGTGTACAGCTCCTCGATCAGGTCGGAAACAGCGGTCTTCTCGTGCATGGACTGGTCAGGCAGCGGGCCAAAATCAGAACGCAGGGCAGCAACCATCCAGCCGGACAGGTACAGGTAACGCTTGTTGGTGGTTTTCAGATGCTTCTTGATGGAGATGAGCTTCTGTTGACCGATGAAACCATGCCAGCAACCCAGGGACTGGGTGTATACAGAGGAATCGGCATCGTACTCGGCCATGTCCTTGCGCATGATGTCTGCGGTGTACTGCGCGATTTCCAGGCCGGTCTTGAAGCGGTTCTGGGCGCGCATGCGAGCGACGGATTCAGGGTTGATGGCGCTCCAGCTGCTACCTGCGGCTTCTTTCAGCGCGGCAACGGCTTTGATATCGTTTTGATAAGCTGACATGGTCAATCCTTCAAAGTTTGCGTTTGGTTGAGCACGAAAATTTCACCCAAAACCCACATGCTAAAGGTCGTGCATGGGCGGCGCACCGCAGCGTGTCTGAACAGGACTGAAAAGAGGAAATCCACAGGGGAGGGGGAGTGTGAGCAGGTGAAGGATTGCATCTGCGCGCATGAGCGTTGTCATGCACCAAAAGGGTTTGAATTGAGCCCCGTTGGCTTTTGCAGTACCTCAACAATCATTCAGACTGACGCTAAATCGCTTCCCCGTCCCTCAGGACAACTTCGTTCCAGTCGCAACCTCGTCAAACTGCCTTATGGGCTGTAGAGACACGGATCGACCCAGTGGTGGTGGATACGATCTGGAGAATCCTTTCGGACCCTCTGGCTAGCGGGAGCGACGCAATAATGCGACTTGGTAGACAATAAGTCAATGTACATGTAGTGATTTTTTCAGCGCACTACAGCCTTCGGTAAGCCTGTCAGGTCTGTGCCTGGCACTTCGGCGCTGGATCAGTTGAGGCGCTCTACCTTCAGGCGAATACTGCCTTGGTCCTGACTGCGGGTGGTGGTGCGGCGACCGATATCCCGGTCATTGCTGCTTTGTATGTCGCTTAGGCCGCCGACGGTTATCCATTCACCGACCCTGCCGGTGACTACGGTATCGGTCTGCTGCACGTCTATTACCCGCCGATCCGATGGATTTACCCGGTCGTGGTTGGCACTCAGGGGGATGGTTGCGTGGTCGCCGTTCAGCCGCACGGTGGCATAGAAGCCCTGGGTTACGTCGCGATACTGGGTTTGCTGGATAACTCGGCCGTAGACGTCGGTACTAGTGGAGGTCAATGGCACACTTTGACCGCTCTGAATCAATACCGGGTAACCCTCGTTGGCGGTGATCTGGCGTACGCCGTCGCTGCTACCGCTGGTGCTGCGCTGAATGATCCGGGCCTGATTGCCGCCACGCGGGTCGCCAAGTACCACCTCGGCGTCTCTGCCGCCAAACCGCCCATCTACCTGATAGCCTTGCTGGCTTCCCGACACGTCGCCGCTGGATGCGACGCTGATTATCAGTTTGCTCGGCTGGCGGTCCAGCTCGTTGATCAGCGCACGTATTTCCTCGATGCGATCAGGCTCAGCGCGGATAATCAGTTGGTTGCCATAGGCAGAAACCCGCTCATTGTCGCGTAGCATGGGTTGCAGGGCCGGAATCAGGCTATCCGCCATGCTGTAGCCGAGGTTGACGATTTCGGTGCGTGGCGCGGCTTGTACCTGGATTGCGTACAGCATCAGGGCGGTGGTAAGGGCGATCAGCCAGCGATAGCTCATAACAGGAATCTCCTGATTGCCGGATCAGTCTGGCTGCTAGCCCAGAGATCTTCATGGGTGTTGGACCAGCGTTTGACCTGATCAGGGCTGCAGTAGCGCACGAAACCTTGACGTTGGCCCAGTTTGGGCAGCATGAGAATGCCGTCATCGTCCATTAGCGTATAGACATGCAATCCTTTCACGCGTTCCGGATGCTGCACTCGAATATCGATCATGCTCGGAAAACGGTGCATCAGGTTAAGCAGGCTATGGCCTTTCAGAAAGGCGCTGCCTGCTTCGTGCAGCAGTATGCGAATGCGGCACTTGGGCTGGCGGGCGATAAGCTGCGCGATGCTGTCTACCACATCGCGGCGGTTGAACAGCCAGACTGCCTGGTCAGCGGCATAGACCAGAACGCGGCGGCGTACCTGGGACAGCATCAGGCACAGATGCTCGACCGCCTGATGCTCGTCCATTTCGATCATCTCGCGCTGTTCGCCGAGGCGATAGGGCAGGTCAGGCACGCGCGCTGGGCGTATTTCCAGTTCCGGATTGTGGATGCTGAAGCGACCCGGCGAGCTGAACTCAATGGCTGGTAGTTCGTCGCTGGTGCTCATCTGCTCGGCTTGCCAGCTCATGGCTACATGGGGGATGCCGGCTTCCACGTATTCGTCTGAGGTCACTACGTAGCCCAGGCGCTGGTAGAAGGGTATGGCGTAGACCTGGGCCGACAGCAGCAGTTGCTGCATGCCCTGCTGTTCGGCATGGGCCATGACTTCGCGCATCAATCGCTCGCCCAGACTTTTGCCACGCCAGTCCGGCAGTATAGCCACGCGGCCGATGTGCCCATCTGCGAGTAGTCGGGCCGTACCTATCGGTTGCCCCTGGTCGTGCATCAGAAAATGCGTGGCGCTGTGGTCATCCTCATCCCATTCGAGGTCTTCAGGCACAAGTTGTTCGTCAATGAATACATGACGACGGATATCCCGCAGCGCTTCCGTGCTCAGCCAGTCAACGACTTCGACACGAATTTCATTCATCCTCAGCCTCCGGTAGCAGGTCTCCCTTGCCCAGCAATTCCTGCAGCAGGGTCCAGGCGTCGCTGTTCTGTCGCCAGGTCAGCAACTCGGACGGATCCAGATAGTCCTCATTACAGATTAGTTGAACCTGGGGCAACAGGGTAGCGGGCAGCAGGCAGTGCTCGCCGCTGGCGAACAGCAGTAGATGCTCTTCGTCCTCCAGCCGGTAGGCCAGCCGAGCACTGGGGTTGCGTACCAGTCCGTAGCCATTTTCCAGATCCTGCAGCAATACCTCTGCATCCACTTCGATAGCCTGGACCCGCTCCGGGTAGCGTGGCTCGGTCATATGCCGCCCGAACCAGGTCGCCAGGGCGCTGCGGTCCTGTACCAGCTGCAGGATGATGTCCTGCAGGCGCGCAATGCTGGCATCGTCAATTTCTGCAGGCTGCGCGGGCAGACTCAGGTCAGCGTCGCTGTAGCGGTCCTGATCGTTGAGGTACTGACCAAGAAAATCGGTGAAATGCAGCAGTATTTCCTGATGGCTGGGTGCGCGAAAGCCGATGGAGAAGGTCATGCATTCGTCTTCGGCAATGCCGTAATGGGCAACACCGGGCGGGATGTAGAGCATGTCGCCGGGCTCCAGCACCCATTCCTGCTGCTCCTGGAATTCCTGCAGGATGCGCAGGTCCGGGTGCTCGAGCAGCGGGCTTTCGGCATTGCAGTGCTGGCCGATCTTCCAGCGGCGGCGACCGTGGGTCTGGAGCAGAAATACATCGTAGTTGTCGAAATGCGGGCCAACGCTGCCGCCGGTAGCGGCATAGCTGATCATCACGTCATCCGTACGCCAGCTCGGCAGAAAGCCGAAGGCGGAGCGTAGCTCGGCCACTTCCGGTACAAACTGATCCACCGCCTGAACCAGCAAGGTCCAGTCATTCTCCGGCAGGTGCTTGAAGTCGTCCTCGTTAAAGGGCCCGTGACGCAGCTCCCAGGGTATCTGCCCCTGGGTAAGGACGATGCGCGATTCGATTTCTTCTTCCAGCGCCAGACCGGCCAGCTCATCCGGAGATAGTGGACTTTGGTAGCCGGGGAAGGCCTGGCGAATCAGCAACGGTTTTTTCTGCCAATAGTCGCGCAGAAAGGTTTCGGGAGCGGTATCACCAAGGGGGGACGATGCGGTGCGGGACATGGAAACCTCTGCAAGCCAAGGGCGGCGGGTAAGGTAGGGCCCTGGCGATTGGCAGAGCCTGCGGATGTGGTTGCCGATACATCAGTTTTGGTGCGCCCCCCGCCCTGGTGCAGGAGGAGGGCGCGGGCCTATCAGACCCGCCGGGCCTGTTGCACGGCATTGCCGATGTAGTTGGCGGGGGTCAGGGCCTTCAGCTCCTGCTTGGCTTCTGCCGGAATCTCCAGGGTTTCGACAAAATCCTGCAGCGCCTGCGGGGTGATGCCCTTGCCGCGGGTCAACTCCTTCAGCTTTTCGTAGGCATCCGGCACCGCGTAGCGGCGCATGACCGTCTGAATCGGCTCAGCCAGTACTTCCCAGCAGTTGTTCAGATCATCAGAGATTCGTTGAGCATTGATCTCCAACTTGCTGATTCCCTTGAGAGTCGATTCATAGGCAATCACACTGTGAGCGAAACCCACACCCAGGTTGCGCAGTACCGTGGAGTCGGTCAGGTCGCGCTGCCAGCGGGAAATCGGCAACTTGCTGGACAGGTGCTGCATGACCGCATTGGCGATGCCCAGGTTGCCTTCAGAGTTCTCGAAGTCGATCGGGTTGACCTTGTGCGGCATGGTCGAGGAGCCGATTTCACCCGCTACGGTCTTCTGTTTGAAGTAGCCGAGGGAGATATAGCCCCAGATGTCCCGGTCGAAGTCGATCAGGATGGTATTGAAGCGCGCCACTGCATCAAACAGCTCGGCAATGTAGTCGTGGGGTTCGATCTGGGTGGTGTAGGGGTTGAAATCCAGGCCCAGAGTATTCTCGATAAAGGTCCTGGCGTTGGCTTCCCAGTCAATCGCCGGGTAGGCCGACAGGTGCGCATTGTAGTTGCCTACCGCGCCGTTGATCTTGCCTAGCAGCGGCACAGCAGACAGTTGCGAGATCTGCCGCTCAAGGCGGTAAACCACGTTTGCCAGTTCCTTGCCCATGGTCGTCGGGGAGGCGGGCTGACCATGGGTGCGCGACAGCAGCGGCACCTCAGCGTGGGCAACTGACAGGCCGCGCAGCTCGTCGACGATACGTTGCATCAGGGGCAGCAGAACCTGGTCGCGACCAGCCCGCAGCATCAGTGCGTGGGACAGGTTGTTGATGTCTTCGGAGGTGCAGGCAAAGTGGATGAACTCGTTCACCGCCTGCAGTTCCGGCAGGGCAGAGGCCTGCTCCTTGAGCAGATACTCGACCGCCTTCACGTCGTGATTGGTGGTGCGCTCGATTTCCTAGATGCGCTCGGCATGCTC
>JBKBSI010000200.1:0-6198 GCA_046291745.1 Pseudomonas sp. | reverse complement strand
CGCCCAAGCCTAGCGCGCGGGCGATGACCAGACCGAAGGGCACCGCGCCCAGCAGATAGCCGAAGGTCGTCCAGAGGATCAGGCTCATGCAAACTCTCCGAAAACGGGCTGGCCTGCGACCCATGTGCCCAGCACACGGCCCTGCATCCGTGCCCCGTCAAAGGGGGTGTTCTTGGATTTCGACAGCAGCGCAAAGCGGTCCAGCACCAGCTCGCTGTAGTCCGGCCGGTTGCTGCCCAGATAGCGTCCCAGGCGTTCGCGGTCGGGTAGCTCGGTGACTTCGATCTGATTGCCCTTGCGCTCCAGTACCTGGTAGTGATTCTGCACCTGAATGAGAAAGCGCGCGGGTGGATCGGCGAGCAGCTGTTTGGTCGCTTCGCGAAACAGGCCTTCCACTCGCTCGGCTATGGCGCTGGCACGGTTGCGGCAGAAGCAGGCTACCTGCAGCTCCGGCAGACGTTGATGCTCGTGGGCCTTGTTCAGGTAATCGCACAGGGCCTGCACGCAGGCCTGCTCGCCCTCGAAGCGGTTGACCAGCAGCTCGTTCCAGCTATTCAGGGTGACCTGGTCAATGCTCAGAATCAGATTGTCGCGTAGCCCGGAATAGCCCAGGGCATCGGTATGGCTGCTGATCAGGTGCAGGTTTTTCTGGCTGGTCGAGGGCAAGGGGTCCAGTCCGACGTTGACCAGCAGCAGTGTCTGGCAGGGCTGGCTGGCGCGCGACAGGGCGGCCTCGGTCAGCGCCGGAAGCGGTAACGGAATGCTCTGCTGCAGTGCGCCGAGCAGGTTGCCCAACTCGAACTCACGCAGGGCGCTGTCACCAGGATGTACGGCCATACGCGTGGCGGCATCCACCAGCCCATTGCGATAGGCCCAGGCCAGCAGCTCGACCAAGTGGCGGCAGCGCTTGAGCGGCGCGTGGTCCTCCACATCGCTCAAGCTCAGGGTGCCACGGTAAAGACTCCAGTGCGGCTGGGTGTCGTCATTGCCGGGGCGCTGGGCCAGGGTCAGCAGCGGCTCGCTCATATCTGGGGCAATACCCGGGTTGATCATCTCAATCTTCCCGGCCTTGCGCTCAAAGGCGGCATACAGGCGTCGGCCGAGCAGCGACAGGTCGCGGCTGTTGATCTGATTGATGACATTCTGACTGCGGCCGAATTGCGACAGCAAGCGGTAGCTGTGGGTCAGTTCGCTGACCAGTTGGCGGCGCTCCTGGGCCACTTCGCCGACACGCCAGAGCTGCCGATTATCCATCTGCTGCAACTGGCGCGGACTCCATTGCCACTCACGTACCAGCTTCTCCATCAGCGTGCGCTTCCAGCCCAGGGTGCCGCTGCGGCGGCTCAGACGTACATCGGCCTTGATATACAGGCAGCGGCGCACCAGCTCCAGTCGTTCGTGCTCCTGACGCCCGAGCAGATAGCTCTCGATGCGCCGGTAGAGCATGACGTAGGGATCCAGCTCATCGAGGTCCAGACGGTTGGCGTAGACCTCGCGTTTGAAGTCCAGACTCAGGCACTGCACCTTTGGGTGCTCACTGGCATACACCTCGGTCAGCAGCAGCTTGAGTACCGACTTGTAGGGCGACTCTATGCCCTTGAACAACTGCCAGAGCCCGGCACCGACATATTCGCCTGCCGGTATGCGCGCCATGTGCCCGAGGTTGAGGCTTTCATGCTGGCGGATAAAGCGCTTGTCGATCAGTTGACGGGTGTAGTTCGGGTAGTCCTTCTCGTCGTTGGCTGGCACCAGCCACCACAGCGGATAACGTCCGCCAAGCAGGATCGCGGTGCGATAGAACTCATCCAACAGCAGGTAGTGCTGGCTACTGCCGCAGTCCTCGATACTCAAGGCGTTGCCGCGATCACCCAGGCTGAAGCTGGCGGGATTGACCAGATGGAAGTGCGCTTCGCAGCCCTGGGTGGTAGCCCAGTCGGTAATCAACTGGCACTTGCTGGCTAGTTCCGCCACCGCAGCGGCAGGCAGGTCTGAGGCGTGGCAGACCCAGATATCCAGGTCGCTTTGGTCGGATTGGGCAATAGTGCCACCGCTGCCCATCAGATACAGGGCCTGGATGTCTGGGACAAAGCCTGCCGGGTGGCGCCGATAACTGAAGCTGCGGGTCAAGGCCTGGGCGCCGAGCAGTATCTGTGAGTCCGGAATATAGCCTGGAAGGCCATAGGGGGTGTTTCGGGAAACGTAGCCAGGTAGCAGCGGGTGGTTGACGTCAAACAGCAGGGGAATCAGTTGCAGAACATTGAACTGGCGTGCTGGCAACGCTTGCAGGACTCGCTGCAAGCGCCGCTGGTTGATAGCCATAAAACGTTTGCGCAGGGTGGTCAGCGCCTTGCGGTCGATGCCCTCGCTGATCTCTAACTGTATTTCCCCACGCTGGGCCATGACTCGCTTTTCCCGTCCTCAGTCCGCGCGCAGGATGGTCAGTAGTGCCTGACTGTGTTGTGCTGCATCCAGACCCAGGCTGGTCAGATAGCCGCCATCGGGCAGGGTGGTCAGGCCGCGGGCATGCAGGCGGTCGGCGGCAGCAACGACTGCGCGGTCGGCTTCATGTTGGTGAATCTTCAAGCCCTCCATGGAGTTGGCCAGGTTGAACTGGGTCAACAGGTTGATTTCCGCAATCTCTTCAGGTGTCAGCATCATGGGCAGTACCTCTGTGGGCGTGTTTGTACTTGCAGTCTAGCCTTAAAAGGCCATCAAGAGGGTACGGCCTTTGGCTATTTTTTCTTCGTGGCCTGGGTATTCATTGGGCTTATGTGGCTGGACCTTTTGTGTTGCGCGGACTACAAAGGAGCGGAGATTAACAACATCGCATAGCGGAGACACGAACATGCTCAGGCTTCATGGTTTTGCCGTCAGTAACTACTTCAATATGGTCAAACTGGCCCTGCTGGAGAAAGGTCTGGATTTCGAGGTCAAGGTTGTCCACCCCAACCAGGAAGACTCGTTTCTGGCCATCAGCCCGCGCGGCAAGGTCCCCTGCCTGGAAACCGAGCATGGTTTTGTCAGCGAGACCAATGTGATTCTCGAATACATCGAAGAAACCCACGGCGGCAAGCGCCTGTTACCTGAAGATGCCTTCGAGCGCGCCACCGTGCGGGCGCTGACCAAGGAGATCGAACTGTATATCGAATTGCCCGCGCGTACTTGTTATGTCGAGGTGTTCTTTGGCGGCAAGGTCGAGCAGGCGATCAAGGAAAAAGCCAAGGCTGATCTGCTCGGTGGTGTGGCGGCGTTGAAGCGTCACGGCAAGTTCGCCCCCTATGTTGCCGGTAGCGAGATGACCATTGCCGACCTGATGTTCCTCTACAGCATCGATCTGGCCAGCGCGGTTGCCAAGAAACTCTTTGGTATTGATCTGCTTGCCGACTTCCCCGAGGCCCAGGCGCTGCTGAAGACACTGTCTGAGAACCCGAATGTGCAGAAGGTCGAAGCGGACAAGAACGCCGAGATGGCTGCATTTATAGCGGCGGCGCGGGCTGGCAGGTAATACCGCGGACAAGGCAGCGCGGCAACCTGGCCGCGCTGTCTGCCGATAGCGCCTAGATCATATCCCCATACCGGTCGTCCTTGCGGAACACCAGCGGTTGCTCGAAGCCGGGGAGGCGGATCTGGTCCTGGGTGATCTCGATCTCGCGATCATCGATCATGTTCTGTCCGAAGTTATAGATGATATCCAACTGCCCTTTCAGCGCCCGCTGATCATAGGCCTGGGCCTCGGCCCGCGCCTGTTCGCGGCGTACCTGGTAGTCGGCAAAGGCAGCCTCACCATAGCGCTTGCATAACATCCGCTCGACCACGCTGGGTGCCAGGACCACGGCGCTGGCGTTGTTGCCGCCGAAACCCTTGGAGTTGATAAAGCAGACTTCCAGGGGGTTATCCTGGCGGTTCAGGTCCTGGGTGCTGATGCGCAGGTTGTTCTGAAACACGTCGTCAGCCACGGCGTCGATGGTCTTGATGCCGGGTACTATCTGATACTTGAAGGTGCCCAGGGCCGAGGCCAACTGGTCGGCGCTGGCGCTGGCCAGCGAGTGGCCGACGTAGGCTTTCACGGCCGCCAGGGGCAGGTCGGCGATGCCAAAGGCCTGCGCCACGCGGTCAAGCAATTCCGACTCGGTTACCCGGTTGGCCGGGGTGCTGGAGCCGTGGGCGTGGATAAAGCTGCGTTGCCTGACGGCGTCTTCGCCCACTATCTGCATGGCGCTGTGGATCGACTTGGACATGGTCAGGTAATTGCCCGGGCCGGGGGCGGAAATCGACTTCTTGAAGCCGTCGGCATTGACGAACACATCCGGTACGGCGCCGTGAATATCCGCGCCCAACTGCATGGCCAACTCGTCATCCATCAGCATGAAGAACTGACTGGATTCGGCCAGGGTGAAGCCGCAGTTCTGGCTGAACGGACGGCTGGCGCGGCGGAAGTCGACCTCGTCCTTGCCCTCGATATTGCGCAGGCCGTCCTCGGTCGCCAGAGCGCCCATGGCGCCGTAGCCTTCAATACATTCCTGGGTGATCGGTGCTTCACCGTTGCCGACCAGCACCACGCGGGCGCGGCCGCTGCTGATCATCTCGGTGGCTTTCTGCAGGTTGTACAGGAAGCTGGCGCAGGCGCCGCTGATGGCGCCGGTGGTGCCGACGCTGCCGAGGATGTAGGCGTTGATAAAGTCCGCCGGCATGCTGTTCAGACCCAGTGCCAGTTGCTTGGCACTGACGCGGTTACCCTTGAGGCGCGACTGCATCAGGCCGCCGAAGCTGTTCTCGTCCAACTGGCTCATGGCGCTGCTGGCAAACACGGCGATCTCGTCCGGCTGTACGCTGTTGACGATGGTCTGCCAGGCAATACCGGTGGAGCGCAGGGCATCGGTGGCGGCGACTATGGTCATCTGCAGGCCGCGCGGGTGAAAGCGCGAGGCGTACTGTTCGCCGGGCTCGAAACCACTGGGCAGCTGACCTGCGGACTTGACCGGCAGCGAGCGGTAGCTGTCGACCTTGATGTCACAGCCGTCATATACCGTGACCATGACTTCGTTGTCATTCAGCGGCTCGATGACCCAATCGGTGGGCAGCGGCTCGGGCAGCTGCTTGGCCAAAGTGATAAAGGAGAAGGGCTTGCCGGCTTCGCCGGTGATGGTCAGATTCTTCTGCCAGTGGGCGGCGTCGACATCCAGGTGACGCTTTTCGATGCGGCGTACCAGGGTGCCGTCGAGAATCTGCTGACCGAAGCGCGACTCGATGTCGGCCAGGGTCAGGGGCTGCTCTTCGGCATCGACATACTGGTCGTCTTTTACCTGTACCAGCTTCATTAGCACGGCCAGACCGGCCAGGGTTTCCTGGCGCTCGGCAGCGGGCAGGGATTCGAGCACGGTGCGGCGAAACCCATGGTGAAAGGAACTGCGGCCGGCGGCATTGTAACCACCGAACCCGACAATAACCGGCAAACGCGACATGACGCATGACTCCTGGCAGTGCCCTGATGTTCAGCCGGGTGTTTTTGCCGGGCGGAACATTGGCTTGTTCTTCAATTGCTTATGCTGACGAGAACTGTAACTGCTTGGTCACGTTTAGACCATGCCGATTTCGCTTTTGCGCGTGCCTGGCAGGTTTGGTGCGGGCTGCCGCTTAGCTGCTGGCCTGTTCGAAGATCACGTAAACCTTGCGCGTGGGCTTGAGCACTTCCCAACTGCCAACAAAGCCCGCTGGTATTACAAAACGGTCGCCGGTGCTGAGTTTGCGGCTGCCACCCTGCTGGTCATGCAAAATCGATTCGCCTTCGAGAATTTCGCAGTATTCGTGTTCGCTATAGCTGATGGTCCAGTGGCCCGGCTCGGCCTCCCAGACGCCGCTGCAGAACTGGCCGCAGGGGCTGCTGTAGTGGTTCTGTACGTTCTGCGCCGGGTCGCCAGCCAGCACTTTGGCCGGGTCGGGGCGGTAGTGTTCTGCCGGGGTGCTGGCGGTTGCGAAGTCGGTGATGTCGGTGATGGGCATGTTGGGGTTCCTTTGAGATCGCTTTCGCGGCGGGGCCGCCGCTCCCACAGGGCCGCCGCTCCCACAAAGCTGGCGCTCCCACAGGATCGGGGTGGAGTCCTGGTGGGAGCGGCGGCCCCGCCGCGAACAAGGTGAAAAACTACTTCAGGGTCGGAATGCTGAACTCGGCACCTGAACGAATACCCGTCGGCCAGCGCG
>JBKBSI010000001.1:0-65523 GCA_046291745.1 Pseudomonas sp. | reverse complement strand
AAAGCCGTTGACCGGGCCGTAGTTGTCATCGGTCGCGACAATATCTGGTGCAGCGACAGTAACCGTTACGGTGGCCGTATCGCAGTTCGTCGGATTGGCTACTTCACACAGCTCGTAATCAAAGCTGTACGGACCCGCCGGAGTGCCCGGCAGCACACCCACTACACCAGTGCTGGTGTCGAAGGTCAGCTCCGGCGGCAGGGCGCCGACCAGTGTCAGTACCACCTCAGTCAGATCAATCGGATCGCCGTTCAGTGTGTCGTTGCTGCCAACCACGCCAACGTTAGTGTCGCCATCAAAGCCATTGGCCGGGCCGTAGTCGTCATCCGTCGCAACAATGTCCGGCGGTGTAACGGTGACCGTTACCGTGGCAGTATCACAGTTCGTCGGGTTAGCTACTTCGCACAGCTCATAGTCGAAGCTGTAAGGGCCTGCCGGGGTGCCGGGCAATACACCCACCACACCAGTGGCGGGATCGAAGGTCAGTTCCGGCGGCAGCGCGCCGACCAGCGTCAGCTCTGAATCGGCCAGGACAATCGGGGCACCGTTCAGGGTGTCATTGTCACTTACCACGCCCACATTCGGGCTGCCTTCGTAACCATTCACCGGGCCATAGGTATCATCGACTGCATCGATCAGGCCCTGGGGTTCAGTAATGGCATCGTCTTCGTCATTGCTGCCGTCAGGATCGTGGGTATTGGAGGTAACCAGCGCAGTGTTGCGGTACTCACCGGTTTCATTGACCGTGGCTGAAATGGCCAGAGTTGCGCCGTCACCATTGGCCAGATCGCCGACAGTCCAGATGCCGCTGGCATCGTCATAGCTGCCAACGCTTGCTGCGGAGGAAACGAAGGTATAACCGCTGGGCAACTGGTCAGTAACCAGCACTGCTTCCGCATCCGAAGGACCATTGTTGGTCAGCGTCAGGGTGAACACGACCGTGTCACCAACCACCGGGTTGGCTTCATCCACGGTTTTTTGCATAACCAGATCGGCGCCCGGATCAACACTAATGTCGAAACTGTCTTCGTTGTCAGTGGTGTCCTGCTCGGTAACAGTGTCATCCGATCCGCCCACATCAACCCGTGCGGTGTTGGTCTGGGTGCCGCTGCCACCAGCGATCACTTGCAGATTGATGCGTACCGCGCTACCACCGGGTGCCACATTGGTACCCGGCAGGCTGGCGATATTGCCAGTGACAACCAGTCCGGCATCTACCGTTCCGCTTACGTTCACACCCAGGGGGCCACAGACTGCGCCGCCTGAAATCACCTCACAGGTCACATCGCCTGCGGTGACTTGCATGCCTGCTGGCAGGGTGTCGGTAAATACTGCGCCGGTCGCGTCGTGGGTGCCGGTATTGGTGATGTCCAGGCTGTAGGTGAAAGTCTCGCCAGCCAGCACGTTGGTCTCGGAGGCTGACTTGCTTAGCGCCAGCGCGACCAGACGGGGGATGTTGGTGAACGTACAGTCAACCGAGTCACCCAGTTCGAGGATATCCACAACGGGCGGCGAGGAAGGATCGAAAGTGCCGCTCGGCAGTACGGTGGACGAACCCGGATTGCTCGGATTGCTACAACTGATCGTGCGGTCATACTGAGCCAGGGTTGAGCTACTGCCTGGCGCCATCAGCTCGCGCAGGGTCAGCGCATTACCGGGCATGATGGTCTGGCCGCTGATGTAGTCGGAGGGAGTGCCACCATCCGTTGCATTGGTGGTGGTGGCGCTCTGCACCACGTTTTCTACCACGTTCTCTATTTCGTAGATGAACTGGTCATCCGGGTGCGCACGGCCGCTGGGCAGCGCTTTGTTCAGCCGCACACCACCCCAGCGAACGCCTACTGCGTAGCCCTGGCCGGCGGTGGAGTGAATCTGACCCATTACGGTAAAGGGGATGGCCGGATTGCTGACGTCGCGTGCAGAGGACAGCACGATGGCACTGGCATCACCAGCACTGGTGCCGCGCAGACGCCGACAGTCGATAAAGTTTACGGGATCACAGGCACTTGGCGGCGGTGAAGCACCGGTATCGCCAGCAATGGTGGTAACCGACACGCCGAAATTCGGCCCGCCGTTGCCTAGCCACTCCAGCGTACTCCAGGGCGAGCCACCGGACACCACACCGAAGTCCAGACGCTCACCGCCGGGGTTGGGGCTGTTGTTCAGGCGCTCGGCGTCAGCAATGATGATTTCGAAGGGGACGTGATCTACCGGCAGCCCGGCAGGGCTGAACAGGCGAATATTCTCGAGAGTGAGGACCAGTCGGTTAGCCTCACCACTCTGCACGTAGAGGGCCGCAGAGTTCGGCGTAAGCAACTGGTAGAAGCCGCTGTTACCGCTGAAATTGGAACCAGTCCAGGTCGGCGCCTGCCGAGACTCGATACGCGGACCGCCGGGACCAGCATAGGTGCCGGTGCCGCTGACGCGCATGACCATCTCAATGCGTGAGCCATCCGGCAGGTCGAAGGATCTGTTCTCTTCGTAGCCTGGCGCATAGGGCGTATTGACCGCGCCAAACTGCAACCAGCAGACCTCGTCGATATGCTGACCCTGCGAATTCGGGTTGGACAATATACAGTTGGCCATCGCATCGCGTGGCATCAAGGCTGTCATTACAAGCAGCGCTGTGAGGAACAAGCCCCACTGCTTTAGCCAGCCTTTTACTGTACGCCGAGAGCTTCTCGCCCTATTTTGCTCAGCGGAACTCGCATTGCGACTTCCTTCCCTGATCCCTGTCTGAATCACGTTGCTTCCCCTTATAACTTCCGACTCGCTGAAAACCGGGCACGACCGAGCGTGACCGATAGGGGCGCGATACTAATAAGGGAGGGGCAGCGGTATAAGGGCTAATGGGCGAAATTCAAGTTGCAGAAATAGAACGCTGGTACGCGCGAGCAAAAGCCGCCTACCCCCGCAGCAGTAAACTAGCGGCGCCTAGCGCCGCACCTGAAGGGTTAGGCCTTTTGTTTGCAGGGAAGGGCTATCGGCGCCCACCCGGGAAAGATTGCGACTAACGGCGGAACCAGCGGCTGGTTACCGCATCAAAGGCCGACGCGCAAACGCAGAGCCAGACTGCGCGGCGCGCCCAACGCAGCACCATAATCACCAGCCCCGGTGAGCGCGTAGTAGGCCGCCACATACTCTTTGTCGAACAGATTGCGGCCGATTAGCGTCAGGTCCCACTGGTCATCTGCATCGGCGAGCCCAAGATAGGCGTCTGCAGTGCCGCGAGAGGATAAGTAAGTGTTTTCACCGCGTTCCAGGGTGCCATAGGCACCGCTACGCCAGCTGTAGCCCCCGCCGACCAACCAGTCCAGCCCCGGCCAGGCCGCACGCCGATAATCCAGGCCGGTGGCAGCGCTCCAGCGCGGCGCGCCATAGACCTGCTTGCCACTCTGATCGCAATACAGCTGCTCTGTCGGTGGCGGGCAGGGCGCGTTGCTGAAGTGCCGGTAGCGGCTGTCATTCCAGGCCACTGCCAGATAGCCATCCAGGCTGTCGGAGAAAGCCCAGTTGCTATCCACCTCCACACCCCGCGAGCGTACCCGACCGACATTCATCAAGTTGTTGCGCTGGGGATTGACCGAGGATGAGTGCGGGTTATAGGTAATGGCCTGGTAGTCATGTACCTGCGTCTGATAGAGCGCGAAATGCGTGCTACCCCGGCCTGCGGCATAGGTCAGTGACCCCCCTGTCTCAAGGCTGTAGGCGCGCTCTGGATCGAAGGTGGGGCTGACGCCAGTACCGATCGGCTCAGCATTGATGCCGCCTGCCTTATACGCACTGGCCGCGCCGACATACAGGGCCAGGTTATCGGACACATAGCGGGTGGCGCGCAAGTGTCCGCCGAACAGCCGATCACGCACAGCGTCACGCCTTTGATAATCCTGCCCCAGCGTAGCGGCTTGTAATGCCGGGCCGACCAACTGGGAAATGGGGTCAAACGCCAAATCCGGGCGTCGGGAACTGCGATGGGTTGAGCCGTGCTTGCGTTCATCAGCCAGACGCAAGCCAGCGCTGACCAGATAGATCTCGGTGGGGCGCCAATCAAGCTGAGCGTAAACCGCATGGCTGCGAGTGGTCTGGCGGCCCTGCGACTCGGTCTCGGCACCATCGAGGATGCCATCATCAATCATCTGCGGGGTAATGCCCAGTTGCTGAACCAAGGGCACGCTGCCTGCAAACCAGTCCGCCGCAGATGACCCGTACGTCACCCAGCCGCGGCGATCCATCTGCTGGTACATGCCGTGGTAGCCCAACAGATAATCCAGGTTACTGGTCACAGGGCCGGTCAGGCGAAATTCCTGGCTGTACTGGGCATGGTCAATATCCACGCCCCCGCCCCGTGTTATCGGCAAGCCGATGCCGTCCAGATCACCGCCCGACGCCAGATCCCAACTGCGCCAGCCGGTAATCGACGACAGCCTGCTGGCTGCGCCAATCGGCGCCTCTATATGCAGGGTGACCGCCTCCTGCCTGGCGCTCACACGGTTGCGCGCATCCTGCTCGACGCTGCGGTCGAAGGGTCGAGCGGGCGGCAAGCTGTAGCCGACGAAGGCTGCGCTATCGCGCGCGGACTGGCTGTAACGCACAACAGAATAGGCGCAGCAGTCCTCGCGCTGGCGCGTTTGTTCAACTATCAGCCTGGCAGTCACGCCTTGCGGCCCGAGCCAGAGCAGTTGGCCCCGCGCCCCGCTGCGGTCCTCGTCGTTTACCTCTGTGCCGACCAGGTTATTGTCCAGGGCGCCATCGGCGCTACGCCGGTACACACTCACACTGCCCGCCAGCACCTGATCTACCAGCGGCCCAGCCAGCTCCACCCGTTGCTGGCGTTTACCGTTCTCGCCTACCAGAATCTCGCCCCGGCCAGTGGGCTGCCAGGTCGGCAGACGGCTGATCAGGTGCACTACTCCGGCACTACTGTTGCGCCCATACAAAGTGCCCTGCGGACCACGCAAAACCTCTATGCGCTCCACACCAACCAGGTCTGCTGGAAACATGCCTTGGCGGCCCAGGTAAACACCGTCTACCCAAAGACCAACGTTGCTTTCCAGGCCATCGTTGAATGACGAGGAACCCAGCCCGCGAATGGAAAAACTGGTCAGCCGGGTAGAGGGCGCCTCGAACTGCAGCGTCGGCACCCGCCGGGCAAGCTCCTCAGCGGTCTGCGGCGGCAAGGCCCCGGTCTCCTCAACAAACAGCAGGTCACGCGCCTGAATGCTCGGCCAGGCAAGGTCCTGCCAGCGCGCAACGCTCTCGCCATCCGGCAGCTTGAGTGGCTCAGCAGCTACAGCCAGAGAAACGCTGCAGGCATAGCCGAGCAGCGCGACCTGGAGCGGGTATTTGGGGTGTTTAACTTTCAGCATGGTCGGTCCGTGCACTGGCCCTGAAGGCCCCTGGGGTGACACCCAGGCGCTCGCGAAAGGCGGTGGTGAAGTTGGCGGCACTGCTGAAGCCGATAAGGTCAGCAATTTCCTGAATGGTCATTGCGGTATCGGTCAGTAGCTCCTGGCTTTTGCGCAGGCGCTCCTCCCTTATAAAGGCAAATACGCTGGTGCCCATGCGCTCGCGGAAAATCGCCGACAGCCGTTTGTCATGGGTACCTACCTGGCGTGCCATTTCGGTCAGCGAAGGCGGCTCAGCCAGCTCTCTGCCGATCAGCCGCAGCACGGCGTTGAGAATCACCTGATCAGGGTCATGCGGGGCGTGAGAGAGTGCAGGGGCGGAGTGGTTACGCCTGACCAGTTGCAGGTGAATGCGGATGCGCGCGAGCACCTCTTCGGGCAGAAAGGGCTTGGTGACATAGTCGACGCTGCCCAGGCTCAAGCCACTCAAACGCTCCTCTGCCGAGGCCGCCCCAGTCAGAAAGATCACCGGCAGATCACGCGTGGCCGGGGACTCCCTGAGCAGTCGGCACAGGGCAAAACCATCCAGCTGCGGCATGTGCACATCCAACAGCACCAGGTCCGGGCGCAACGCAATGGTCCGGTCCAGCGCATGGCGCGCTTCGGTCGCTATGGATATACGTACGCCCTCGGCGCGTAACAGCGCTGTCAGCCCAGTCAGTGCCTCGGGCTGGTCATCAATGATCAGCACATGGGCATCCATCTTGTTGTTACTCATGTTCCCCACTTTCCCTTTGGCCGGAAATAACAGATCAGCCCGCGCAAACAGAATAAATATCCGCTTGGGCAAAACCGCCGCTCCGATCGAACCGTTACCTTAATGGCAACACTGGAGAAAACCCATGCGCGAGCGTTGCACCAGCCACAACCTTATGTTCGATCAAGAGAACAGCGAACCGGGTCGTGACCTCCCGAATACCATGGTTGATCTGTATTGGCTGCTGCAGGCCGTAAATGGCGGCAGCCTCTCTGCAGCAGCACAACACCTTGGTGTCTCCAAGTCCAGCCTTAGTCGACGATTGTCCCAACTCGAGACGCGTCTTGGCGTACAACTGGCCCATCGCGGCCCGCGGCGCTTTAGTCTGACCTCTACCGGCGAAGCCATTTACCGCCATGCCCTAGCCATGGTCGATGCCGTGGAAGCGGCGGTCGAGTGCGCGCACCTGGCACAAAACGAGCCCGGCGGTCAGGTTCGCCTCAGCATGCCGACCATTCTCACCGACTGTCTTATACCAGTGCTGGCCGATTTTCGTCGGCAATATCCGCAAATCGAGCTACACCTGCTGACCGACGACCATCCGCGCGACCTGGCGGCAAGCCAGACGGATCTGGCCCTTAGCCTGCGCGAGGCACCTGCCGACAGCTTGCAGATTGTCTCGCGGACCCTGGTCCAACTGCCATTCGCGACCCTGGCAACCCGGGGGGCAGTAACCGCCGCAAAACGCAAACCCGCTGCTAACAGCGCTCCCATGCGCCCGACCGGCATTCGCTCAGGCAGCCTGCTGATCGCCCGTGAAGCGGCCAAGGCTGGTCTGGCCCCGGCGGTGCTGCCACTGTGCGCCTGTGAGCGCGAAATCGCTGAAGGCAGTCTGGTGCTGGTCGACAACCAAACCATCAACCACCCACTTTATGCCTTTACCCAGCCTCACCGTGGCGTCACCTTGGCAACCCGCACGCTGCTGGACTTTCTCTCCCGGCGACTGCGGGCAGTCGCTGACTCCAAAGCTCAACCGAGCTAGCGCCTGACCCGCTGCAGCTCACGCTCGGCAGAGCCCTGGCCTTGCAGCAATTGCTTTATCTGCGCGAGTAGATCGCCACTGGTGGCTGGCTTGAGCAAGTAGCTGTCGAAATCCAGCGAGCATGGCAAATGCTCCGGCCGCCTTGGCGGCACACTTGAATACAGCATTATTTGCAACTGCGGCCAGCGCCCGCGCACCTGCTCGAGCAGCTCCCAACCACTTTTGTCGGGCATTGATTGATCGCAGATGATCAGCTCAAACTCGTCCTCCTGCAGGGCCTGCAGGGCCTGATCGACGTCTTCACAGGTAATCAGGTCATAACCATAGCCGCCGAGCAGATCGCTCAGGGTATCGCGCACCATGGGCGAGTCATCCACCACCAGAATGCGGCTACCATCGGCCACCGCACTCGCCTCATAGCTTTCGATAAAGCTCTGCTCCACCTCCTGCTCCCCAGCCGGGTCAAGCAACAACTCGAAGGCGAGGCCAGCGCCGCCCAGGCTGGACTCGACCAGCTCAAGGCGCGACTCCATACGCTCAAGCATCTGCTGAACGATAAACAAACCCAGGCCCACGCCCTTCTCGCCGCGGGCATTGTCGCCGCGGCCAAAGGCACGTGTCAGCCGCTCCCAGTCTGCAGCCGCAATGCCTCTGCCGCTGTCCTCCACTCCGAAGCGCAGTGCGACCTGGCCAGCGGCGTTCCCGGAACCCAGCTCTACGCTAAAGCGTATCTGTCCATCGCGGGTAAACTTCGCCGCGTTGGCCAGCAGGTTGACCAGTACCTGGCGTACGCGGCGGAAGTCGGCATTTACCAGGGTGGGCAGGTCCGGGGAGAAGCTCGACTCGAAGTGGTTGCCATTGCTCTGCGCCAGCAGCCGCCCCTGCAACTGCACTTCTTCAAGAAAACCGAACAGATAACCCGGGGCAATCATCAACTCCTTCTGCCGCAACTCGCTGCTGGAAAACTCCAGCAATTCGTCAATCAGCTCCAGTTGATGCGTAGCGAAGCGTTCGATATTACGCGATGCTTCCTGCGCCGAAACGCCGCTCTGGCGCAGTTGACGGGCGCTGCTGACCACTCCCTGCATTGGCGCGCGCAGGTCGTGACTGATGCGTGCGAGCAGAAACCCCTGGGCGGAAAGCGACTCGCGCAGCTGCGCCGTTCGGCTTTCAACCTGGTGTGACAGACGCTCCTGCTCGGTCTGCTTGAGCTGCTCGATATCTTCCAGCGCCTGTTTCTCACGGCGCCGACTCAAGGCTATCTGGCTTACCAGGGTATAGGTAAGCAAAGCGGCCCCGGGCAGGGTTGACACCGAGTACCAGCTGTACTCGTAGGGCGAGATCGGAAACAAGCCCCTGTGAAAGGCCAGGAAAGCCACCGACTGGATAATCACCAGGGAGGTCACCAGATAGGCAAACCAGTCATACCGCAGGCCCTGGCGCACGCCGATAACAAGCACTGTGACAAGTACCGCCGCAGACAATAGGCGCATTCCCTCTGCGAAGGTTTCCACCAGCAGGGAGCCGGGCGGTAACAGCAGGTTGGCCAGCGCAACCATAGCAATCAGAACCTGGCACAGGATGATCAGATAGCCGCTGATTGCCGGTTGATGACGCACGCGCAACAGAATGCTCAGGTAAACGAAAGCCAGAATACGGGCCAGGGCCCCGGTTGCCTCTACAAGAATCAAATCAAGCTGCGGCTTACCGGGCCACAGGTAGACGAAACCATAACCCGTAATCAGCGTCACCACGGCCACGTATGCCAGTACCGACATGGCATGCGCGAACAGCAACGGCAATCTGAGAATATAACCGGCCGCCAGGCTGAACAGCACCAGCAACAGGACAATACCGAATACCACACCATCAGCCAGGCTCTCGGCCATGCGTTCGTTGAGCAGGCGGTCATGGGAAAGGAGCATCGGCTGCATGGAGAAGCGCAGCTCGCTGGCCATACGCAGGTACAAGGTCTGCTCCTGTTGCGCAGGAAGCAACACCGAGAAAGCTGGAAGGCGAACCGGATTATCCCATTCCTTAAGCGGATAGCCGGAACCGGCATATTGCGCCTTCCAGACCCCGTTCTCTTGCCGGTACAGGCTCATGTCCCGGACCTTGGCGGTACCCGGGAACAGGTAGAACCGACATTCCTCGGCCGCCTCATTGCGCACTTGGAGTTGCAACCAGAGGGCCGAGGACTTTTGCACCGTGGTGAGGTGGCGTGCCGAAACAGCTTCCCAGGCGCTCGCAGGCAAATCGCTTGCGGCCTGCGGATCGGTACCTGCGGAGGCATCTTCCCAGGCAGATAGCCAAGGCTGCAGAACAATCTTGTCGGCGCTGCAGTCGGTCAGCGTCAGTGGTTCAGCCTTGGCATTCACTGAAGCAAATGACAAGCACAGAAGCACGATCCAAAAATGGATTTTAGTCAGCCATTGCAAACAATCAGAGGACTTGAAGCTGGAGGAGCTGAAGGAAAGCACCGATATTCCTGCGAGCAAAGCCGCGGTCTGTGTAACCCGGCAGGCGTCAGCAGCCATATTACTGAAGAAAGCTCATTGGTTGTCAGTCAGCACAAGGGCGGCCACATAACAGCGCAGGCAGGTCAGCATAGACATATAATCCTTTATAGTTCCCATTCGTATTCTCTCGCTACCATAGCTCAGTTGCTGCTACGCGACCAAGCCTTCAATCCGACAGACCAAAAAAAAGATGACGACGGCCGCTATACACTGCCCCCCATCAGTTGAATGCGCTCTCAACCTCTATCGGGCGGTTTGTCCTCCAGCAGGCGCAAGCCCAATGCCAGGGTTCCAGCAAGATAGACCAGCGCACTTCAGGTAAGGCGTTCGAACACGCCGTAAGCGGGCGGGCGGGGGTAAAAAAGTGAACCATTCCGCGAGCCGTAGGTCAAATCGGCGTCCACCATCGTCAGATCCGGCCCCTTTTTACATGTTTTTAGTCGTCAGTCCACCTTAGCGCTTTCTCCAGCCCGCCTATGCCGGGCCCTCGCGAGCAGTCTCTCATGGCCACGCCGAATATCGTTGCGTTGCCAGGTCTGAATATCTGAAAGGTGAAATCAAATGTTGAACGGGCTGAAGTCATTACGCACGCAGGTGCAAAAATGAGCCATGTCACATTCAGGGCTGTACCCAATATCCGCAGCATTCTGCTCATTTATCTCGTCGGCCTGGTGTTGTGTTTGCTGTTACGCCTGGCGCTGTGGCTCACCTATCCAGGGTTTTTCGATTCAATAACCTGGCAGGACGGCCTGCGCGCACAACTGACCGGCATGCGTTTCGATCTCGCCATAATCACTCAGCTCAACGCCCTGATACTGCTGGCACTGCTGCTGCCCTTTCGCTTTACCAGTCACCCGCGCTGGCGTTTACTGTGGATGACGCTGGCCTTCATTCCTCTGGCTACGTTGCTGATCCTGGGGGTTGGCAGCCTGGGGTTCTTTGGCGAGGTACAACGCCACCTTGGTGCGGAATTACTGTTCATGGTCGATGACTGGCGCTTTGGCATCGACCTGATCCTGTCATCCAGGCGCGCAGAATTTATCGGGCTGGTGCTGTTGCTGCTTTTAGGTGGCTGGGCCTGGTGGAGGCTGATCAGGATCGTATCAAGCTCCGGGCTCGCGCCGGGCCGTGTACAGGCGTGGGTTGTGTTTGCCCTGGCATTGCCCGTACTGGTGCTGTTCTGGCGCGGACTGGAAGTAGATGGCAAGACCTTGAACGTAGTTGATGCTCACGCACTCGGCAACGCCCAGTTGGGCAACCTGGCAATGAACGCCGCATTTTCTGTTATCCACACCAGCCGCAACCTCGACGGTAGGGTAGGCAGTCCCATTTCCAGTCTGGAGGCAAATGAGCTGAGAGAACAGCTTGATATTACCCTGCCTAATCCATTTCTACGGCGCTACGACGACCAGTCCAAAACGACCACTGCGCCGAATATAGTGTTGATCATTCTGGAAAGCTGGAGCAACCAGTATATAGATGGCCTGTCGG
The DNA here is from genome assembly GCA_046291745.1 of Pseudomonas sp. Lineage (GTDB taxonomy): Bacteria > Pseudomonadota > Gammaproteobacteria > Pseudomonadales > Pseudomonadaceae > Halopseudomonas. The sequence continues at coordinate 54,369 of JBKBSI010000001.1, read as the reverse complement.
GCAAGGACCTTGGCGTAACGCCCAATATGGATCGCCTGATTGAAGAGTCGCGAGTTTATGTCAACCACTATGCAGCGGCCCAGCGCAGTATCCAGAGCCTTCAGGCTATTCTCACCGGTGTACCGGTGATGCCCGGTCAGCCGCGCCTTTCAGAAGGGCTGGAACAGGTTGATATGTCGCGGATCGGCCAGTTGGCCAACCGGCGTGGATACCAGAGTCTGTTTGTACAGTCATCCACGCGCCGCTCCTTCCGTATGGATTCGGTAGCGGCCAGCCTGGGGTTCTCTGACTATTATGGCCAAGAGGACATTCCACTGGTGATGGAGTATCCGCAATCGGTCCCGCGCTTTGGCTGGGATTACGACACCCTGCAATTCTTCCACCAGCGTATTGATGAGCTGGCCTCAGAGGGGCCGTTCTTCGGCGTGGCCTTTACCGGTACAACGCACGAACCCTTTGCCGATCCCGGTGAGCAATTCCATCTTTACCCCCATGACAGCAGAAGCGAAAACGGCTACCTGAATACACTTGCCTACTCGGACTGGGCACTGGGTGAGTTCATGGCGCAGGCACAGCAAACCGAATGGTACAAGGACACAGTGTTCGTGATTACCTCAGACCACGTACTGCGCGCGGACGGCGCCAGTCTGCGCACTCGCTTTCGTGTGCCCCTGATTATTCATGCCCCTGAACGCATCACGCCCGGCCGCTCCACCAAGACTGTTTCACACTACGACATCCTGCCTACACTGGTGGAACTGATGGGCTCGACTGAACCATTCGTTGCCTTTGGTGAGTCGATTTTCCGCGATGACTACCCGGATGAGGCCTGGGTCAATCAGGGCGAAATGCTTAGTCTGTTGCGTAGCAATACCGAGCTGTCGTTCATACCCTCCCAGCTCGACAATGAGTCCCAGACTAATCCGGAAAGCGCGCTGCAGCACTCCTTGCGCCAGCGTGCGACATTGTTCACCCATTTGATCATCGAAAAAATGAACCAGAATAGGTGGACCCTTGGCACCGGGCCTTAAATGCCAACCTGGGAGCTGCCCGCCGCCTTGTAGCGCACCAGTCCTTGGATTTCCCTAGCCCGGCCGTTCTCAAGCAGGCACCGCAGCCATGACCTTGAACACCGCACGGGCGGTGGCGCACAGTTGGCCGTCGGCATAGATGCCTGCGTTGGCAAAACACAGGCTCTTGCCTGTGCGCGTAGGTTCTGCGCGCACTTCAATCCAGTTGCCCAACTGCCCGCTCCCCAGATAGTCGATGCTCAGACTGACCGTCACCAGGCCGGTGCGCAAACCCAGTGCATGGGCGCAGGCCAGGCCCATGGTGTTGTCCGCCAGGGCGCAAAGCATGCCGCCATGCACAAATCCGCGACTGTTCACGTGTGCCTGATCGGCAAACAGACCAAGACTGAAGGTGCCGCTACCCTGAGCGGCGTAGAGGGGTTCCCATGGCTCGGTCAAGCCGCTGGATCGAGTATGACGGCTAAATCCTTCTGGAATGGTATGGGGCTGTTGCATGGACTGGTCTCCCGGTTGATGACTGCTTCTAGAAAAGCACGAATATGTAGACCGGTCTCTATAATTATCCCTGTATGAGTTTCTCCGATGTCAGCCCATAGGCTGTAGCCATGCTCGAGTGCCTGTCCTCTGCACAACGCGGCCTTTTTTCTGACCGACCGCCCAGAAATGGCTGACACCACCCAAATGAGTGATGCTGCCATACTCCAGGCCCTCTATTCTCGGGAAAGTACAGGCATTCAGAGACAGCAAGATGGGCGCGCAAGCCAGGGGACAGCCGCAGGAACAAAAGGCCACAGAAGCGCCGACACGGCTGGATAACCTCTACCTGTTCGATCAGCAGTGCTTTATCTACACCGCTGTCACTCCGCCGCCCCAGATGATTACGCCCTTTTCCGGCAACCTGGTTCTCAGTGCCTGTGGCAAACCCTTTCGCGTCGACCTGGGCGGCGAATCGGTATGGTCTCGCGGCATCGCGCTGCCGCCGTTACTGGCGCGCCGGGTGCTGGCCAACCAGGCTGAGCTGGTGGGATTCTATGTACAACCCGAGTCGCGCCTTTATCCGTTTTTTGCCCAGCTGCGCGCTGCCCGGCGCTACCAGCTAGTCGATTACAGCAGTTGCCTGGCGCTCAGGGACGACCTGACGCGCTTGTACCAGGGCCATGCCGGACGCGAAGAAGCATTGCGGGCCTACGACTGGCTATGTTCCTTCACCACCCCCGAGGACAAGCCTGGTGATATGCCTGACCCCGCGCGCATTGCGCTGGAAAAGCTGTTGTTGCGGCTCGGTCAATGTCCGGAAACCAGCCTGGCCGAACTGGCCGAGGAGCAGGGCCGCAGTTACGCCTGGATGTCACGCATGTTTGCCCAACGGGTCGGGCTCAGCCTGCGCGAGTACAAGACTTGGCTAAAGCTGCGCCGCGCCATGGAGATGCTGCATTCGGGGTTGTCCCTGACCGAGGTGGCCTTCCAGGCAGGTTTCGCCGATTCGGCGCACCTTTCCCGCGAGTACCGCCGCGCCTACGGCGTGCCGCCCTCGTCCAGCCGCAAGCGCAAGAACCTGCAGTTTTTTCATCTGCAAGACGACTAGCCCCAGTACTTTTCCGCTGCCAGCGCAGGCTGTTGCCACCATCAGCGTCAGGGCTCAACATGGATGCCACGTGAACAGGTAACAGGACGCAGCCCATGCATGACAACAAGGCCCAACATCTACTTATACTGGGCGCCAGCGGCATGGTAGGCAGCCAGCTGCTCAAAGCCGCCCTGGCCAATCCGCAGGTGGCAGCTATTACAGCTCCTACGCGCAGGCCATTGTCTGCACATCCGCGCCTGAACAATCCGGTGCTGGACTTCAACGATTTGCCTGCGGACGCAAGCTGGTGGCAAGCCGACGCGGTACTTTGTGCTTTGGGCACGACGCTGAAACAGGCCGGTTCGAAACAGGCGTTTCGTCAGGTTGACCATGATCTGGTACTCAGCTGCGCGCAGCTGGCCAAAAGCGCTGGTACACCGACCTGGGTGTTCAACTCATCCCTGGGCGCCAACCCGCGTGCGGGCTCGTTTTATCTGCGCACCAAGGGCGAAACCGAGCAAGAACTGGGGTTGATGGGTTTCACCAGTCTGACCTGCGTCAGGCCAGCATTACTGGACGCTGGCAAGCGTCCCGAGCCGCGGCCGCTGGAGGAGCTTGGGCTGGCGGCATCAAAGCTGTTCCGGCCACTGATCCCGGCGCGATATCAGCCGATTTCCACCACACTGGTGGCCCGTTGCATGCTGGAAGTCGGGCTGACACCGGTTGCCGGAATCAGCCTGATCGAGTCGGAAGAAATAGCGCTCTACTGAGCCATGGGCCGAAGCCCCGGACTGAAACCGGGGCCTATCGATCTTCAGACTGCGGTACGCGCCTGTTTCTCAAGCTCGATTTTCAACGCCGGGTCCAGTGCCAGTTGCCGGGCCAGTTCCTCGAGATAGGAGCGCTCCATAAAGTTTTCCTCATCAACCATCAACAGGCTGGCCAGATACATTTCTGCAGCCAGTTCCGGGGTGGTCGCAGATCGGGCGATATCGGCGGGTTCCAGCGGCTTGTTCAGCTCCCGATCAAACCAGCGCTGCAACTCGGGATCCTGGGTCAGCTTAACCACCTCACCGTCGATCAACTCGCGCTCACGGTCATCTATGTGCCCGTCCGCCTTGGCTGCGCCTATCACCGCACGCAGAATGGCGTGGCTGTGCTCCTCAACCTGCGGTGCAGGCAAACGGTCAACGGTCCGTGGCTCAATCTGTGCCTGCTGGCCGCCGTTTTGCTGCTGCCAGTTGCTGTAGGCCTTGTAGGCGACCACCCCAAGAGCTGCGAGGCCACCGTAGGTAATGACCTTGCCGCCCATCTTGCGAGCCTTTTTACTCCCCAGCAGCAGACCTATGGCGCCCCCACCAAGCACGCCCCCGCCTACCCCCGAGAGCAAACCACCAAGGGGTGAGGCGTCCTTGCCGGAGGCTGCGCGCTGCTGCACACCACCCAAGGAAGCGTTACCACCCTGGAGCAGGTCGGAACCGGATTTGAGCAACTGATCAAGCAAGCCACGTGTAATCATTAGCGCCTCTGTTTTGTGAACCAATTCCCAATAAGATCTCACTTTTAAAAAAATAGTTCGATTATCTGGACTAAATTTGAATCAATTCTCAAGTCGTATCTCCAAGCGCGCATGCGGATGCATGATTGAGCCCTCTGCGCAAAGGATAGGACACATTAAGGAGTGCGCTTTCATATGATGGCACTTTGCCTTACCCTGGGTTCGCGAGTGGCTGCTGACCTTCCAGCTATACTGCCCACAGCGACTGTTTTCCGCAGACGCTTTGTCCGGATGCACCCATGATTGATTACAGCAACAAACGATTTCTGGTAGTAGATGATTTTTCCGAGTTCCGCACGGCGGTTACCGGCATGCTGCGCATGATGGCCGTACGTCAGGTGGATACGGCACCACGTGGCGAGGACGCCATCGCCATGTGCCGCAATACTCGCTATGACGTGATCCTGCACGATTACAATCTTGGTGCAGGCAAGAATGGCCAACAGGTGCTGGAAGAGTTGCATCACGCCAAGCTCTTGAGCCCACACTGCATCTTTGTCATGTGTACTGCCGAAAGCAGCCAGGCGATGGTGATGAGTGCCCTGGAGTGCGAACCGGATGCCTATCTGACCAAGCCCTTCAACCGCGCCAGCCTGCAGCAGCGGCTGGACAAACTGGTCGAGCGCAAGACTGCGCTCAAACCGATTCTGGATGCGCTGGAAAAGCAGGATCAGCGCGCCATCGTCAGCGCCTGCGACCAGGTCATGCAGGAGCACAAGCGCTTCGCACCCCAGTGCCAGCGCTATCGTGCCAATGCATTGAAAGAACTGGGCCGCAACAACGAGCTGGAAAAGATGCTGCAAGAGTTGGCCGGAGACCGGCCAGTGCCCTGGGTGATTATTGCGCTGGGCAACTTATGGCTGGATCAGGGCAAGCTGCCGGAGGCCCTTGAGCTGTTCCAGAATGCGATCAGCCAGTTCCCCATGTTGCCTGCGCTGTTTGACGGTCTGGCTGCGGTTTACCGTGCGATGGGTGAGCCTGCGCGGGCGCAGGAATATATCGAGCAGGGCATTCGCATTTCGCCCAACAGCCTGCAGCGGCAGCAGACGCTGGGCAAGCTGGCAAAAACCAACGGCGACCTGGACAACGCCGTGCGCGCCTATCGGCATGCGGTGGATCTAGGCCGCAATTCGGCCTTTCAGAATCCGGAGAACCACCTGGGCCTGGCCAGCACCCTCAATCAGCAGGCAGGTGATCAGGCGCCCAGTCCCAAGGCCTTGATGGAGATCCGCAAGACCCTGGGTGATCTGGGCAAGTCCTGGAAAGACGACGTCGGCCTGCAGGCTCGGGCCACGCTGGTTGAGGCCCAGACCCTGGTCAAGACCGGCAATGCCAAGGAGGCTGAACGCATGATGGCCACAGCCAGCGCCCACCTAGCTCAGATGGAGACCTTCTTTTCGCCCGAAGCCGCGCTAGAGCTGGCCCAGCAATGGTCGGAGCTGGGCCAGAAGGACAAGGCCGCTACGGTATTGCGCACCTGTGCGGAAATGTACGGTGACGACCCGAAGGTAATGGCCTCAGTTGCAGAGCAAACCGACGACCCGGCGATTCTCGCCGCGGGCACCCAGGCCCAGGAGCTGAACAAGCAGGGGATTCGCCTGTACCAGAAGCAGCAATTCCCCGAAGCGCTGACAGCTTTTCGGCAGGCGCGGGCGCTGCAGCCGCGCAATATCAGTTTTGCCCTGAATACCGCGCAGTCGCTGTTGCGCCTGTTGCTGGCGAAAGCCGATCCGGCGCTCAAAGACGAATGCACGGACTGCCTTGAGCAGGTTCGCAGCATGCCCGCCAGCGATGCGCGGCATGCGCGGTACCTGAAGCTGCGCCAAACGGTGGAGGGTCTGTGAGCGAGGATCAGGACAAACCCGGGGTTGAAATCGAATTCTCCACCGTGATCGCCTCCACCGTGCACGACATGAAGAACTCCCTGGGACTGCTGATGCAGGCCTACCAGAAGTGGTCGGCAAGCCTGCCAGAGGAGCTGACCGATACCGCAGAGCGCGGCATGATCGAGTACGAATCGCTGCGCCTGAATGGCATGCTGGTACAGATGCTCGGACTCTACAAACTGGGCGTTAATCAGCTACCCATGCGACCGGCCTGGCTCGAGGTAGAGGATTTTCTGCAGAGCCAGTTGGCGCGGCATGACGATATCCTGCGTTCGCGGCATATTGAAGGCAGCTACGAGGTCGAAGAGGACGGTCTGCTGGCATTTCTTGATGCCGAGCTGGTTGGCTCGGTGGTCGCCAATGTAATCAACAACTCGATTCGCTATGCGCGCTCGGCCATTCACCTGAAGGCCTGGATGGAAGACGAGCAACTGGTGATCGCGATAAGCGACGACGGCCAGGGTTACCCGCCAAGCATGATCGAGCACCAGTCGGACTATGTGCTGGGCATCAATATGAGTACCGGCAGTACCGGCCTGGGGCTGTACTTTGGCCAGTGCATTGCCCAGTTGCACCAGCGCAACGGTATCAAGGGCCACATCGAGCTACTCAATGACTGCCCGCTGGGTGGCGGCGAGTTTCGCATCTGGCTGCCCTGAAGCAACAGGCTGCGGCTTAGCGCGGCATCATTCTCACCCCATTGATCTCACCAAGAGGGATGGGGCGACCCAGGTGGTAACCCTGGGCGTAATCCACGCCTATCTCGCGCAGGCAGTTCAGTATGCCCTCGTTCTCGACAAACTCGGCGACGGTCAGCAAGCCCATCTCATGCCCGATGGTGTTGATTGAGGAGACCATGGCCCGGGCGATCGGATCGGTTTCGATATCCTTGACGAACACCCCATCGATCTTCAGAAAGTCCACCGGCAGGGTTTTCAGGTAGGCGAAAGACGAGAGCCCGGAACCAAAGTCATCCAGGGCGAAGCGGCAGCCAATGGCCTTGAGCTTCTGCATGAAGATCACCGCCCGGCTCAGGTTGGCGATGGCGCTGGTTTCGGTGATTTCAAAGCAGATGCATTGCGGCGGCACCTCGTGGCGCTCTAGAGTTTGCATGATGAAATCCAGAAAACTCTCTTCTCCCAGCGATGCCGCCGACAGGTTGATCGAGTAATTGCCCAGACTGTCCGGGCTGCGGCGGGCGAAATCGCCGACCCAGGCGAGAAAGTTGGCCACTACCCAGCGGTCGATAGCCGAGGCCAGCGAATAGCGCTCGGCTGCGGGCATGAAGGCGCCAGGGGGGATCTCCCGTCCATCCTCGGCGAGCATGCGCACCAGTACCTCATAGCCCGGTGTGCCATCCTCCCCGGAGATGCTGAAGATCGGCTGTACGCAGAGACGCAGCAGGTCGACATCCAGCGCTTGACGCAGGCGGTTGACCCATTGCATCTCACCGCGCCGCTCCAACAGCTGTTCATCGTTGGCTTGATAGATATGGATCCGGTTGCGCCCGGCATCCTTGGCCGCGTAACAGGCGCTGTCAGCGGCGCTGAGCAGGCTACCCAGCGTTTCCCCTGCCTCGATCTGTACCAGGCCAATACTGACGCCAATGGCAAAGCTCTTGCCTTCCCAACTGAAGCGGAATTCCTCGACCTCGGCACGCATGCCGTCAACGATCGGTAGCGCCTCGTCGATGGCGCAACCAGACAGCAGCAACCCGAACTCGTCGCCCCCCAGGCGCGCCAGCACGTCACTGCTGCGGATGCGTAGCTGGAATAGCTTGGTCAACTGGCGCAGCAGCTCATCGCCAGCGGCATGGCCGCAGGTGTCGTTGACTATCTTGAACTGGTCCAGATCCATATAGCACAGCACCTGGTCACCACGCTCGTGGGCGGCAAGCTTGAGCACTGCCATCAGGCGACGCTCGAACTCGGCACGGTTGGCCAGTCCAGTCAGGGTGTCGTGCGCCGCTTGGTGCGACAGTTCGCGGGCCAGACGCCGGTTAACGGTCACATCGCGGAAGGTCAGCACCGCACCGATAATCCTCCCCTCGGCGTCACGTATTGGCGCCACTGCGTCCTGAATTGCCACATCACTGCCGTCGCGTCTGCGCAGTAGCAGTACATTGCCGTCGCGGCCGTGTAGCCCCTTGCGGTAGCGACGCAACAGGGCGGTGACCGGATTGCCCAGTTGCGCGCCGGTAAACTCGTCGTACAGGCGATAGATCTCTTCCAGGGCCCGGCCATCGGCCTGATCGGCAGTCCAACCGGTGAGCTTTTCCGCCACCGGATTGATATAGGTAATACGGCTGTCCGGGCCGGTGGTAATCACCCCATCGCCAATCGAGGCCAGGGTAACCTGGGCCAGCATTTTCTCTTGGTAGAGTTGCTGCTCGACTCGCCGCCGCTCGGTGATATCACGGATCATGCAGGTCAGCAGGTGGTCGTCGAAGGCGCCACGGCTGACGGTCAGCTCAGCGACAAACTGTTCATGCCCATGCCGGCTGAACAACACCTCCTGCTTGAGCTCACCGCCAGCCTGCGGTTGCGGCAGGCCCTGCCAGCCCTGCTCGGCCACCAGACGACTGAGCGGCTGACCAACCAGTTGCGTGTTATCCAACCCGAACAACCTCTCGGCGCCCGGATTGCAACTGGCCAACACGCCATCCGGCGTACAGGTGAGAATGCCATCACGGATATCGCGAATGATCGCTTGGGTGGTACCAACAGCGGCGTGCAGAGCACGAATTACCTTGTTGTACTGTCCGGCAATCTGGCCGACTTCGGTAAAGGGCTCCACCGGCACCTCACGACCAAAGTGGCCGTCACGCTGGTGGGTTGCCATCACCTCGAGCAGATCCACCAGTTCAGTACGCGAGCCATGCTCCGAGACATTCAGACCGTCGTGCTCCTCCTCCGGGGTCACGCGCATTGGCAGTACTCGGTTGATCAGGCGCAGTAGGACCCAGGTAACGCCAAAGGCCCAGATGCCAGCGGTGATCACGCCCTGGCCCTGCACCAGAAACTGCTGCCAGCGATCCAGCCCGGTACCCAGTAGCTGCATATCGGCAAACAGTGCCAGCGCCAGCGTGCCCCAGATGCCACTGGCAAGGTGAACCGGTACGGCGCTGACCGCGTCATCGATGCGCAGCCGGTACATCAGCCGCTCAGCACAATACATCACCACACTGCCAATCAGGCCAATGACCAGGGCAGACCCGGCGCTGACCACGTGAGCGCTGGCAGTGATCGCGACCATACCGGCGATCATGCCGTTCAGCGGATACACCGGATCGACATAGCGCCAGCGCAACCAGGACATGCCCATGCCGCCGAGAATACCGGCGATCGCTGCCAGCACGGTGTTGGCGATGATGCCCGGCACACTATGGTCAAAGCTGAAGGTGCTGCCACCGTTGAAACCGAACCAGCCGAACATCAACAGCAGTGCGCCGAGCATCGCCATGGGCAGGTTGGACCCGGGTAGACTGCGACCGGCCCGGCCCAGCTCGAAACGTCCCAGCCGCGGGCCAAGCACCAGCACTACTGCCAGCGCCACCCAGCCACCCACACTGTGCACCACGGTTGAGCCGGCAAAATCGACGAAACCCCGGTCTGCCAACCAGCCGTTGCCCGAACTGAAGCCACCAGCCCAGGCCCAGTGGCCAAAAAAGGGATAGATCAGACCCGCCGCCAGCACCGTCACCACCAGGTAGCCACTGAAGCGCATGCGCTCGGCGGCAGCGCCCGAGACGATGGTGGCAGCGGTGGTGCAGAACATGGCTTGAAACAGGAAGAAAGCAGCATTCCAGGTATCGTCGAAGGGCAGCAGCATAAGGTCGCTACCGAACCAGCCGCCCTGACTGGTACCAAACATGATGCCGAAACCGAATAACCAGTACAGCAGAATGGCAACGCTGAGATCGGCCATATTCTTGACCGCCACGTTGATGGCATTTTTGCTGCGGGTGAGACCGGACTCCAAACAAAGGAAGCCCATCTGCATGTTGAAGACCAGGCCGGCACAGAGCACGACCCAGAGTACATCTAGCATGGCAACTGGCATGGCACGTACCTGCTGGCTACATGAGCACGTGGCACTTTGATGGCGCAGAGCAGGAAGCTAGGCGCCAAATTGGTGCACTGGAGAGGCGCTCAGCGGCGCATCGGCTCAATACAGTGCAGGTGATGCAGAATCCATACCAGAATCGGGGCAGACCAAGGGCGGCAGGACGCCGCCTTTGGTTGGCTCCGGCGCACCGTTAATCGGTGATGCGGACCAGTTGTTTACCGAAGTTCTTGCCCTTGAGCATGCCCTTGAAGGCTTCTACGGCATTATCCAGGCCTTCGGCTACGGTTTCGCGATACTTGATCTTGCCGGAAGCGACCTGCTCGGCCAGGTGCGCAGTAATTTCCTGATGCTTGTCCTGCCACTCGGTGACCAGGAAGAAGCGATGCTCGGGCTTGTCTTCCATGGCGCCAAACACATGGAACGGCGTCTCGACCTTGCTCGCATCTTCGGCATTGTAGGCCGACACATAACCACAGATCGGCACACGTGAACCGCTGTTGAGCAGCTTGGCCACAGCACGGGTTACGGCGCCGCCAACGTTCTCGAAATACACGTCGATACCATTCGGACAAGCGTCCTTCAGGTCCTGCTCGAGATTGCCGGCCTTGTAGTCCACGCACTCGTCAAAGCCGAGTTCTTCAACAACATAACGGCACTTTTCCTCACCACCAGCTACGCCGACTACGCGGCAGCCAAGCTGCTTGGCAGTCTGACCGACAACGGTGCCTACCGGCCCAGAGGCGGCGGAGACTACAACGGTTTCACCAGCCTTGGGCTTGCCGACGTAGACCAGACCACAGTAGCCGGTGCGGCCCGGCATACCCGCGACACCCAGATAGGTCTGCAGCGGAATACCGTGATCCTGCACCTTGTAAACCATTGGCTCATCGCCACGGATAATGCTGTATTCCTGCCAGCCGGAATAGCTGGTAACCACATCGCCAACGGCGTAGTTGGGCGACTTGGACTCGACTACCCGACCAACGCTTTCGCCGACTATGGGCGCACCGATTGCGATCGGATCCATATAGCCCTTGCTGTCGTTCATGCGCGGGCGCATGTAGGGGTCCAGCGACAACCACAGGGTCTTGAGCAGAACTTCGCCATCCTTCAGTTCACGGACCGGCTCCTGCTTGATGACCAGATCGCCATCCTGGATTTCGCCCTGGGGACGCTGATTGAGTACTACTTTACGATTGCTGTAGGCAGACATGAAAAGCCTCGATTTGACTGGAACGAAAATGCGGGCGCTTGGGCCCATGACCTGCCCAGCATAAACCAGGAAGCGGGGATGTCACGGTGATCACGACTATTATTCACGCGGCTGATCGGCTGGCAGTTGGCTGCACGAAACCGTTACAGCGGGTCCCGCGCTTCGCCGTTTAGACTCCGCCTGCCCAACCCTCGTTCATATGTTCGTTCTTCAGTCGCACATAGTTTCCGGCTGTGTAAGCGAAGAACTCACGCTCACGCTCGGTCAGTGCCCGCACCTGACGGGCCGGGCTACCCATATACAGATAACCCGACTCCAGAGTGCGCTGGGCCGGTACCAGACTGCCGGCGCCGAGAATTACCTCGTCCTCGATCACTGCGCCGTCCATGACGATGCTGCCCATACCGATCAGCACGCGATTGCCAACAGTACAGCCATGCAACAAAACCTTGTGGCCAATGGTCACATCATCACCCACCTGCAGCGGGAAGCCGTCCGGGTTGAAGGGACCGGCGTGGGTAATGTGCAGCACACTGCCGTCCTGCACACTGGTACGCGCGCCGATGCGGATGCTGTGCATATCCCCGCGAATGACCACCAGCGGCCAGACCGAAACGTCATCGCCGAGCACCACGTCGCCGAGCACCACTGCCGAAGGGTCGACAAAGACGCCCTCACCCAACTGCGGCTGCTGGCCGCGAAAGGACCGAATATTCATCAACCGTTCTCCATTGAAGAAAGCTCTTGATACCATTAACAAACTCAGTGGCCGTGTGATAGCCAGCGATAATCAATACCATGCATACTTATGCCCTAGTCAGTACCGATCAGGATACCCCATGACCAACGCCAATCCACTGTTGCAAACCTATGACCTGCCACCTTTCAGCAGCATCCGTGCCGAGCACGTCAAGCCAGCCATCGAGCAGGTCTTGACTGATGCCCGCGCCACCCTGCAGAGCCTGCTGTCAGCCCCCCCGGCACAGTGGACCTGGGACAACTTGATCGTACCGCTGGACGACATGGGTGAGCGCATTTCACGCGCCTGGTCGCCGGTCAGTCACCTGAACGCCGTGCTCAACAGTGCGGAAATGCGCGACGCCTACAATAGCTGCCTACCACTGCTGAGCGAATTTCAAACCGAGCTGGGCCAGAACCAGCAACTCTTTGATGCCTATCAGCAACTAGCAGACAGCGACACCTTCGCCGATCTGGATACGGCGCAGAAGACCATTATCCAGCACGCCCTGCGCGACTTCAGGTTGTCTGGTATTGCTCTGCCGCCTGCCCAACAGAAACGCTATGGCGAACTGCAAATGCGCCTCTCGGAACTGCAGAGCCGCTTTTCCAACCAGTTGCTGGATGCCACCCAGGCCTGGACCAAGGAGCTATCCGAGGCGACCCAGCTCGACGGTTTGCCTGAGTCGGCGCTAGCCCAGGCAAAACAGGCGGCCGAGGCCAAGGGCCTGGAAGGCTGGCTGGTCACTCTGGAATTCCCCAGTTACTACGCGGTCATGACCTACGCCCACGACCGCAGCCTGCGCGAAGAGCTGTACACCGCCTACTGCACCCGAGCGTCGGATCAGGGTCCACAAGCGGGTGAGAACGACAACAGCCCGCTGATCAGCGAAATCCTCAGCCTGCGCCAGGAACTGGCAGAACTGCTGGGCTTTGCCAATTACGCCGAATTGTCACTGGCGACCAAGATGGCCGACAGCACCGATCAGGTAGTGGGTTTTCTCCGCGACCTGGGTCAGCGCAGCAAGCAATCCGCCGCGCATGACCTGCAGGCACTGCGCGAGTTTGCCGCCGAACGAGGCTGTCCCGAGCTGCAAAGCTGGGATGTCGGCTATTACAGCGAGCAGTTGCGCCAGCACCGCTACGCCATCTCACAGGAGGAGCTGAAGCCCTATTTTCCGGTCGACACAGTGCTCAAGGGCATGTTCAACGTAGTCGAGCGGCTTTACGGCATTCAACTACAGGAGGTCGGCGAATTCGACCGCTGGCATGCCGATGCCCGCCTGTTCGAAGTGCGCGAGGACGGCCAACTGATCGGCCGCTTCTTCCTTGATCTGTACGCCCGCAGCAACAAGCGTGGCGGCGCCTGGATGGATGGCTGCCGTGATCGTCGGCGCCTGCCCGATGGCGAACTGCAACGCCCGATCGCCTATCTGGTATGTAACTTCACCCCGGCTATTGGTGGCAAACCGGCGCTGCTGACCCACGACGAGGTCACTACTCTGTTCCACGAATTCGGTCACGGCCTGCACCACCTGCTCACGCGCATCGATTACCCCTCGGCATCGGGTATCAACGGCGTGGCCTGGGATGCGGTCGAATTGCCCAGTCAGTTCATGGAGAACTGGTGCTGGGAGCCAGAGGGTCTGGGCCTGATTTCCGGACACTACGAAAGCGGCGATCCGCTGCCCCAGGACCTGCTGAACAAGATGCTCGACGCGCGCAATTTCCAGTCCGGCCTGGGCATGCTGCGCCAGGTCGAGCTGTCATTGTTCGACTTCCTGCTGCACCTGCGAGAAGACCCAAGCCTGAGCACGCAACAGGTGCTGGACAAGGTGCGTGCGGAGGTATCCTTGATGCCACCACCGGCGTTCAACCGCTTCCAGAACGGCTTCGGGCATATCTTCGCAGGTGGCTATGCGGCCGGCTATTACAGCTACAAGTGGGCAGAAGTGCTCTCGGCGGACGCCTTCTCGCGCTTCGAGGAAGAGGGCGTGCTCAACCGCGAAACCGGCCAAGCCTTCCGTGACAGCATTCTGGCCAACGGCGGCAGTCGCGAGCCGATGGAGCTGTTTGTCGCCTTCCGCGGGCGCGAGCCGAGCATTGATGCGCTGCTGCGCCACAGCGGCCTGACCGGTGAAGCAGCATGACCAGTGGCCAGACCATCAAGCGCTTCATCGCCGGGGCGGTGTGCCCGGCCTGTAGCGAGATGGATACCATCCGCATGTTCGAGGTGGACGGTGTACCCAACCGCGAGTGCGTCAGTTGTGGTTATGCCGACACCCTGGACGAGCGGGGCAATTCCGTCCCGCGCGAGCTGCCGACCCGGGTTACCAAACCCAAGGAAGCCAAGCCAGTGAGTGCCCAGACAGTGCAGTTTTTCCCCAACCCGCGGTTGAAAAAGAAATAGTCTGGTCAGGCGCTATCTAGTTGGAGCTTATTCTAGTCGAAGCCCTTGTCGTCTGCCCCGCGCAGCCGAATATCAACACCCAACTGGCGTGACAGGCAGGGCCACTCTTCCCAGGGTGAGCCCGGCCCGCTGGCAGCCAAAGCCCGAAATTGATCAAACGAGGCGCTGGCGAACAGGCTCTCCGGCGCCAGCGTCTCGACCGCCTCAGCGACCATGTCATCCAGCTCGTTGGCAAAGGGCTCGCCCAGCAACTGATGGGCAATCAGGTTGGCGCGGGTAGCATCCAGTGGCACCAGCGCTTGCCCGCCATGGGCGATATAGCGGTCATTCACCTCTTCTACCAGCCGGTGCGCCAGATAGGCTTCATCCAGCAGGGCCAGCATGCCCTGGTGATCCTGCGGCAAGTCAGGGGGCTGCAGAAAGAATGCTTCAGCCACCTTGAGCACCGGCAACATCTGCTCGCGGGTGCCGGTTCGCTCGGCAACGCTCTGGGCCGCTTCCAGCATGTCCGGTACCTGGGCAATGTAGCCGCTGACGAAACGGTATAGGGAATCCATAACGTCATCACCCGCGGCAATAGACGGATGCAGGACAGCCACGCGCGGCTGCAGCCAGCCACGCAATCCGGTCTGCAGCTGCTCCTGTTGCTCCGCCTTGCTGACACGGTCACGCAGGGCCTGAATATTCATGGAAAACTCCGCTTGCGCCACTGCCACGGAATGATGGCAATGAGATGGCGCCGTTTAAAGCATACGCTAGCAGAGCGACATGATATCGTCAAAGTGACTCACGAATGAGCCAAATAGCAGCCTTATCGATATACGCAGACCTGTTCAAACCCCTCTGGAATACAGCTTTGCTAACACAAACCCAACACTGCATACCTTGACAGACATCAAAAAATAAAGCCTTCAGGGATTGCCATGAAATCTGTCAGGTCTATACTCAACCGGTCTGGCAGTTTTTTGGGGGGCCGGGCACTGCTGTCATCGACTCTGTAACCGTGATGGAATCGTTGAATTGGCGCTGCCTCATGTATTTATGCAGTTCTCGCAACTACATGAATATCCTTTCCCCCGCTTCCAGTACTGATAAAAAAAACAAGGGGACCGGGAATGTTGCGATATGCAAGCGCCTGGCTGAGTGGATTTCTTCTGCTGACACTCAGCGGCACCGTTAGCGCCGGATGGGCATTCAATATGCCAAAGGGCGTGACAGACATCAGTAATGCCATTTATGACCTGCACATGCTGATCTTCTGGATCTGCGTGGTCATTGGTGTCATCGTCTTTTCAATCATGTTCTATTCGATGTTCATGCACCGCAAATCAAAGGGTGCTGTACCAGCGAAGTTCCACGAGAACGTTGGCGTCGAAATCCTCTGGACCGTCATCCCGCTGCTGATTCTGGTAGGTATGGCCATCCCCGCGACCAAGACCCTGATTGATATCTATGACGCCGAAGACTCGGACATGGATATCCTGATCACCGGCTATCAGTGGCGCTGGCAGTACAGCTACATGGGTGAAGACGTCACCTTCATGAGCAACATGACCACCCCCCGCGACGAAATCCGCAACCGCACCGCCAAGAACGAGAACTACCTGCTCGAAGTTGATGAGCCGCTAGTACTGCCCGTTGGCCAGAAAGTGCGCTTCCTGATTACCGCTGCCGATGTTATTCACTCCTGGTGGGTACCGGCCCTGGCGGTGAAGAAAGATGCCATCCCTGGTTTCGTCAACGAGGCCTGGACGCGTATCGAAGAACCTGGCATTTACCGCGGCCAATGCACCGAACTCTGTGGTCGTGACCACGCCTTCATGCCGGTAGTAGTGGAAGCCAAGAGCCAGGAAGATTTTGCTATCTGGCTGGCCGAGAAAAAAGAAGCCGCTGCACGCGAAGCCGAACTACGCGACAAGGAATGGACACTGGCTGAGTTGATGGAGCGCGGCGAACGCGTCTACTCCACCGCCTGTGCCGCCTGTCACCAGCCTGGTGGTGAAGGCTTGCCGCCCATGTTCCCGGCCCTGAAAGGCAGCAACATGGCACTCAACGATATCCCCGCTCACATTGATATCGTCGTCAACGGCAAACCCGGCACATCAATGGCCGCCTACGCTGGACAGCTGTCTGAAGTGGATATCGCAGCCGTCATTACCTATGAGCGTAATGCCTGGGGCAACGACACCGGCGAGATTGTATCTCCGCTGGATATCCTCAACTTCAAGAACAGCCAATAGGAGACCATCATGAGTGCAGTGATCGATCACCATCACGCCGACCATGCCCATGGTCCGGCCAAAGGTTTGATGCGTTGGGTGCTGACTACCAACCATAAGGACATCGGTTCGATGTACCTGTGGTTCAGCTTTGCCATGTTCCTGCTCGGCGGGACCATGGCCATGGTTATCCGCGCAGAACTCTTTCAACCCGGTCTGCAGTTGGTAGAGCCGGAATTTTTTAACCAGATGACCACCATGCACGGTCTGATCATGGTCTTCGGTGCGGTTATGCCGGCGTTCGTTGGTCTGGCCAACTGGATGATCCCGATGATGATCGGGGCGCCAGACATGGCCCTGCCGCGGATGAACAACTTCAGCTTCTGGTTGCTGCCGGCCGCTTTCGGTCTGCTGGTTTCCACGCTGTTCATGGAGGGCGGTGGCCCGAACTTCGGCTGGACCTTCTACGCTCCGCTGTCGACCACCTACGCGCCACCCAGTGTGACCTTCTTCATCTTTGCCATTCACATTGCCGGTATCAGTTCGATCATGGGTGCGATCAACATTATCGCCACCATCATCAACCTGCGCGCGCCCGGCATGACCCTGATGAAGATGCCGCTGTTCGTCTGGACCTGGCTGATCACTGCCTTCCTGCTGGTTGCGGTAATGCCGGTACTGGCGGGCGTGGTGACCATGATGCTGATGGACATCCACTTTGGCACCAGTTTCTTCAACGCCGCTGGTGGCGGTGACCCGGTGATGTTCCAGCATATTTTCTGGTTCTTCGGGCACCCCGAGGTGTACATCATGATCCTGCCCGCCTTTGGCGCGGTCAGTGCCATTATCCCGGCCTTCAGCCGCAAGCCGCTGTTCGGCTACACCTCAATGGTTTACGCCACCGCAGCGATTGCTTTCCTGTCCTTCGTGGTCTGGGCGCACCATATGTTTACCGTCGGCATTCCGCTGACCGGTGAACTGTTCTTCATGTACGCCACCCTGTTGATTGCGGTCCCGACCGGGGTCAAGGTGTTCAACTGGGTCAGCACCATGTTCCGCGGCTCACTGAGCTTTGAAGCACCCATGCTGTTTTCCGTGGCCTTCGTGATCCTGTTCACCATCGGTGGCTTCTCCGGTCTGATGCTGGCGATTGCTCCGGCGGACTTCCAGTACCACGACACCTACTTCGTAGTGGCGCACTTCCATTACGTGCTGGTGCCGGGTGCGATCTTCGGCATCTTTGCCTCGACCTACTACTGGCTGCCGAAGTGGACCGGCCACATGTACGACGAAGTACTGGCCAAGACGCATTTCTGGATGTCCTTCGTCGGTATGAACCTGGCCTTCTTCCCGATGCACTTCATCGGTCTGGCCGGCATGCCACGTCGTATTCCGGACTACAACATGATGTTTGCCAACTTCAACATGATCTCCTCGGTAGGGGCGTTCATGTTCGGTGCGACTCAGCTGTTGTTCCTGTTTATCGTGATCAAATGCATCAAGGGCGGCCCAAAAGCTTCAGCCAAGCCCTGGGACGGAGCCGAAGGTCTGGAATGGACGGTGCCATCACCGGCTCCGTATCACACCTTCAGCACACCGCCAGAAGTAAAGTAAGGGGAATGTAATGAGCGAAGGTATTAGCACAAAACGTCTGGTCGGCCGCCTCGGTTTACTGGTGGTGGGCATGTTTGGCTTCGGCTTCCTGCTGGTGCCCATCTATGACGTGATGTGCGAAGCCTTTGGTATCAACGGTAAAACCAGTGGTTCGGCTTACACCGGCAGCGCCGGTGTGATCGACGAGAATCGCTCGGTGCGGGTGCAGTTCATTTCCACCAATGCCGACGGCATGGTCTGGTCCTTTGGGCCTGAAGCAAATGAGCTGATCCTGCACCCGGGCGAGACCCGGGAGATGAACTTCATTGCGCATAACCCGACCAACAAACCGATGATTGCCCAGGCCATACCGAGCGTCGCGCCTTCCAAGGCGGCGGCCTATTTCCACAAGACCGAGTGCTTCTGCTTTACCCAGCAGGTTCTGCAGCCCGGCGAAACAGTGGAAATGCCCGTACGTTTTATCGTCGATCCGGGCTTGCCCCGGGAAGTCCAGCGCCTGACGCTGTCCTACACCATATTTGATGTTACTGAGCGCCTGGCTGAGAGTTTTGATCTAGCCGCCGTGCACAGCAACTGATATTGACTGCCTGACAAGGAGAACAAGAGATGGCGAGTCACCCAACGGATTCAACGCACCAGGAATATTATGTACCGGCCCAGAGCAAGTGGCCGATAGTCGGTTCCATCGGCCTGCTGGTATTCCTGGTCGGCATGGGTACGCTCATGAACACCAGCGGCGACAGTGGCTGGATTACTCTGCTGATTGGTATGGCCATCCTCACCTGGATGTTCTTCGGCTGGTTCGGCAACGTGATCAGCGAAAGCCACCAGGGGCTCTATAGCCCACAGATGGATCGCTCCTTCCGTATGGGCATGGGCTGGTTCATTTTCTCCGAAGTGATGTTCTTTGCCGCCTTCTTCGGTGCCCTGTTCTACGTTCGTACCTTTGCTGGCCCCTGGCTGGCCGGCGAAGGCGACAAGGGCATCACCAGCATGCTCTGGCCTGGCTTCGAATACACCTGGCCGCTGATGCAGAACCCCAACCCGAATCTGTTCCCCGGGCCACAGGAAACCATCAGCCCCTGGCAGTTGCCGCTGCTCAACACCATTATCCTGATCACTTCCAGTATCACTGTGACCTTTGCCCACCACGCCCTGCGTGCAGGCAAGCGCGCAGCGCTGAAGAACTGGCTGTTGCTGACGGTAGTGCTGGCGGTGATCTTCCTGGGCCTGCAGATGGCCGAATATGTTCACGCTTACCGTGATCTGGGTTTGACCCTCAACTCCGGGATCTACGGCGCAACCTTCTTCATGCTCACCGGCTTCCACGGCGTGCACGTATTTATGGGTACGCTGATCCTGACGGTAATGCTGGTTCGCATTCACAAGGGGCACTTCACCCCCGAGCAGCACTTCGGCTTCGAGGCGGCGAGCTGGTACTGGCACTTCGTTGATGTGGTCTGGGTCGGACTGTTTATCTTCGTCTATATTTTCTGATCTGCTATTCGGCTGCCTTTCTCCATTGCGGAGATCGGCAGCCGCGCCTTTTTGGGGTTATTTAACCCAAGGCGTGTTCCAGGCGAATTGTCCGGACCAGAAGCCATAGCTAATCAGCAACACCACCGCTACCGTCAACGCAATGCGCACAGTCAGTGCATTGACCACGCGGCCGGAATTGTTGGTGTCCTTGACCAGAAAAACAAGACCGCTGAACAGGCTGGCGATGATAGCCAGCAGTAATACCAGGATGGCCAGTTTGAGCCACATAATTGAAATCCATAGTGTTGAAGGGTTTTGCCATTATAGACCCTGTTGTTCATCAAGGCTGCCATGTCTGACACCTCAAAACGCTTCGCTCCCGGTTGGCCGCTCTGGCTCTTTGTGCTGGCATTCATGCCAATACTGCTGAGCCTGGGTTATTGGCAACTGCAAAGGGCCGATGAGAAGCAGATGCTGCAGGCACAGATGGATACCAACCGCAGCGCCCTGGCGCAGAATCTGCTTGAGCTTGACCAGCTTGAAGACCGCGCCTGGCGCCCGCTGCAGTTGCAGGGTGAGTTCGATCCAGAGCACATCTGGTTGCTGGACAATCGCACCCGCGATGGCAAGGCGGGTGTGGAGGTTCTGCAACTGTTCCGTGACCAGCTCTCGGCGCAGCCCATAGTCATCAACCGCGGTTGGGTAGCCTGGCCCGCAAGGCGGCAGCTGCCGAGCATTGATACCCCCAAAGGTATTCTGCAGCTGGACGCCGAGGCGGTGCCGCAGGCAGAACAGGGCTTTACCCTGGGCCAGCAAGCGGATGCCACCGGCTGGCCGCGGCTGATTACCCAGGTAGATCTACAGCGCTTTGCCGAAGAAGCCGCAGAGCCGAACCTGCTGAGCTGGAGCGCTCGACTGAAGATCGGCAGTCCGGCAGCCTTGACGCTTAGCTGGCCACCGCTACCGACCACGGCCAGCAAACACACTGCCTATGCGGTGCAATGGTTTGCTCTGGCCCTGGCGTTACTGGCACTCTTTATCTGGGCCGGTTTGCGGCCCGAACCCCGGAGAAATACGCAACCATGAGCGACCAGCAATCCCCTTCGACGCCGCCGACAAGGCCCAGCGGCCAGCTCAAGTTACTGGCAATAATCGCGATCGTGATCGGGCCTATTCTCGTAGCCTGGATCATGGCCAAAACCGACATCGGCATACCCGATAGCCAGACCAATCGCTCGGAGCTGGTGCAGCCAGAATTGAATCTTCAGGACTGGCAGATGCAGGTAGAGCCCATAGGCTATGGCGCCCCATGGCGCCTGCTGGTAACCAGCCCCGGAGACTGTGAGCAAGACTGCCTGGCGCTACTGCACGAAGCCCGTCAGATCAATGTCGCGCTGGGGCGTGAAGCTGCTCGGGTAGCGCATATGCTGGCTCTGGGTAGCGATGCGCCGGAAGCCCTGCAGCAACGCCTGGCAGAGGAATATCCGCGCATGCAGCAGGCCCAACTGGATGGCCGCGCCTATCATGACAGCCTTACCGAGCACCCAGAAGCATGGCAACAGGGTCCGCAACTTTGGGTGGTCGACCCGCTGGGTAGGGTGGTGCTGCACCAGGACGTCAACAAACCCGGCAAGCAACTGCTGGATGATCTCAAGCATCTTCTGAAAGTATCCAAGATAGGGTAGGACCATGCGTAAACCCGGTTACCTTTTTGCTGTAGGCGCTCTGGCGCTGGGCTTTGTCGTCGTTATTCTCGGTGCTTATACGCGACTGGTGCATGCCGGTCTTGGCTGCCCGGACTGGCCCGGTTGCTATGGTTTTCTCGGCATACCGCGCAGCGAAGGTTCGATCGAACTGGCGGAAATACGTTTCCCCGATGATCCAGTGGACGTATTCAAGGCCTGGGCAGAAATGATTCACCGCTACGCCGCCGGTATTCTCGGCGTGGTGATTCTCGGACTGGCCCTGTTCAGCCTGCGCAAACGTCATGTACCCGGTTATCCGGTAGGTCTGAGCTTTGGTCTGTTGCTGCTGGTTATCTGTCAGGCTATTTTCGGCATGTGGACAGTGACCCTGAAGCTCTGGCCACAGGTAGTCACGGCGCATTTGCTGGGCGGCTTCGCTACCTTGAGCCTGCTCCTGCTGCTGTGCCTGCGCCTGTCCAACAGCATGTACCCCTTGGCGCCCAGGCGCAGCGTGCAGAAGTTGCGGCTCTTTGCCCGCGTGGCTCTGGTAGTGCTGATAGGCCAGATCATTCTGGGCGGTTGGACCAGCACCAATTACGCGGCGGTAGCCTGTGTCGACCTGCCCACCTGCCATGGCGAATGGTGGCCAGAGATGGACTTTGCTGCCGGTTTCAATATTTTCCAGGAGATCGGTCCCAACTACCTCGGTGGGATGCTTGATGGTGCCGGGCGCACGGCCATTCACTTTACCCATCGTCTGGGCGCGATTGTGACCACGGTGGTACTGCTGATGCTCGCCTGGCAATTGCTGCAGGCGTCGCTAGGCCGACTTGCGGGTTTTCTGGTCGCGGCTCTGGTGATCCAGGTCAGTCTCGGCATCACCAACGTACTGGCCCATTTGCCGTTAGCCGTAGCTGTGGCGCACAACGCCTTTGGCGCGGTGTTGCTGCTGGTGGTGGTGGCAATCAACTATCAGTTGCGAGCACCGTCACGGGATGCGATTTTCAGTGGCGGTAGGGCGGGCGGAGCACTGGCCAGTCGCTGACGGCTGGCGCATACTGTCCGGCATTGTATTGCGTTACAAGAACAAGAAAAGACGCCCATCGCGTCGGGGGAAAGTACTGATGACAAGCATGACCAACACCGCCCAGGCCACCGCTGGCTGGCGTGACTACCTTGAGCTGACCAAGCCCAAGGTCGTAGCCCTGATGATCATTACTTCTGCCATCGGCATGCTGCTTGCTACCGAGGGTATGGTGCCCTGGGCCACGCTGGTACTCGGCAACCTGGGCATCGCGCTCTGTGCCGGTTCGGCAGCCGCGGTCAACCACGTGGTGGACCGCCGCATCGATATCCATATGGCCCGTACCCAGCGGCGGCCCATGGCCCAGGGCCGAGTCAACCCGCTCAATGCATTGCTGTTTGCCCTGATCCTCGGTGTGGCTGGCATGGCCATTCTGCTGCAATGGATCAACGCCCTGACCGCCTGGCTGACCCTGGCCTCGCTGCTTGGCTACGCGGTGATCTACACCTCTTTCCTCAAACGCGCCACGCCGCAGAATATCGTTATCGGTGGACTGGCCGGTGCAGCACCACCGCTATTGGGCTGGACCGCCGTAACCGGTCAGGTCGATGCCGAAGCGCTGCTGCTGGTATTGATCATCTTTGCCTGGACGCCGCCACACTTCTGGGCCTTGGCCATTCATCGCAAGGCCGAGTACGCCAAGGTCGATATTCCGATGCTGCCGGTTACCCACGGCGAGCGCTATACCAAACTGCATATCCTGCTCTACACCTTTATTCTGTTGGCCGTGAGCATGCTGCCCTACGTGATCAAGATGAGTGGCGTGATCTACCTCGTCGTCGCTCTGGCACTGGGCGTGCGCTTTATCGACTGGG
Organism: Pseudomonas sp.; assembly: GCA_046291745.1. GTDB lineage: Bacteria > Pseudomonadota > Gammaproteobacteria > Pseudomonadales > Pseudomonadaceae > Halopseudomonas. The sequence continues at coordinate 31,002 of JBKBSI010000001.1, read as the reverse complement.
CCTGGGCCATGTGGCGCGATAGCCGCCCGCATGCGGCGATCAAGACCTTCAAGTTTTCGCTCTGGTACCTGCTGTGGATTTTTGTCGCCCTGCTGGTTGATCACTATGTGGGAGTTGCCGGATGGCTATGACCGGCGTACAGAAGACCGTTCTGGTTACCCTTGCAGCCATCGCGTTAGTCATAGGTGCCATTGTCAACAAGGTCACCCGTCCGGTTCCTTTGGATCGTGATCAGCTTTCAGAGTCTGGAATATTCCTGTTCGACAGCCCGCGCAGCATACCGGAAATCGAAATGCTGTCTTCCGCAGGTGGCAGTTGGGGCAAGGACGATCTGATCGGGCAATGGGATTTGCTGTTCTTCGGCTATACCTTCTGCCCAGACATCTGCCCGACCACCATGGCCGAACTCAAGCAGGTAGTCAGTAGTCTGCCGGAGGGCTACGCCGAGCAACTGCGCGTGACCATGGTCAGCGTCGACCCGAACCGCGACACCCCAGAGCAGATGCAACAGTATCTGGGCTTCTTCAACGCCGGCTTCCAGGGTGCTACCGGCGACCCGCAGGAACTGGCCAAGCTGGCCAGAGCGCTGTCGATTGCCTATATCGAACCGGACACCAGCACCGAGAACTATCTGGTCGACCATAGCGGTCAGGTGGTGATGGTCAACCCGGACGGCCAGTACGTTGGTTTTTTGCGCCCGCCGCTCAAGCCGCAGGAATTGAGCCAGTGGCTGCCACGGATCATGACTCCCTGAGCGGATCCGTGTTTTTCAGTATCTGAGCTGTTGCTGGATCGCCAGCAACAGCTTTGTCCCTGGCCAGACGAATCACCTTACCCGCCTTGCCTGTTACCCCGTCAGCCTGTCCATCCTTTTGCGATCCAGCACGCGCCTTGCTAAGCAGCAGCGGGATCAGCTTGCCCTCCGTCAGCCCGGCCCAGAAGCGCAGCGGCATGTGCCCTTGCATGACCTTGCGGTTCAGCCGCGCCGGATTGAAGGTGCTGGCGTAGTAGGTTTCCCACAGCGCGTCATCCTTGCCGCGTATCGCCTCCGCCCGTGCTTGCCAGTCTGCAGGACAGGGCTGCCGATAATGCAATTGCTGGCCGTCATACCAGACCGCATCCAGCGGCGTAGCAATCAGCCAGCGTTGGCGGCCCAGGCGTTCGGCAAAGTGCATGCTTGCACTGGCGAGGATGTCATGGGCAGGTTCATGCCAGGCCACGTAATCCAGGTCCGAATCGCCCGGCAACGGATGAAAGCGCAGGAACGCATGCAGGTGATGGGCCTCACGACTGGCGGCCTTGATCCGCCGCTGCAGCTCACTACCATCCGGATCACCGGCCAGCATCGCCTGACGCTCACCCTTGACCACCCGCCAGAGAATTCGATACAGCAAATTCCAGCGCCCGGCGGTGCGATAGCGGGCGGCGCTCTTCAGCTGCGCGAGCAGCGCGGCGGGCACGCTTAGCTTCTGCAGCGGGCCGCCATAGACGGGCAGTTGCTCTGCGGCGAACAACTGGGGAATGCTCTCATCCTCCCAAACCACCGCATGTGGCGGCACATTCTGAGCCAGCAACTCCCGGGCCTGGGCGCGCCAGCATTCAAAATCATCGTTGCAGCAGAGTACCCGCATCCTCAGCCCCAGAGCGCCATCTGCGCGGGTTGATCGCTCAATTGCCGCCGCAGCAGGCTGGATTCGACCGTGTCCTGTCGCGGACGGTAATCGCTGGTGACGATAAAGGGCCGCGCCTTGTCCATTACGCAGCGCATGCGCAGCAGGTCTTCAAAGCGTATGCGCTTGAGCCGTCGCAAACTGACGATACGCTGCGCCGAGCGAATACCGATGCCTGGCACCCGGGCGATCATCGCCGGTTCGGCCAGATTCAGATCGACCGGAAACTGCGCCCGGTTGACCAACGCCCAGGCCAGCTTGGGATCAATATCCAGCGGCAGATTGCCCTGCGCGCCAATCAACTCCCCGGCCTTGAAGCCGTAGCCGCGCAACAGAAAGTCTGCCTGGTACAAACGATGCTCACGTAGCAACGGCGGCGCCTGGAAGGGTACGGATGAGGGACTGTTGGGGATCGGGCTGAACGCCGAGTAATAAACTCGGCGCAGACGGTAATCGCCATACAGGGCTTCGGCGGTATGCAGTATGCGGCTGTCATCACTGGCGTCGGCGCCAACAATCATCTGCGTGCTCTGACCACCCGGGGCAAATTTGGGCGCGCGCTTGTCCGCGCGCGATTCATTCGAGGCGCTGTCGATGGTACCCATGGCGCCGGTAATGCTGCCGATCTGCTTTTCCGGCGCCAGACGAATAAGGCTATCGGGGCTGGGCAGTTCGATATTGACACTCAGCCGGTCGGCATAGCGTCCGGCCTCCTCAATCAATGCCGGGTCGGCCTCGGGAATGGTCTTGAGATGGATATAGCCGCGAAACTGATGTTCCTCGCGCAGCAAACTGGCCACGCGGATCAACTGCTCCATGGTGTAATCCGGCGATTGGATAATGCCGGAACTGAGAAACAGCCCACTGACGTAATTGCGCTGGTAAAAATCCAGCGTCAGCTTGACCACCTCTTCCGGCATGAAGCGCGCACGGGGTACGTCACTGGAGCGACGATTCACGCAGTACTGGCAGTCGTACAGACAGAAATTGGTCAGCAGAATCTTCAGCAGCGACACACAGCGGCCATCCGGCGTATAGCTGTGACAAATCCCCATGCCGTTGGTAGCGCCTATACCTTCCTTGCCCCTGGAGCTGCGTTTGGGCGCGCCACTGCTGGCGCAGGATGCATCGTACTTCGCGGCATCGGCCAGAATGGTGAGTTTTTCGATCAGCTCCATGTTGCAACCCTTATACTGTATATAGATACAGCATAAGCTTTGGCTGGCCTTTGCTCAACCACGCGCTATTGTCTGTTACAAGATTGTTGGCTGTGCCAGCCTTGTCGGCCTTGAGGGCCTAATCCGGCCCCTGAAAAAGCTCGCCTTCGACTACCAGCACCGTCTGGCCCTCGGGTTTGCGCGGCAGGTCCCAGCCACCGGTCAGGGCACCAAAGGATGGCAATACACTGACCTGCTCGCGGAACCAGAACACGGGTGCGCGCATTCGGTCGGCGGCAACCTGCAGTGTCAGCACTGGGTGCAGATGCCCGGCCAGCACATGACGCCCTGGCACCTGCTCCGGCTCATGGCGCAAGCGGAACGGGCCCAGATCAAGATAGTCGTGCCAGCGCATGCCCAGATCCACATCTGCAGCATGGCGATCATGGTTGCCTATTACCGCTTCGACCGAGACCGCAGAATGCTGCGCCAGCCACTCGGGAAACAGTTCCATAAAAGGCTCGCCGCGCATCGGCCGATGATGGAAAAAGTCGCCCAGCACAATCAAGCGTTGCGGGCGGAACGCCTCAAGCAGCTTGGTCAGTCGTTGCAGATCATCGCGGCTCTGACCGCTGGGCACCGCCAGACCCCGGCGCCGCATCAGCGCGGCCTTGCCAAAATGCGTGTCGGCGACCAGCAACGCCGATTCGGCAGGATAGAACAGCGCGCGCTCGCCATGCAGAATCACCTCGGCTCCCGCCAACTGCCAGTTCAGGGTACGACTCAAGGGCGCCTCCTCGGTTTGCGCGCGGCATGCTTCTCCAGGCTGTCCATCATACGCTGAACCCGTTCGCGCCAACCCTCGGTGCTGATTCTGTTGCGCTGGCGTTCGACCCAGAGCGGAAAAGCCAGGGGCGAAAAACGTTCCAGGGATATCAGCATCAGCTCCTGCGTCGCTGCGCGCTCCAGCACCGCTTTCAGGCGCTGAATTTCCAGCTGATCCTCCAGCACTTCACGGCTGGCCTGCGCCAGTAGCCGGTGCTCAGGATCGTAACGCTTTAGCGTGTCGTAGAGCAGGCCGCTGGAGGCCTGCAATTGCCGGTCACTCTTGCCGCGACCAGGGAAGCCCTGGAATACCAATCCGCTGACCCGGGCGATATCGCGGAACTGACGGCGCGCCAGTTCACCGGCATTTAGCGCCTCCAATACATGCTTGAGCAGATCTTCAGGGTCGAGTAGTGAATGCCAATCCGCTGCCGTCAGTTCCGGCAGCTTGGCCGAGGTGAGCAGTTCCAGGCCATAGTCGTTAACTGACAACGAGAAGGTTGCTGGTGTCAGTTGTCCGAGACGCCAGGCCAGCAGCGCGGCCAGACCCTCATGGGCCAAACGACCAGCAAAAGGATAGACGAACAGATGCTGACCCTCACGCGAGCTGCAGCGCTCGATCAATAGCCGCGCGCGGCCCGGCAAGGCCGATTGCTGCTTCTGTAGCTCCAGAACCGGCGCAATGGTTTGCACTTCCGGATCGGTATAAAGCCCAGCCTGCACTTCCTCAAAAATCTTCAGCACGCTGTCGGCCAACTCGCTGGAAAGCGGCAAGCGCCCGCCATACCAGCGCGGCACGCTATGTCGGCGGGTTTTGGCCAGGCGTACATAGGCCACCAGGTCACGCACCTTGACCAACTCCAGCGCGCGGCCGGAAAACAGAAACACATCGCCGGGCTTGAGCCTGGCGACAAAGGTCTCCTCGATGCTACCCAGGCTACCGCCCTTCATAAAACGCACCTGGATCTGCGCATCGCTGGTAATAGTGCCAATCGCCAGCCGGTGGCGGCGGGCGATACCAGTATCTTCAACGCTGTAACGACCGTCCTGAATCACCACACGCTGGAACTGCGGGTAATGCTCCAGCACCGGTCCGCCCTGGGTGATAAACAGCAGACACCAGTTGAAAATGTCCTCATCCAGCCCGGCAAAAGCATGGGTACTCTGCAACTCGGCAAACACCTGCTCAGGGACAAAGCCAGGCCCGGCAGCCAGGGTCACCAGATGCTGTACCAGCACATCCAGGCTTAGCCGCGGCGGCCTGCGTGCTTCAACCCGACCTGCTTCCCAGGCCCGGCGTACGGCGGCAATTTCCACCAGCTCCAGCGCGTGGCTGGGCACGCAGAGGATTTCGCTGGCAGCGCCCGGTTGATGGCCGGAACGTCCGGCGCGTTGCATCAAGCGCGCCACCCCCTTGGGGCTACCGACCTGCACTACTCGATCCACCGGGGAAAAATCCACACCCAGATCCAGACTTGAGGTGCAGACCACGCAGCGAAAATCGCCCTGGCGCAGACCCTCTTCGATGCGCTTGCGTAACGTGCGATCAATAGAGCCATGGTGCAGGCCAAGCTCTGTCAGCCAATCCAGCCGCGCCTTGAGAATCGCCTCGAACCAGAGCTCGGCCTGGGAACGGGTGTTGGTAAAGAGCAGCGAGGTTTTACCCTCGCCCAGATAATCCAGCACGCCATCCAGCTGCGACAGGCCCAGATGGCCCGCCCAGGGAAAGCGTTCGACATTGGCCGGGCACAGCCCGCGAATGGTCAGAGGCTTGCTCTGGGTACCGGCGATCCGCTCGCCCGGTTCAGCGCCTTCGCCGAGCAGCACCGCCATGGCTTCATCCAGATTACCCAGGGTCGCCGACAGGCCCCAAACCGGCAGTTGCGCATGCCGCGCGCGCAACCAGGCCAGGCATAACTGCAGCTGCACCCCGCGTTTATTACCCAGCAGCTCATGCCATTCATCGACGACTACCGCATCCAGATGTTTGAAGCTTTCTTCAGCATTCCTATACGAGAGCAGCACCGAAAGGCTTTCCGGGGTGGTGATCAAGGTTTCCGGTAATTTGCGCCGTTGCCGGGCGCGCACGCTGGCGCTGGTGTCGCCGGTGCGGGTTTCGACTTTCCAGTCCAGCCCTAGCTCATCCACCGCCTGCTGCAGATGCCCGGCGGTGTCGCTGGCCAGCGCACGCAGCGGGGTTATCCAGAGTATCCGTAGACCGCCAGTGCGCGCCGATTTGTCCAGCGCAGCCGACACTGGACCCAGCCAGGCGGCGAGGGTTTTACCCGAGCCGGTAGAGGCGTGAATCAGCCCACTGCGACCGGCACGAAAGGCCTGCCAGGCCTGGCGTTGAAAGGGCGCAGGCGTCCATCCCTGCTGGGCAAACCAGGCCTCGACCCTGGCCAGACCATCCACTGCGCCCTTCGCTGCCGGTGGCCTAACCGCCATACAGACGCAGCAGGTCTTTCACCTGCTCCAGGGTATCGGCCTCGCCTACCGGTTTGTCCTGGCGCCAACGGGAAATCCGCGGGAAGCGCAGGGCGATGCCGGACTTGTGCCGGGGCGAGGGTTGAATGCCTTCAAAGGCGATTTCCAGCACATGCTCGGGTTTCAGAGAACGTACCGGGCCAAACTTCTCCACGGTATTGCGGCGTATCCAGTGATCAAGCTTCTGGATTTCCTTGTCGGTCAGGCCCGAATAGGCCTTGGCAATGGGTACATAGGCATCGCCATCGCGCACCGCCAGGGTGTAATCGGTATACAGGTTAGCGCGACGGCCGTGACCGGGTTGCGCATAGAGCAGCACCGCATCAATGGTCAGCGGCTCGATCTTCCACTTCCACCAGTCACCGCGAATCCGGCCGCTGCGGTAGGGACTGTCCAGGCGCTTGAGCATCAAGCCTTCGACCATGCGCTCTCTGCTGCTTTCGCGTTGTGTCGCCAGCGCGGTCCACTCTGCAGCGCTTACACTCGGGCTGATGCGAACTGCGCTCTGGCCGCTGTCCGCCAGCAGCTCCTCCAGCAGTGCGCGACGCTCACGCAACGGCCGTTCGCGCCAGTCCTGCTGCTGGTATTCCAGCACGTCGTAGGCAAGGAAAATGACCGGCACCTCACGTAGCATCTTCTCGCCAATGGTCTTGCGCTGGATGCGCCGCTGCATCTGCGAAAACGACAGTACGTCGGTATCCCAGGCGAGAATCTCGCCGTCGAGCACTACTTCCGGCAAGGCCGCTGCGGCCGCTTCCACCTCTGGAAAGCGGCCATTCATGGGTTCCTCGCCGCGTGACCAGAGCCAGATACCGCCGGGCCTGGCGATCAATTGCGCACGAATGCCGTCCCACTTCCACTCGGCCAGCCAGTCCTGCACAGCGCCAAGCAATTCAGGCTCGCCTTCCAACGGTGAGGCGAGAAAGAACGGGTAGGGCTGGCCTTCACGTTCCTCGCGCTGCTCCTGGTCGAACAGCGCAGTGAAGAACTCAGCGCTGGGCTCAAACTCGCCGATCAAGCGCCGCGCGATCAAAGCCCGGGGCAGATCGCCCAAGGCCGCCAGTGCACGTTCGACCAGCCCGCGGGACACACCCACGCGCAGGCTGCCGGTCAGTAGCTTGTTATAGAGAAAGCAGGCCCGGCGCGGCAGGCTGCGCCAATGGGCGACCACATGGGCTTTCTGCTCGGGCTCTTCCAGCTTGCGCAGACCCAGTACAGCACGCTCAATCCACTCGGCCAGGGAACCATCAACTGCCCGGCGCTCACCGTCGTCTTCCATCAGCAGGCTGATGGTCTCCGCCAGGTCGCCGACGTGCTGGTAGCTTTCCTCCACCAGCCAGTCCGGCAAGCCGGTGGATTCGGCCAACCAGTCGCGCAATTTGCGCGGGCCAATCAGCCGTTTCATCCGCCGCCCGGCGAGTATATAGACGGCCCAGGCCGCATCGGCTGGCGGCGCGGCGCGGAAGTAGGCGATCAGCGCATCCAGTTTGACCTGGGTGCGGGTGGTGGCATCGAGTTCGGCATACAGATCGGCGAAGGCCTGCATCAATCTTCCTCGCCGCCATACAGGGTGGTCAGCGCGCGGGCATCGATACCCTCATGTTCGCGCAGATAGCGCACCAGATCATCGCTGCGACCATGGGTGGTCAGCACGGTGCTGGCACCGCAATCGCGGATGGTATTCAGCAAGGCAGGCCAGTCGGCATGGTCGCTGAGCTCGAAGCCCTGATCGTAACCACGGCGGCGACGATTACCGCGAATACGCATCCAGCCCGAGGCAAAGCCGGTACTGGCGTTCTTGAAGCGGCGCATCCAGGGCGAACCGGCAGCGGAGGGCGGCGCCAGGATCAGTTGACCATTCAGGTTTTGATCACGCGGCAGCTCGGACAACGGCTGAGTCGGCAGCATCGCCACTCCGGCCTCCCGATACAGTTCGGTCAGGGCGACCATCGCGCCATGCAGGTAAATTGTACGATCGGTATGCGCGGCCAGCGCAGCAAGGACCCGCTGGGCCTTGCCAAAGGCATAGGTAAACAGAATGCATGGCCGGTCCGGGTTGCCGGACCACCAGTCCCACATCTGCTGGCCGACCTCTTCCACCGGCGGCCAGCGATAACAGGGCAGGGCAAAGGTGGCTTCGGTAATCAGCGTATCGCAGGGCACCACTTCAAAGGGCGCGCAGGTCGGATCCGCATCACGCTTGTAGTCGCCACTGACCACCCAGACGCGGCCATCGTCATGGGCGACACGCACCTGCGCCGAGCCGAGCACGTGCCCGGCCGAATGCAGGCTCAAGGTGATGGGGCCAAAACGCCGCTGTTCGCCGTATTCCAGGCCGGTGAATTCATGCTCGCCCAGGCGGTGGCGCAGGATCGGCAGGCTCAGGTGCTGGGCGTAATACTGCTGGTGGCCGGAGCGGGCGTGATCGGCATGCGCATGGGTAATCACTGCTGTAGCCACCGGTCGCCAGGGATCGATATGAAAATCACCGGCAGGGCAATACAGCCCTTCATCAGTGGGAATCACCAGGGGATCATGCATGCAGAGGTACGCTCATTGGTCCGTTTCCGAATCAGCCTATCCGAGAACTTGGGACAACGGGATCGCCGAGCTGTTACAGCGCATGTAACGGCTCGGCAAGGCACAACGAGGGAAAGCGACTCAGGCCCGGCGCGGGACGCTGACGGCAAGCATGAAGAGCAACGCGGCGCAGACCACGATTGAGGGCCCGGCCGGGGTGTCCATATTCCAGGACATGGCCAGGCCACCCAGCACCGCCAGGCAGCCCAGGACGCTCGCACCCATGGCCATCTGCTCCGGGGTGCGGGCATGGCGCTGCGCCGCTGCAGGCGGAATAATCAGCAGCGACGTGATCAAGAGCACGCCGACAATCTTCATCGCCACGGCAATGACGATGGCAATCAGCAGCATCAGTGCCAGGCGAATCGCCGTGACCGGCAGCCCCTCGACCCGCGCCAGCTCCTCGTGCACAGTCACCGACAGCAACCTTCGCCAGAGTAGCGTCAGCAGCACCATGACGATCAGCAACCCACCGAGCATCCAGTACAGGTCTTCACTGCTGATCGCCAGCAGGTCGCCGAACAGATAGGCCATCAGATCAACGCGTACGTTGTCGGTCAGCGCCAGCACTACCAGGCCCAGGGACAGACTGCTGTGCGCCAGAATACCCAGCAGCGTATCGCTGGCCAGCCACTGCTTGTGCTGCAACGCCACCAGCAGCACAGCAAGCAGCACACAGCCCAGGGTTACCGCGAGGGTCAGGTTGATATCCAGCAGAATACCCAGGGCGATACCCAACAGCGCCGAGTGCGACAGGGTATCGCCGAAGTAGGCCATACGCCGCCAGACCACAAAGGAGCCCAGCGGACCAGCCACCAGTGCCAGCCCCAGACCGGCCAGCAGGGCATAAATCAGGAAGTCAGGCATGTTTGCAATTGGGCCCGTGCTGATGGCTATGCGGGGCATGCGCGTGGGAGGCTTCAACCACTTCACCATGCAGGTCGTGCTCATGGTCGTGGTGATGGTTATAGACCGCCAGGGCGCTGGCCTGGTCACCAAACAAGGCAACAAAGGCCGGGTCCATGCTGACCTGCTCCGGATGTCCGGAACAGCACACGTGGCGATTCAGGCAGACCACCGTATTGGTGGTTGCCATGACCAGATGCAGGTCGTGGGAAACCATCAGAATGCCGCAGTTATAGCGGTCTCGCAGACGGGTAATCAGTTGATAGAGCTCGATCTGGCCGTTCACATCGACACCCTGTACCGGCTCATCGAGCACCAGCAAGTCCGGGTTACGCAGCAGCGCCCGGGCCAACAGAATACGTTGCAGCTCGCCGCCGGAGACCTGCTGCAACGGTCTTTCGAGCAGGTGCCCGGCACCGACATCCTCGAGTGCCTGCAGCGCGTCGGCGCGTTTGGCCCCGGGCGCTAAAAGCAGAAAGCGCATTACCGTCAACGGCAGGGTCGCATCCACCTGCAGTTTTTGCGGCATATAGCCGATACGCAGGCGCGGCTGGCGCTCCACGTTGCCGCTGTCAGCCTTCAACAGACCCAGCACCACCCGCACCAGGCTGGTCTTGCCCGCACCGTTGGGGCCAATCAGCGTCACGACTTCTCCACGTTTGACACTCAGGCTCACGGATTCGAGCACCTGATTGCCATGCAGGCGCAGGCTGATATCACTGAGACTCAGCAGCGCGTCGCTCATGCCTGAGCCTGGCACTGGGCGCAAAGGCCGGTGATTTCCACGGTCTCAGTCTCTACGGCAAAGCCTGAGGCAGAGGCACTGTCGGCAATGGCCGCATGAATCCGGCTATTGTCCAGCTCGATGGCGATGTGGCACTGACGGCAAATCAGAAACTGACCCTGGTGGCTGTGCTCAGGCGCGGAGCATCCGATAAAGGCATTCAGGGAGGCAATGCGGTGTACCAGCCCCTGCTCAAGCAGAAAATCCAGCGCCCGGTAGACCGTCGGCGGCGCGGCACGACGACCATCCTCGCGGGCCAGGGTGTCGAGAATGTCGTAGGCGCCCAGCGGCTTGTGACTCTCCCATACCAGCTCAAGTACCCGCTTGCGCAGGGCGGTGAAGCGCACCCCGGCCTGCTCGCAAAGGTGCTCGGCAGAAGCAAGCGCACCTTCCACGCAGGCACTGTGGTCATGGGGCTGATGCGGGTCGCTCGGATGGCAGTGGTCGGTCATGAAGAGGCACCTTGGGGGTGAGTCTGGGCAGCGGCAGAAGACTGTTATCATATTACAGTTGACGCCCCAGAGCATCCAGAGCCTGTTCCAGCGAGCAAGGGCTCCGTGCGTAGCGCAATAATGTTATGCTATATCGCCCTCAAAGTCGGAGATCTGATGATGCTGTTCCGCTCACTGCTCACCCTGATACTGGGTCTGGGCATGACCTTCTCTGCTTTAGCTAGCACCCCGAAGGTGTTGACCACCATCAAGCCCCTGCAGCAGATCGCCGCCGCTGTGATGGACGGTGTTGATGAACCTGGGCTGCTGCTCTCGCCCGGCGCCTCACCGCATAAGTATGCCTTGCGGCCCTCGGACCGCCAGGCCTTGTTGCAGGCCGAACGTATCTACTGGGTGGGCCCTGAGCTGGAGCGCTTTCTACAGGAAATACTGGCGCGCCAGGATAATGACCGCTCGCTGCTGCACCTGCCGCAGATGACGGTAAGAGCCCAACTGCAATCACTGAACTTTCAGCACCAGAGCAGCAGCCGCAAGCACGGGCATGAGCACGGCCACGATCACCAGCATGAAGAAGGCGCTCTGGATGCGCATATCTGGCTGTCACCGGAGAATGCCATACAGATCGCGCAATTCATGGCCGAGGACCTGGCCAGCCTGTTTCCTGATCAACAGCAACAGCTACTGGATAACAGCGCTACCTTTGCCGAGCGGCTGGCCGCGCTCGATGCGCAGATCAAGCAGCGACTGCAGCCGCTGAGCGAGAAAGCCTATTTTGTCTTCCATGACGGTTACGGATATTACGAGGATCACTACGGGGTACGTCCCAGGGCTATCTTCAGTCTGTCCCATGAGGTTCAGCCCGGCGCTCGCCACGTTAACCTGCTGCGCCAACAACTGCAGGCCGCGCAGCCCAGCTGCGTGTTCAGCGAGCCACAGTTCACCCCACGGCTGATCAATAGCCTGACCCAGGGGCTACGGGTAGAGCAGGGTGAGCTGGACCCGCTGGGAGGCGATACGCCAGTATCGGCAAAAGGTTACGAGCAGGCTCTGCTGGCCCTCACCGAGAACCTTGCCAACTGCCTGGAAAAGCTCTGAAGCCCTTCCTGCCATAATCAGCCAGAGGTTTATTCAACCTTAGCCAGCGCCTGTAAATGTTCATAGCCCTGGCGGGTGAACAGTAGCAGGTGCACGCTGGTAGCATAGACCTGGCCGCTGGCCTTGAGCTGCTCGATCAGCTCGCCATGCTCGTCGGCGGGCAGATGGAAGTAGTCCTGGCCTTCCTGCAATTGCTGGCGGTGCGCCTTGAACAGGCGGAAAGTGGCGCCCTTGGCCAGACCATTGAGCTGGTCAATCTGGCGCAGACTCAGGGTCTGGCTGCCGTCGAAGGGAATAAACTCGGGTAATTGCATGGGCGTTCCGGCTCCGGGCTGGCCGCTGACTCTAATCGAAATCCTCTGCCACCGCATCTTGCCTGAAGCATAGCCGCGGCCTGCTTCACATCGCTTTGTTTGCCCGACCCGACAGGGCAGAATGGGCAAGACGGCCTTATCTGGGGAGCAGCATGACAGTACGTATCGGCATAGATCTGGGCGGCACCAAGACCGAAATAGTAGCGCTCGATGCCCAGGGCAAGGAGTGCTATCGACAGCGCATACCCACCCCCGCACATGACTACCAAGCGCTGATTGCCCGGCTTGTCGAACTGATAACTGCAGCCGAACAGCAACTGGGCGTGACGGCGTGCATCGGCATAGGCGCGCCCGGCTCACCTTCCCCGGCCAGCGGGCTGATGCGCAACGCCAATACCCAGAGCCTTAACGGCAAAGCTTTTCAGCACGATCTCGGCAGCGCCCTGCAGCGAGAAATACGCCTGGCCAACGACGCCAACTGTTTCGCCCTGTCCGAAGCCATCGACGGCGCCGGACGCGGTGCCGAGGTGGTGTTCGGTGTAATTATCGGTACCGGCACCGGGGGCGGGGTGGTGATCAACCAGCGTGTACGCGAAGGGCGCAACGCCATAGCCGGGGAATGGGGCCACAACCCTTTGCCCTGGCCGACAGCTGCCGAACAGCCCGGCCCCGCGTGTTTCTGCGGTAAGAGCGGCTGTATCGAAACCTTCGTCTCCGGCACCGGCCTGGCCCGTGACCATCAGCTACAGAGCGGGGAAAGCCTGAGCGCTTTGGAGGTCACCCGCGCAGCTGCCCAGGGCAACCCGCAGGCGCTGGCCAGCCTGGAACGCTATTACGACCGCCTGGCCCGAGCGCTGGCCAGCGTTATCAACGTACTGGACCCGGATGTGGTGGTGCTGGGCGGAGGCATGTCCCGGCTGGATGGTCTGTATCCCGAATTGCAGCAACGCCTGCCCGCATACGTGTTTTCGGATTGCTTTACCACGCCGGTGGTGCCGGCAGTGCATGGGGATGCCAGCGGGGTCAGGGGAGCGGCTTGGTTGTGGCCGGGGTAACCCCTTTCGCGGTCAAGCCCGCTCCTACCAGGGGTGGGGATATTATCAAGGTTCGTGGCCCCTACACCAAACCGGTGGGAGCCGCGGCCTCGCGGCGATGGGTTTAGACCGCTTCGCGGCGCGGCCGCCGCTCCCACCAAACCCATTCCGAGCCCTGTGGAGCGGGGCGGCCAGCCCTTGACCGCGAACAACCCCTCACAATGCCAGCGGCAGCCCGATACTCACCCTCTCATGCTGCGCCAGCACCCGCAAAAAATGCTCAGGCTCCTTGATCAGCACCCCGCTCTGGCCCTCGTGCTGCTGCGCCGCCAACCGCCGCGACAACCAGAAACGCAATGCCGCCAGACGCAGCATATCCGGCCAGTGCTCTGCCTCGGCGGGGGTAAAGCGGCGAATGCTGGCGTAGCCTGCGAGCAGGGCCTGGGTGCGTTCCGGGTGGAGCTGTTGTTGCGGATTCAAACACCAGTCGTTGACGCAGATGGCGACATCGTAGAGCGTCCAGCCGCTGGCGGCGTTGTAGAAGTCGATCACGCCGCTTAGATGGTGGCCGTCGAACAGTACATTGTCGCGAAACAGGTCGGCATGCAGCACCGTTTGCGCTAACTGTGGCGGATTTTGCAGCCAGTTCTCCAGCAGCGACTGCAACGGCGCGAGTAACGCCTGTTGTTCAACGCTGCAGTGGCCAAACAACTGCGCAAGCTGCTTGTCCATCCACGCCAGCCCCCTGTCACTGTTGCGCTGCAGGCCACTTGATTCGGTGCTGTTATGCAAGCGCGCAAGGGTCTGGCCCACAGCCTTGCAGTGACTGGCATCGGGCTCGGCTATGTGCTTGCCAGGCAGGCGTGGTTGCAGCAGAGCGGGACGGCCATTGAGACTTTGCAGCGCCTGGCCCTGGCGATCGGGCACGGCAAAGGGTACCGGCAGACCATCGGCCTGCAGGCGCTCCAGCAACTGGATAAAAAATGGCAGATCGGCGACCGGGCCGCGCTCGACCAGAGTCAGCACAAACTCGCCGCCTTCACAACTGACAAAGAAGTTGCTGTTTTCGCTACCGGCGCTGATGCCCTGATAGCTCAACAGGCGACCGAGATCGTAACCCCGCACAAAATCTTCCAGCTCGGTACGGCTGACCTCGGTAAAAACAGACATTAACCGCCCCTACCACTCAAAGATTTTCCAGGACGGGATGCGCATACCCTCCGGTTGATCAGAGCGGGCAAAGTTACCCTCGTCATCGATGGCCACCAGGTAATAGGGCGGGCCATTTTTCGGCGTGACCTTGATGGCATAGAGGAAGCCATTGACGCGGTACTCCTCCACCATGCGATCACCCTCCTGGCGGATCACCACATCCGGCTCACCGGTAACCTCCTGAGCCAGGGCACTAAGACTGACTGCCAGGGCGAGGCCGAGTGCCGCCAAGCTGCGGCCGTGAATGCGTATCATGGTAGTCTTGTCCTATGCTGGTGTGATGTTCTTATTCTAGTCCTTTTTACCCATGGATATGTTGATCTGACGCATGACTGAAAAAGCCCCCCTGATCCTGGTTGATGGTTCATCCTATTTATACCGGGCATTCCACGCCCTGCCGCCCCTGACCACCACCAAGGGCATGCCCACTGGCGCGGTCAAGGGCGTGCTGAACATGCTCAAGAGTCTGCGCCGCCAGTACCCCAAAAGCGCCTTTGCGGTGGTTTTTGATGCCAAGGGCAAGACCTTCAGGGACGAGCTGTTCGAAGACTACAAAGCCCAGCGCCCACCGATGCCCGACGATCTGCGCGTGCAGATCGAACCCCTGCATGCCAGCGTCAGGGCACTGGGCCTGCCATTGCTCTGTGTCGATGGCGTGGAAGCCGACGATGTGATCGGCACCCTGGCCCGGCAGAGCGCCGCAGCAGGTTGCCCGGTGGTGATTTCCACCGGCGACAAGGACATGGCGCAACTGGTCGACGAGCACATTACCCTGGTCAACACCATGAGCGGCACGGTCCTGGATATCCCCGGCGTGCACGAGAAGTTCGGCGTGGGTCCAGAGTGCATCATCGATTTTCTCGCACTGATGGGCGACAAATCCGACAACATTCCCGGCGTACCAGGCGTCGGCGAGAAAACCGCCTCTGGCCTGATTACCGGCATCGGCGGCGGACTGGACAAGATCTACGCCAATCTCGACAAGGTGCCGGAGCTGGCCATCCGCGGTGCCAAGAAGCTGCCGGAGAAGCTGCTGGAACACAAGGAAATGGCCTACCTGTCCTACCAGTTGGCGACCATCAAGATCGATGTCGAACTGGATATCAAGGTCGATGCGCTGATGCCCGGCAAACCAGACAACGCCGCCCTGATGGAGCTGTACGCGGAACTGGAGTTCAAGGGCTGGCTTGAGGATCTGATGCGCGAAAACAAGGCCCAGGCCCAGCAATCCGCGCAGAACGCCGATCCAGGAGCCGAGCAAGAGGAAGCTACAGAGGCCTCGACTGCTACTGCCGAGGCCGAAATCCGCTATGAAGTGATTCTCGAACAGGCCGACTTTGACCGCTGGCTGGACAAGCTCAAGGCCGCCGAACTGTTCGCCTTCGATACCGAAACCACCAGCATTCACGCGCAGAAAGCCGAACTGGTGGGGCTGTCCTTCGCAGTCAGCAGCCACGAAGCGGCTTATATCCCGGTGGCGCATAGCTATATGGGTGTGCCTGATCAGCTTGATCGCGATAGGGTGCTGGCCGCACTCAAGCCACTGCTCGAAGACACGCACAAGGCCAAGGTCGGCCAGCATGCCAAATACGATATCAACGTACTGCAGCACTACGGCATTGATGTGCAGGGCGTGGCCTTCGACACCATGCTCGAATCCTACGTGCTGAATGCCACGGCAACCCGCCACGATATGAACAGCCTGGCGATGAACTACCTGGGTCACAGCACCATCCACTTTGAGGATATTGCTGGCAAGGGCGCCAAACAGCTGACCTTCGACCAGATTGCCCTGGAACAGGCCGGCCCCTATGCCGCCGAGGATGCCGATATTACCCTGCGGCTGCACCAGACCCTGTGGCAGAAACTGCAGGCCCTGCCGGGACTGAGCAAGGTACTGCAAGAGATCGAAATGCCCCTGGTGCCGGTGCTGGCCCGCATTGAGCGTTACGGTGCACTGGTCGATGCCAAGTTGCTGGGCATGCAGAGCCACGAGCTGGGCGAGAAGATGATAGCGCTGGAGCGCGAGGCCTTTGCCCTGGCTGGCGAGGAATTCAATCTTGGCTCGCCCAAGCAACTGGGCACCATCCTGTATGAAAAGCAGGGCCTGCCAGTGCTGTCCAAGACCGCCAAGGGCCAGCCCTCAACCGCCGAAGCGGTGCTGGCCGAGCTGGCCGAGCAGGGCTACGAGCTACCCCAGGTGCTGATGCAGTACCGCACCCTGAGCAAGCTCAAGAGCACCTACACCGACCGCCTGCCGGAGCAGATCAACCCGCGCACCGGGCGCATCCATACCAGCTACCACCAGGCGGTGGCGGCCACAGGCCGACTGTCCTCCTCGGATCCAAACCTGCAGAACATCCCGATCCGCAGTGCCGAGGGTCGCCGTATTCGCCAGGCTTTTGTCGCGCCTCCCGGTTACAAGCTGGTGGCCGCTGACTATTCACAGATCGAGCTGCGCATCATGGCCCATCTGGCCCAGGACAAGGGCCTGCTGGATGCCTTCCGCGACGGTCTGGACGTGCACCGCGCTACCGCCGCCGAAGTATTCGGCGTAGCCCTGGACGAGGTTAGTGGCGAACAGCGGCGCAAGGCCAAGGCGATCAACTTCGGCCTGATCTACGGCATGAGCGCCTTTGGCCTGGCCAAACAGATTGATGTGGATCGCAAGGAGGCCCAGGCCTATATCGACCTTTACTTCGCCCGCTATCCCGGCGTGCTGGCCTATATGGAAAGCACCCGCAGCCAGGCTAGCGACCAGGGTTACGTTGAAACCCTGTTCGGCCGCAGACTGTATCTGCCGGATATCCATGCCAAGAACCCCAACCTGCGCAAGGGTGCCGAGCGCACCGCGATCAATGCGCCGATGCAGGGCACCGCCGCCGATATCATCAAGCGCGCAATGATCACCGTCGACCAATGGCTGGCTGCATCGGAACTGGATGCACGGGTGATCATGCAGGTACACGATGAACTGGTACTGGAAGTCCGCGAAGATCAGGTCGAGCAGCTGTCTGCCGGGCTGCGCGAGCATATGGCCGCGGCGGCCAAGCTGGATGTGCCCCTGGTGGTTGATGTGGGGGTCGGAGATAACTGGGATGAGGCCCATTAAGGCGGCTAGAACGCCTATTGCAGAGCGGCAGAAAAGGTTTTTGAATTTATTTCAAAAGACACGGAACTATTCAGGAAACGCACTGGTCAGAATCTATGAATGGCCAGTCAAGCCCTTCATGCTCCTAGATGTGATTTAGTGTTGGCAGAATACCGGGCAACTCTCCTAGCACGCCCGGTGTATTGGACCTCGAACTTTCCCTCCCCATAGAAGTTCGGGGTTTTTTTTGCCTGTTATTCGGGCAGACCTCTGAATCCCGGCCTACTCCTCTGGCTGCTGACCCTCATCCTGCTCCTCTTCCGACTGGTCCTCGGCAAACAACCAGCTATCGAGCACCGCATAGGCCTCGTCCATTCCCTGGCGCTTGGGCGCAGAAAACAGCTGCACTGAAGCCCGGTTGCCATATTCCTTGCGCACTATGGTTTGCACCTTGAGCAGGGTGTTCTTGGCCGCACCGTAGGCCAGCTTGTCGGCCTTGCTTAGCAGAATATGCGCGGGCAGGCCGCTGACATCGCTCCACTCGAGCATCATGCGGTCAAAATCTGACAACGGGTGGCGAATATCCATAACCAGTACCAGTCCGACCAGCGAATTGCGCTCGGTCAGGTAGGCGTCCAGATGCTGCTTCCAATGCTCCTTGAGCGCCAACGGCACCTTGGCATAGCCATAACCGGGCAGATCCACCAGCCGACGTTGCTCATCCAGGCCGAAGAAGTTGATCAACTGCGTACGCCCCGGGGTTTTCGAGGTGCGCGCCAGGCGTGCATGGGTCAGGGTATTCAGGGCGCTGGACTTGCCGGCATTGGAACGCCCAGCGAAGGCCACCTCGTAGCCACGGTCGAGGGGACACTGGGTCACTTCGCTCGCGCTCTTGATGAAACTGGCCTGTTGGCAGAGGGTAACCAGGTGTTTTATTGCAGGTGTTGCTGAAGACATGGGGAAAAATCCGTATACAGTGCGTGTCTGATTGGCGGATGACATTCACCTCGGCCATGTGCTTAGTATATACTGCTGCGGTTTTGTAACGCGAAAGCTAAGTGCGACACTCCGTACGTTGCGTCGCCAGCGCCTCCCAGATAGCATGAACGGATGGATTCCAGCCCGTTACTGTTGACTTGAAAGGCGCGGAATAAACGAGGCATGCTGTTCCGCCATCAGGGCCCATGGCCCGCGGACAGACAGGGCCCACACTTTCAGCCGTAATTGGATTAGCCGATGAATAAATTACTCGTTAGCCTGGTGTTATCCTTGGGGATGGTCGGGTCTGCCCATGCTATGCAGGGTGATGCTGAAGCCGGTCAAGGCAAGGTCGCCATGTGTACTGCCTGTCACGGTGCCGATGGCAACAGCGCCATGCCCAATTTCCCCAAGCTTTCTGCTCTGGGCGAAAAGTATCTTTACAAACAGCTTCTCGACATCAAAGAAGGCCGCCGCGTGGTTGTCGAAATGACCGGCATGCTGGATGGTTCTGACGAACAGGACCTGCGTGACATGGCTGCCTACTACAACAGCCAAACCCCGACTCTGGGTGTAGCAGACGCTGAACTGGCTGAGCGTGGCGAAGCCATTTACCGTGGTGGCAACCTGGAAACCGGCCTGCCAGCCTGCACCGGCTGCCATTCGCCTACCGGCCAGGGCAACGACCCGGCTGGTTTTCCACGTCTGGCTGGGCAACATGCAGCCTACACCGCCGCACAGTTGACCAAGTTCCGCGAAGGTCAGCGTGAAAATGACGGCGAAAGCATGGTCATGCGTACTATCGCCAGCCGCCTGAGCAACCAGGATATCGAAGCGGTATCCAACTATATTCAGGGCCTGCGCTAGGCTCTGAGTGTTACCGCCTGAACAGGCAAATGTTGCCGGGTGTTTCAACCGGCTTCACTTAAAGGGTGGCTTGAGTCACCCTTTTTTGTGCCCGCGGGATTTTTTTCCCCGGTGCGCAGTCATATGATCGGTACTACACCCTCTGGAGAGAACAATATGCGCGTAATGATGACAGCGGTACTGGTCTGGCTGATGGGCAGCTTTAGCATGCTGCACGCCGAAGAAACCACCTACCAGGCTGGTGTGCACTATGTCGAACTGCCTGCACCTGCGCCGACTCAGGATCCGACCAAGATCGAAGTCGCCGAACTCTTCTGGTACGGCTGTGGCCACTGTTTCCAGTTCGAGCCCATCATCAACAGCTGGAAGAAGGATCTGCCGGAGGACGTGCATTTCCGTGATGTCCCGGCGATGTTTGGCGGTACCTGGAATACCCACGCGCAACTGTTCTACACCGTGGAAAGCCTCGGCAAGCTGGATGAAACCCACGCGGTGATCTTCAATGCCATCCACAATGACAACAACCGCCTGGCCGATGAAAAAGCCATGATCAAGCTGCTGGCCGACTACGACATCAGCGAGGAACAGTTCACCAGAGCCTGGAACTCCTTCGGCGTGCGCAGCAAGCTTGATCAGGCTACGCGCCTGGCCCGCTCCTACCGCGCCACTGGCGTCCCCACGCTGATCGTCAACGGCAAGTACCGAATCGAGGGCAGCATGGTCGGCGGCTTCGACGAGATGCTCAAGGTCGCGGACTATCTGGTCGAGCAAGAGCGCCAGGCGCTTTCGGTCGAACTAGAGCCCCAGGCTCTTTGATCTGCCCCCATGCGTGATTCAGTAACTCCGCCAAAGCGTCGGTCCTCCCACGGACTGATGCTACCGGGCAATCTGCAGACCAACAGCCTCTGTGATTGCAGCGAGCAGGCGCTACCGGATGTACTGCGCCTGCTCAGTTTCAATATTCAGGTTGGTATCAACACGCAGAAGTATCATCACTACCTGACGCGCAGTTGGCAGCATCTGCTGCCGCACGCTGGCCGACACCAAACCCTGGCGCAGATCGGCCGGGTGCTGAATGATTTTGATCTGGTGGCGCTGCAGGAGGTCGACGGCGGCAGCATGCGCTCGGGCTATATCAACCAGGTCGAACATCTGGCACGGGAAGGGCAATTTCCCTACTGGTACCAGCAGCTGAATCGCAACCTGGGGCGTTTTGCCCAGCATTCCAACGGCCTGCTCAGCCGCTTCGCGCCACAGCAGCTCGAGGATCACAAGCTGCCAGGCTTTATGCCGGGGCGTGGCGCCATCATCACCCAGTTCGGTCAGGACCGGGATTCATTGCTGGTAGTGATGATGCATCTGGCCTTGAGCAACCGCGCCAGAGCCAACCAATTGGCCTATATTCGTGATCGCATCTCCGGACACCGCAATGTGGTGCTGATGGGCGATATGAATACCCATGCCGAAGACTTGCTGCAACACTCACCATTAAGTGGCAGTAACCTGCACACTGCCACTTTGCCCGGCACTTTCCCCAGTTGGAAGCCGGCGCGCGTACTGGATCATATTCTGATCAGCCCAAGCCTGACGATTGAACAGGTCGACGTGCTACCCCATCCCATTTCCGACCATCTGCCGGTCGCCATGCATATCCGCCTGCCGCAAAACCTCTGCAAGCCTTGCTGAGCCACTGATTCCAAGGCCCTAACCCAAACAGGCCACTAGTCATATTGGCGGTATACCTTATACTCATTGCATAAATCAGGCTGCGGAGCGTTTCCAAGCGTACCTCACAGCCATGTCAGCCGCAGGGAGCCAACGGAAGCGCGCATGCCCTTTGAAACCACCGA
The DNA here is from genome assembly GCA_046291745.1 of Pseudomonas sp. Taxonomy (GTDB): domain Bacteria; phylum Pseudomonadota; class Gammaproteobacteria; order Pseudomonadales; family Pseudomonadaceae; genus Halopseudomonas. The sequence goes on along the minus strand of JBKBSI010000001.1, from coordinate 9,700 downwards.
CCAGGAAGAATTGCTCAAGCGCGGCTTGGTACGGGTAAGTATTGCCGCCGATGGTCTGGAGCCTCTACTAGACAAGCGCCTGAAGGAATTACGCGGCGCCCTGCGCAGTGACGCCCCTGCCCACCAGTTGGCAGACCTGATGCCGGATCTGGAGCGCGCCGTACTGGCGGCCGACAGCGCCCGGGAAGAGCGTCTCAAGCAAATCAGCGTTCACCTGCGCAACCTGCTGCGCCAGCTTCAGAAGCAACCCGTGCCCAGCGAGCTGACCACTGCCCTGAAAAAGCTGGCCAAGCGCCTGGAAAGTCCGATCGAATATGCGTCCTGTCTGCCCGACCTGCTCGGTGAAGTGGTCGAGCTGCAAGCCCAAGCCCTGGATAAGATCGGTACCGAGAACGGTGCTAGCGGCGGCCTACTCTCACGTCTTTTTGGCTCAACCCGCGAGTCCAGCCCGGCGGCTCCCGCTCCCACTCCAACCCAGGCACCAGAAGCCGAAGCCGAAGATATTGCAACCAGTATCGAAGTCGCTGCCAAGGACGAACTAGGGGAAGACCAGGACGTTCCGGCCCCAGAGAACGACCCGCCTGGCGTGCTCGGCAGGGAAGAGCAGCACTACTCCCAGGTTGCAGCGCATATCGAGACCATTCTGCTCAATCTGCTCAACGAACTGCAGGTGCTGGACACCCAGCAGTCGCGCTGCGACATGCTGCGCGAGCGCGTTGGCAAGGGCCTGAACTGGTACGAACTGGCCGCAGCCCTGGATGAGCTAGGCGTGTTGGTAATGGGTGCGCAGCAAAGCCGCCAAGCCGACTTCGAGCGCTATCTGCAGCAACTCAATAGCCGTCTGGCGCAATTCCAGGGCAGCCTGGAGCAGGCCCATGAGGCTTATTCCGGATCACTGGATGTCAGCAAGTCACTGGAAGGCGCGATTCGCGATCAAGTAGAGGGACTGCACGGCGAAGTGCGCCAAGCCACTGATCTGGAAGCACTCAAGGCCAACGTCGAGAATCAATTGGATGCTCTGCTGGTCAACGTCGCAAAGGCCCAGGTCAACCGCGAAGAGCGTGAGCAGCATGTGGCCGAACAGATGCAAACCATGGTCTCACGTATTCAGCTCATGGAAACGGAAGCTCAGACTTTCCGCACTCATCTGGAAGAACAGCGCCAGCGCGCCATGCTCGATAGTCTCACCGGCCTGGCCAATCGCGCCGGTTTGCAGAAACGCATGGAAGAAGAGTTTGAGCGCTGGCAGCGCTACGGCGGTCAACTGTTGATGGTGGTGCTGGATGTTGACCACTTCAAGAATATCAACGACCGCTTCGGTCACCTGTCCGGGGACAAGGTACTGCGGCTGATTGCCCAGCAACTGTCGCGGCGGCTGCGCAAGTCTGACTTTATCGGCCGGTTTGGCGGCGAAGAGTTTGTGTTATTGATGCCCGGCACCAGCCTGGAGCAAGCCGAAACGGCCCTTGAGGCCCTGCGCGCCGAAATCGAAGCCAGCCCCTTTCACTTCAAAGCCGAGCGGGTAACCATCACCATCTCCATCGGTTACACCGAATTCAAGGCCGGTGACAGCCTCGATCAGGTATTCGACCGCGCCGACCGCGCCATGTACAAGGCCAAGGAGCAGGGTCGCAACCGTCTGGTCAGGGCTGACTGACCAGGGTCAATCAAGCCAGGTCGCAACGTAGGCGCCGTCCGGGTCGTAGCGTTGCGCCTGCATGGCCACATTGAACGCCCGACCGCCCCGCGGATCATGTCCGACACCGGCAATATAGGCCCAGTTGCCCCAGTTGCTGGCCACATCGTAATCAATCAACTGTTGCTCGAACCAGGCCGCCCCCAGGCGCCAGTCCTGTTGCAAGTCATGCACCAGGTAACTGGCAGCGATCTGCCGTGCGCGGTTGGAGAGAAAGCCACTGGCATTCAGCTCACGTAAACAGGCGTCAACAAAGGGCTGCCCGGTAGCACCCTCGCGCCAGTCCAACCAGCGCTGATCAGCACCGCGGGGCGGGGTGCCCTGCGAGAGGCCGCCGAAACGGAAATAGGCGCAGCCGTGCAAACGCAGGCTGAGGCGGAAAAACTCTCGCCACAGCAACTCAAACCACAGCCAGTAGGTCGAGTCGTTGGCACCGTGCACTGCCTCATGGACACGCAACTCATGCACCACCCGGCGCGGTGACAGGCAGCCGTGGGCCAGCCAGACCGAGAGCTTTGAAGAAAAGTGGCAGCCTAGCAAGCCGTTGCGGGTTTCCTTGTAATACCGCACCGCCTGACTCCCCCAAAGGTAATCATCCAGCCAAGCCCGACCAGCCATCTCGCCACCACCGGCGGGCAGGGCAGAGCGCGGTTCCGGGTGCGGGGACTGCAGACCCAGATCGGCAAGCTGGGGCACGCCCTGGAGCAGCGCCAGAGCGGCGCCCGGCAACGGCGCCAAGGTATCCGGGATGGACAGCGGCGTGTGCGCCGGAACACGCTTTTCGATCTGGGTACGGAAACGCGTGAACACCCCCGGCATGGCTTGCAGGGAAAAGGGCAACTGCGCCGGGTCAAACAACGCATTGCTCTCCAAGCAGTGCAAAGCAACACCCTCAGGCAAGGCCTGCTGCACGCGCGCCAACTGCGCCTGCTCGTCCGGAGCATGTTCGCTATGGGTGTAGATGACACCCACACCCAGATCCTGGCAAAGCTTTGGCAGCAGTTGCTCCGGCGCCCCTTGCAGCACCAGCAGATCGGAGCCGCATACCCGCAATGTGCGCTGCAGATCTGTCAGGCTCTCGAGAATGAATTGCACCCGCCTGTCGCCGCAGGGCCGTATGCCGCGGTGATCCGACATAAACCAGCGCGGATCCAGACAGAAGACTGGCAGGCAGTCGCCATGCTGCATCGCAGCTATCAGTGCCGGGTTGTCATCCAGACGCAGATCTTGTTTGAACCACAAAAGGCTGGTCATGTTAAACGCAATACCTATACCAATATGATGCATAGATGATATTGTGCATAATTATTAAATGCCATGAGTAAAACTTTTGAAGCATTCCGCTCCCACTCGCTTGCCCTGTCGCGGCTGTCAAGCCAGTTGCCCCAACCGTCCACTCTGCCAGGGCAAGCCATGGCGCGCCGATTTCCAAGGTCAGCCTGCGGCGCCACTAAAAGCCACGCATTGAGACGCTGCAAGCCTTGAAGCAGCATGCTAGGCTGCTGCTTTTGACAAGCAGAGTCCTTGCCTATGCTGCACCGCCTGATACCCCTGTTGTGCCTGAGCATGCTCGTGCTGCTGGGTGGTTGCACCCGCAGTCTGGAAATTGATACCCGCTACAGCTCGGTCAACCACGACAGCCGTGTGCAGTACATCATCGTGCACTACACCTCCTCCGGCTTCGACCGGGCGCTTAACCACCTGACCCGTGGTGCGGTAAGCAGCCACTATCTGATCAGCGAACAGCCAACCATTTACCGTCTGGTCGAAGACGACCGCCGCGCCTGGCACGCTGGCGAGAGTAGCTGGCAGGGGCGCACCTGGCTGAACGCCAGTTCTATCGGCATCGAGATAGTCCATCCCGGCTATACCGACACCCCCGAGGGCAGGGTCTGGCATCCCTGGCCGACTGAACAGATTGACGCTCTGATTCCGCTGTTGCAGGACCTGCTCAAGCGCCATGGCCTGAGCCCTGATCGGGTTCTTGGCCATAGCGATGTAGCGCCACAACGCAAAGTCGACCCCGGCCCTTTATTTCCCTGGCAGCGGCTGGCGGCAGAAGGTGTGTCGATCTGGCCGGATGCCAGGCAGGTAGCTCAGCGGCGTAGCGTACTGGCAGGCCAGACGCCGCCGCTGGCCTGGTTCGAAGAGGCGCTGGGTAGCTTCGGCTATAGCCTTGAGGCAAAACCCGGGCAGACCAATGCCACACGCAACGTCATAGCCGCCTTCCAGATGCGCTTTAGACCCAGCCTGTTCGACGGTGAGCCCGATGCCGAGACCGCCGCGATCCTCGCCACCCTGGTACCTGAAGCAACCACATCGGCCCTCTGGTGCCGCCCGGACGCAACCTCCCAGACCAGCGCCTTGCCGGTCTGCAGTACTGGCGAACAACCCGTCCCTACAGGCCAGCCCTGATCATGATGAATTCAAGGTAGGGATAGCCGCATGCTAAATGGAATCTGGCTCAGCTTCTTCCTCGCCGCCTTCGCCGCGGCGCTCTGGCAGTGGCTGGGCCTGGGCGATATCGAGGTCTTCGGTCGCCTGGTAGGTGCCCTGTTCGATATGGCCCGCCTCAGCGTCGAGATTGTGCTGGTGCTGGTTGGCACCATGACCCTGTGGCTGGGCTTTCTGGCAATTGCCGAGAAGGCTGGCTTGATCCGCCTGCTGGCGCGAGTGCTGGATCCGCTGTTCCGCCGGTTGATGCCGGAGGTACCCAGCGGCCACCCAGCGCTCGGGCATATCAGCATGAACTTCGCAGCCAATATCCTTGGCCTGGACAATGCCGCCACACCTATCGGCATCAAGGCCATGCATTCGCTGCAAAGCCTGAATCCGAGCAAGGACACCGCAAGCAACGCGCAGATCCTGTTTCTGGTGCTCAACACCTCATCCTTGACGCTGTTACCGGTGACCATCTTCATGTACCGGGCACAACAGGGCGCGACCGATCCTACCGCAGTGTTCCTGCCGATCCTGCTGGCCACCACCGCCTCCAGCCTGGTTGGCCTGTTCAGCGTGGCGCTGATGCAACGCCTGAAGCTCTGGCACCCGGTAGTGCTGGCTTATCTGATTGGTGGCGGGCTGGCTCTCGGACTGTTGCTCACAGTGCTGGCGGGGATGTCGGCCCAGGCCCTGGCCGCGACCTCGACGCTGGTCGGCAACCTGACCCTGTTCGGCATCATCATCGCCTTTCTGCTGATCGGCGCGCTGCGCAAGGTCCCGGTGTATGACACCTTTATTGAAGGCGCCAAGGAAGGTTTCAGCTTCACCATTTCGCTGCTGCCCTTCCTGGTCGCCATGCTGGTTGCGGTCGGTGTGCTGCGCGCCAGTGGCGTGCTGGATGCCGGACTGGACGGCATTCGCTGGATGATCGAGGGCCTGGGCTGGGACACCCGCTTTATCGATGCGCTACCCACTGCCTTTATCAAGCCGCTCTCAGGTAGCGGCGCGCGAGCGATGATGATCGAAACCATGGACACCTTTGGCGTCGACAGCTTTGCCGCGCTCATGGCCGCGACCTTCCAGGGCAGCACCGAAACCACCTTCTATGTGTTGGCGGTGTACTTTGGCGCGGTCGGTATAACCAAGATCCGCCACGGCCTGGGCTGCGCGCTGCTGGCCGATCTGGCTGGCATGCTTACGGCCATTGCTGTCTGCTACTGGTTCTTCGGCTAGGATAGCACTGAGCTACCCCAGCCTACGGCGTGCCAGCATCAGCAGCAACCCACTCCAGAGCAGCATGCCAAGCCCTGCAGCCAACGGCCAGCGCACTGGCGGCGACTGCATCTGGTGCCGTGGCAGTCGTGCCACATCCCCAGGCGCAAAAGGAAGGTCGTCAAACAGCAGCGGATAGTAAAAGCTCCGCAGTTCGGCATGATAGGCGGCGATGCTGTCCAGATAGACCAGATGATCAACCAGGTCAGTGTTCGCCAACCCGGTCAGGCCGCGCTGCATACCCACCGTGGGCAACCACCAAGATGCCAGCCTGTCCGCCTGCTCCCGCTGGGCCAGTTGCTGGCGGTAATGCGCAAGCTCTGCAGCGATACTTTCATCGCCTACCTGATGCATGGCGTAGTACCACTTCCAGTGGAAGCGCTCGGTAACCGGCGCAGTCTCGCTCCACTCTGGATGGTTCTGGAAAAACCGCTCGAAGGTCTGCTCCTTTGGCAGGTCCCAGCCGGTATGCACCACCTGGCGCTGCTTGAGAACTAACTGCGCAATATCGCTGAGGGGATAGCGCTGCTCGTTCCAGGCGCTGAGCGTGGCCGGGGTTATCAGCACCAGCAGCGTCCAGATCGCCAGTAATACCACCGCAGTCCAAACCGATGAGCGGCGCAGTGCCACGACCACACAGCAGACCGCCGACCAGAACAACAGATAGCTGAATACCAGCCCGGCCCATGCCAGCAATCGACCGTCCCACTCAATACCTATCCACAGGGACGCCGCCAGCAACAGCAGTAGGCAAGCAGTCAGCGTCATCAGAAAACGCAGGCCAATACGAACCAGCAGTAGAGGCCAGAGTGAGGCGCTGTGCGCTCGCAATAGCGGCCCTGTGCCCTCTTCTTCATCCCGCGCCAGCAGCCCATGACAGAGCAGGATCAGCCAGACCGGCAAAATGAAGATAATAAAAAAGGCAAAATCATAGGGGCCGACACTGGCCACCTGTGGATTGAGCAGTTCGGCATCAAACAACTGCGAATAAAGCCCGAGCAGGCGCACCTTCATGGTACTGGGCACAGTGTCGCTTACACCCACCGCGAGGTCGGCGTAGGCCGAGGGCGGGTGGTTGGTGGGCATAAACAGATAGTAACCCGGATTACCCGCCTCGGTTGCTTCAGGAAAACGCTGCTGCAGGTAGGCCAGATCCTGCTGATGGATCGCCGGTAGCTGCTCGATCAGCGCGCGCTGGGTCTGTATCTGCGCATGCCCCTGAAGGGTCGCCAGCCAGCCGGCCAGCAGCAACAGGGTCCAGGCCAGCCACAAGCCGCGACTACGCAGCAGGGTACGGGACTCATACAGGGCAAGACGTGCGATAGGTCTCATGCCTGCCTCCCGAGCCAGTAGCGCCAGCCAAGCAATAACAGCAGGCACCAGCCCACCAGAATGCCCAGCGGTATCGCCACGCGCGTCAACCGTTCAGCCAGACTCTCGGGATGGTGCTGGAACAACGCAATGGCCTGCCAGTGCGCCTGGCTGACCCGCTGGTCGCGGTCATTCTGATAACTGATCTCATGGGTATGGATATGATTGAGTTGCTGCACAAAATCATAGCGATAGGCCTCTGATTGCGCCTCGAAATGCCTGAAGGCCGCACGATCAGTCGCCGCCAGCGCCGCCGAAGCCTGCTGCACCGCCAGCACTGGGTTGACTATCGCCAGCAAGCTCATGCGCCGGGCCTGCTGGTCCCAACGCGTCTGCATGGCGTCATAGTGCTTGGCAAACACCTCACTGGTACGGCGCTCGCCTTCCTGCATTCGCAGCCCACCAAAATTGACCGGCAGGTCCTCGACACGCTGCACGCCATACTGCTCCAGAATCTGTTTCTCGAAGGCGGCAAAGCGCTGGTCGGCGCTGTTATGACTATCGCCAACAGCACGCAGCTCGGTATCCACCGCTGCATTGAACGCCAGCCGCGACTCACTTGCGGCATCCACCTGTAGCCAATAGGGCAACACCCGCGGGCTGACCACCACACTGAGTACCCAGATACCCGCCAGCAACAACAGAGCCTGGCGTGAGTCGCTGCACAACGCCGATATGCTGACCGCGAGTAGCGCCCAGAATGCTGCATAGAGCAGATAGGTCAGTGCCAGCCAGGCCAGCGCCAGCAGGCTGGACAGCTGCAGCCCGCCTTCAACCAGGAGTACCAGCGGCAAACTGACCAGCAGCGTAATCAACACCAGCACCGCACCCAACAGCGTGTACGCCAGAGCCTTGCCCAGCACCAGTTGATGCATGGCCAAACCCTGGGCCAGCAGCGGCACCAGCGTATGCTGCTCACGCTCGCGACTTACCGACATGCCCGCCAGCACCAACAGCAGCAACGGTAACAGTACCTGGAGAACGCTGGCCGGGCTGATATCGCCAAGACGGCTGACACTGCTGGCCTGACTGGCCGCTGCAAAGTTGGCCGGGTTCTGCCGATGGGCCTCCAGAAACTGGCTGTTACCCACATAGCGATCCACGCCCGGCTCAAAGAAACCCAGCACCGATGGGCTGCGGAAAGCAAAGGTGCCGAAGTGGGCAACCCGATGCGGGTGGCGATCTGGCTGTTCCAGCCATTGCTGATCCACTACCGCCTGCAGCGCAGCCTGCTGTTCGATCTGCTGGCGGTGGTGATGCCAGCCATTGAGCAGGGCGGCAAGCAGACTGACCAGCAGCAGTCCAAACAGAATCAGGGTCAGGCGCTGGCGCAGAATCAAACGGCACTCCTGCCAGGCGACTGCCAGCATTCGGCTGCCCGGACGCGAGGCGCGGATCAGGCTACTGCTCATGGGCGCGCCACCGCATCTGTGTTCACTGGCGTTCTGGCAATGCTGAACAGACGGTCGGCCAGTTGATGTGGCTGCAGATCGGCATTGCCCAGCAGCTCCTCCAGGCGCCCGCCGTGCATAATGCCCAGGTAGTCGGCAACCTGTTGCGCCCAGAGCAAATCATGGGTGACCGCCAGTATCGCTACGCCCTTAGCCTTGAGTTCGCTGATGCGCGTGGCCAGTTCTTCCGCCGACTGTGGATCCAGACCGGTAGTGGGCTCGTCCAGCAGCAATACGCGTGCGCCCTTGACCAACGCCAGCGCCAGCACCACCTTCTGCCGCATGCCCTTGGAATAGCCACCGGCACGCAGTTGGGCGGACGCCAGCGGAAATCCAACACTCTGCAAGCTGGCCTGTACGGCGGACAGCTCGGGGCGAGGCAGCCCGGCTGCTGCCAGGAAGTAGTCGATATTTTCCAGTGCATCCAGATGCGGATACAAAGAGGCGTTTTCCGGCACGTAACCTACAGCCGCACGTACCTCACTCGGCTGGGTCAGGGGATCCATGCCCGCCACCCGTACCTGCCCGGACAGAGGGCGCAGAAAGCCGAGAAAGTGATTCAGTGCCGTCGTCTTGCCCACGCCGTTATGGCCCAGCAGACACAGCGCCTCACCCGGCATGACCTGGAAGCTGAGACCATTGAGTATGCGCTGATCACCGAACTGCTGACACAGATCGAGTGCCTCGAGTAGCAGCTGCGATGCAGGCTCGGTGGGGGAGATGGCTGACATGGAATGCTCCGTTACATAAACGAAAGGGCTGATGGCCGCAGCCATCAGCCCACAAGGGGCTTGGCTCAGAAGCTGTAGGCGATGCTGCCGGTCAGAGTCCGTCGCTTGCCCGGGGTAACCCAGATCCCGGAGTAGGAACTGACGTAGTGATCCTTGTCCAACAGGTTGTCCACATCCAGGCTCAAGCGCACCGTCGGTGACAGCGCATAAAAGCCCATCAGCTTGACCGTGGTGTAGGCGGGTAGCTCAAAGCCGCTGTCCTGATTGTCGCCGGAACGCCGTCCGACATAGTTGATCCCGGCGCCCAGGCCGCCCTGACCGATGTTCTGCACGGCAAACAGGCTGGCCGCATGCTCGGGTACATTGATCAGGCGCGAGCCAACCTCCAAGGTATTGTCCTTGCTGACCTCGGCATCGACGTAGGCGTAGCTGGCATTCAAGCGCAAGCTGTCGGTGATCTGGCCCTGGATATCCAGCTCTAGACCCTGACTCTCGACCTCACCCGCGGCGATGCTGAAGCCCGGATTGAGGGGGTCGGCCGTTACCACATTCTCCTTGGTGATCTTGAACAGGGCCAGGGAGCCGGCAATGCGCCCGTCCAGCGTCTCTGCCTTGATACCCAGTTCGGTGGACAAACCTTTTTCCGGCTCAAAGGAGTTTTCGTTGATATCCGCACCACCGTTAGGCCGGAAGCTGCGACTGGCGTTGCCGTATACCGATACCTGGTCATTGAGCAG